>JALWUI010000160.1 GCA_027082775.1 Candidatus Kapaibacterium sp.
CACTTGCCGCTTATGCGTTTTCCCATACTGCAGCGTTTTCTCCATCACCGGGAACAACTGTTTCAGCTCCTGAATATGCTCCGAGGAAAGCCGCGCGCCGAACTGCGACACAACCCGTGCCCCTGCCAGTGATGCGAAATGGCCAGCAACTTCCGGTGATTTGCCCTGTACCACCGCAAACAGGAAAGCAGCAGCATACGTATCGCCAGCACCCGTTGTGTCTACCGGATTTGCAGGATACGCCGGGATCCGATACTCCCGTCCTTCCCACCAGATCCACGATCCCTCAGCTCCCCGAGTCATAATGACACAGGCAACACGGCGGCTGAGTGCCCGAAACGCTCGCTCCGGCGTTTCCTGCTCCGTAAGCGTCATTGCTTCCTGCTCATTACAGAACACGATTCGAGCAGCATTCAGAGATTGTTCCACTTCCCGGCGAAAATGCTCAATGATAAACACATCGGAAACCGTCACGGCGACCTCCGTCTCGTGCCGTTGTGCATAGAAAATTGCCCGGTCGATCGCTTCTGCGCCCGACTGTTCCGAAAACTTATACCCTTCCACATACAGCCACTCCGATCGCTGGAGCGCCTCTTCGACCACGTGTTCTGGCGAAAAATGGAGATTGGCTGCCAGCGCTGTCTTCATCGTACGCTCTGCATCCGGGGTGATCAGCACCAGGCAACTACCGGTTGGAAGTTCGGAATGGCGCGGTGCAAATAGAGCAATATCCAGTGCCGCAAATTCCTGTGCGATGAAATCCGCCAGTTCATCATTCCCAAGAATGGTACCATAAGCGGCACGTCCTCCAAGTCGGGCAAAGGTAATAACGGTGTTCGCTGCTGATCCACCACTACTGCGCTGCACAATCTGCTGCTGAAGCTGCGCTATGAGATCTCGTTGCTCCTCGTGATCCACCAGCGCCATTGTGCCTTTCGGCACCTGTAACTGACGCAACAGATCCTCATCCACCGCTACCTGGATGTCTAACAAAGCATTGCCAAGACCAAAGAGATGAAAATCTTTACGACTGGCTGCCATCGAATCGCCTCCGAAATCGTTCCATTGACCGCTCTATGAGTATCTGACACAACTGTTCAAAGGAAACGCCGGCTGCGGCGGCTGCTTTTGGCAGCAGGCTGAGCGGCGTCAGCCCCGGAATGGTGTTGACTTCCAGACAGAAGAACACCCCCTGCTCATCCATCCGGAAATCCACCCGACTAAAGACTTCACACCCCAATGCCTGATGCGCCTGCTGCGCAAGCCTTTGCAACGTCTGAATGGCTGTCTCCTCTAAAGGTGCGGGGCAAAGATACTCGGTTTTCCCCTTCTGATACTTGTGCTCATAATCGTAAAACCCGTTTTTCGGCACAATTTCCACCACCGGCAAGGGATCCAGTCCCTCCACGATTGCAACAGTTAATTCTCGCCCCGGAATATACCGTTCCACCAGTACCGTCTCAGAAAATTGTGCCGCGAACCGAATTGCCTGTTGCAATGCCGCAGTATCCCCATCTCGTACAATCGTGATTCCGAAACTGGACCCCTCATCACCGGGCTTCACCACCAGATCGTTGCCATAGATGGTACGCAAATGCTCCAGCCGTTGTGGATCTTCCGCATCCTGCGCTGTGACCGAACACCAGGGTGGCTGCGGAATACCGACGCCGTCAAAAATCTGCCTGGAGAGAACCTTGTCCATTGCTGTCGCACTGCTGCTCACGCCGCTGCCTGTATACGGGATACCTGCTATTTCCAGTAATGCCTGGACGGTCCCATCCTCTCCGTACCGTCCGTGTAGCGCTACAAACACAATATCCGCCTGCTGCACCACCGGCAATTGCAACGCTTCTAAATACCGCGAGAGCGCATTTCCCTCAGGAAGCGGAGGAATCGATTCTCCCATTGATTGCACATCGGAAATGACACCGCCAACGCCCAGGGCTGGATCAACGACCGTCACCGTATGCCCGTTTCGTTCAAGCGCCAGTGCTACTTCACGACCGCTTACGTACGACACCGGTCGCTCCCGGGAAACCCCACCAGCAAAGACCACAACGTTCATTCCTGCCACAACTGTTGTTCCAGAGACTGTAAACACAAAGGATGCAAACGCTGAACCACCGTTTCTCCCAGAGCCGCCGGCACACCCAGCACGCAGACGTCAAATTCAGCACTCATCTGGACAAAGGACACTGGAAGATCTGCCAATCGCTCGAAAATTCGCTGCAACACGTTTGCCGTTAATGAGGAGCCAAAGCACGTTACGACATCGCACGAGTGGGCAACCATCCCCTGCCCTCCCACCATCACTGTCACATCAGGATACTGCTGAAGCAGCCACCCCGTTGCGTTTTCCGGTGTCCCTGCTGTTCCGTAATGCAGCGGTTGTTCGGGGCGGAGAGCAAGAGCAAACAATGCTGGCGCATTCCATTGCGTTTGCGCTCGTATTTCAGTGCCGGGCGCTGCTGGATCCAGCGTACTGCGAATGTACACCGGTATTCGCGCCTGCTCTGCCGGTCCTAAGGTGTCCGGATGCAGCACTTTTGCGCCAAACAGCGCCATTCGCCGCATCGTTGTGAACGACAATTGTGGAAGTGGCTGCGCCTCCGGAACAACCTGAGGATCAGCGGTGAGAATACCGGGAACGTCCGTCCAGATCTCGATAACAGGTGCCTGCAGCAAGGCACCAAAAACGGCGGCAGAATAGTCCGATCCACCCCGTCCAAAAACCGTTGTGTGCCCCTGCTCATTCCGTGCAATATATCCCTGAGTAACAAAAATTCGAGCGGAAGGATCACGATGGTGCGTCCAGAATTGTCGCACCTGTTGTTGCGAAAGCTCCCATTGTAAAGCTGCTTCAATCCATCGGTCTGGTCTGGTTCGAAGCAGCGTCCGTGCATCGACCCATTGCACGTCAGCGCCTCGATATTCCAGAATCGCTGCAATAAAGGTACTGGACAGCAACTCTCCGAACGCAACGAATGCTGCCAATTGCCGATCGGTCAATTCGCGCAAATAGGCAACGCCCTGAGCTAATCGATGCAACTGGTGGAACCACGGCTGCAAGGCTTGCCACACGGTAGCAAATTCCTCAGCAGAAAGTACGTGGTGCAAAAGTGCCTGGTGATGCTGCTGAATGGAGTCCAGCATGGATTGCCATTCTTCCTCATTACCAAAGGCTGCACGGTGTGCTAACTGTTCCAATTGGTCGGTAATGCCTGCACACGCCGACACAACGACCCACTGGATCTCCTCTTCAGACTGCTCCAGAATATCGATGGTATTCCTCAGTCCCCGGACCGTACCAACGGAGGTGCCCCCAAACTTCCGCACCCGAATGGGTTCATTCATCCTCGAAGATCAGGTAATCGGACAGCTCATCACGCGTGGGCGTATGTCGCAATGCGCCTCCCTCGATCAAATCCATCACGGCTTCTTTTGCCTGCTCGACACTCACGTTGTACAAATAGGCAAAATGCCACAGATCGATCGGAGCCTGCTGCACCTCATATAAAAAACGTTCTGCTAAGCTCAGCTCTTCCCCTTTCTCGACCTTATCCAGTATCATCGCCAGCAGCGCCTGTCCCTCAGAAGGGGTAATGTGTTTGTACGTAAAGTAAAAATTCGGAACAAACATCAGGTCGCAAATTGGAAATCCCTGCGCCACAATTTCCGGAAGCAATCCCATTCCCACGCTGTACAATTCTCCTTCTGCCGCAACATCCCCCCACAAATCTTCCCACACCTCCGGCGCTTCTTCCCGCAGCCACTCAAAAAATTCTACTTCATCGCGTGGCAATTTTACCATCGTACCACGCTGAAATTTCCGCGCTAAGATCTTTGCCTCCTGAGGCGTCAGCGTGTCCCATACTTCTTCTGGAAGCTCAACGATAAAACGCCCTTTGTCTTTCTGTTCCTGAATGATTTTCTCAACTTCTGCCAGATCCATCGTGCGTCCCCCGCTTGTTTTTCACTCTGGGCAAAGGACGGTTAACGTCGCTGTTTCTGATAACGGTACAGAATAAAAAAGGCGATCAGGAAGACGACGTTCAATCCCAGACTGATATTCTTGCCCAGCGCGAAAGCCTCGGAGTAATACCGAAACTCGATGCGGTGGGTGCCAGCCGGCACCACCAGTCCACGAAATGCGTAATTCGCTTTGTAAATCGGCACCGTTTTGCCATCGATAGTAGCATGCCACCCTGGAGGATAGTACGGCTCGCTCAGAAAGAGAAAATGCGGCGCTTCCGTCTGGGTTTCTAACACAATACGGTGCTCTGAATACTGCGTTATCCGGACCGTAGCTTTTCCCCTTACAGGTTCAACTGGCTGCTCCAGTGGACTTTCCACAAAGGCAACAGCCGTTGGGCGGAAATCACCGTCTCGCAAATGCTCTAAGATCGTTAAGGGTTTGGCAACGGCAACAGAGTCTACAAAAAATGCTCTCGGCAATGCCAGCAAATTTCGATACACCACCGCCTGCTTTTCCTGCGACCGGGCAACCAATTGCAGTCCCGGCGCAAAATCCTGAAGCTCGCGCTCCACAACGATGTACTTCACATTGAGCACGTTCCACAGAAATGGATTAATGATTGCGTTGCCGCTCCCTTTGCCCGCCACATCCAGCAAATCCTGATAGATCCGCATTTTAGCAGAGCTGTAGCCGTGGATGTGCTGGAGAAAAAAGTACGCCGGATAATTAGGTGACGGGGCTGTAAAATCAGCGATGCGGAACAACGTGGTGTCACTTTTTAGATAGCGAATCACATCCGTTTCTCGAAACACCGTTTCTTCCAGCGGCTTTTCAGGAACTTCCATCGGTCGACGAGCAACTCGCCAGAGATCAAAGATTAACAATCCAAACAGGAGAATCAGAAACCATTGAGGACGCAACCGGTTTCTGGTGTATGCTATAAACGTTGCCACAAATGCAACAGCGATCAATGCAGTCACCAGCCAATCCTGAATCATCTGGCGATAGATAAAGGAACGCAAAGCGGCGGGCAACTGCTTCCCCGTTGCGCTGTTTTTGACTGCCTCGATATAGGCATCACTTCCAAGCAAAGCAAAGAGAACACCAGCAGCTAAAAACACGATAGAAAAGATGAGTGCTCCCTGCAGCAATTTCCGAATCCGTTGCTGCTGCCCCTTCTGCTGAATCCCCCGAATAATGCCTGTTATCCCGTACCCTGCCAGAATCGGCACTGCAAACTGAAGCATTACCAGCGCCATGCTGGGAGTGCGGAACTTATTAAACAGCGGCACGTAGTAGAAAAACAGATCATACAGGATCGGGAAGTTTTTGCCGAACGACAACAAAAGGGACAATCCGGAAAGAGCGACCAGAAACCAGATCAGTGGCTCCCTGCGGTAAAGAATAACGCCCAGAATCGCCAGGATTAAAACGCCAATGCCCATATAATTCGCTGCGTCCGTAAAGGGCATCTGTCCCCAGTAAGTATGCAGGTGCACTTCTCGATTACCGGTCAATGACCCTTTGTACGGAAGCTTGCCAAACCCGAAGTAGTTCGGGATCAAAAAGGTGATCATTTCTTCGGGGCTAAACGACCAATTAGTCGCATACTCATAGTCCAGCCCACCATCGGACACCTGTGCAGAATCTTTCGCCAGAATGGAAGTGGAACCGCGAGTCGAATACGGCGTATACTCCTGAATGGAAAAATACCGATCGGCACTCATTCCAACAGCAATAACAGCAGCAACCGCCATCCAGAGACCGGACCGCACTGGAATCCATACGGAATTTCCCTTCCGCCAGGCGGCAAAGATTTCTACAAGGAGATACAGTCCAAATGTCAGCATTGCATAAAAAATAAGCTGCATATGAGCTGATCCCGACAGCACGTGGAGAGCAAAGATCAGCAAAAGCGCAAACAGCCACGGGAAACGCTTCGTTTGCAGCCGCTCCATCAGCAACAAAATGTATGGATAAGTCATCAGTGCTGCCGGCTTGGTATTGTGCCCAATCATAACCCAGACAATCACAAAGGTTGAAAAAACGGCAGCAATCGCCGTAAAAGCAGCCACGAATCGCTCGTGCTGCTTCGACCGCATAAACCAATACATCCCAATGCCATAAACCGCATAGTAAGTTGCTACCCGCGCTGTATCGCTGGAAAGAATGGCTCCAATCAATTTTGCAACTCCAAAGACTACCAGTGCAAGCAGATCCCACCACCGTGTGCCGGTTACCAACAGGGCAGCATAACTGGGCATCCCACTAAAAATGTAAGGAATCCACTGAGGGAATTCTCCTCGTGCTTCAACAGCAGATACGTACGGGCGCAGGCTCATAATGGTCACCATATCCGGCGACGCAAAACTCCCAACGCCAAAAATCACTGGAGCAAAAAACAGATAGATCAGCAATGCTATGCCCAGACACAGCGTAAAATCCGGATGTTGCTGCATCCATCCGAGCAATCCTGAACGCTGTTTTTGTCGTTTGCTCTTTGCCATTCGTTCCCATCTACTTTATGATACCTTCGCTGTTTCCTTTCCGGCAATATCACGCCACTTCGGATACGACCAATCCTCTGGCATTAACGAGCAGGGGATGAAACTTCCAGTTGTGAACCGGTACTCTTTTTGACCAACTGCATCACTGCTTCCAGAACCGTATCTGGAGACAAATAATCGAGACAAAAATACTCTGGATTGACACACCGCTGTCGGAAGTAGCAGCGGCACGGTTTCTCCGGCAGGAGCAAAATCCCGCGGTTGTAAAGTTCAAACTCCGCCGGATTAAAAATGTTCACAAAAACCACCACCGGCGTTTTGACACCCAGCGCTACGTGGAGCGCCATTGTCACGGGTGTTACCAACACATCTGCGCGGGCAATCAGATCAAAGAACTGGCGTAGCGGAAATGTTCCCGGATAAAAAGCGCCGGTTTCATCAGCAATGTGCCGATTTAGCTCTTCATCCTCTTTGCCCCCAACCACCATCGGAAACAACTGCTCTTTCTGGCACAGCCGAATCAACGTCTTCCACCGATCAGGCGACCATTGCCGGGAAATCCACCGCTTGCCACAACCGGGGTTCATCGCAATAATTGGTTTTCCCTCATTCGGAATCACCACAGGTGCCGGCTCTGGTTCGATGACGTATTCCTCTCCCCGGAACTCCCAGCCGCAGATGTAAAAAATTTCCTCCAGATACGAATGAGGATTCTGCTGACTGATGTCGTCAAATAATCCGGTAAGATACTTCGGCTCAGCTCGATGATCTGCCGGAACAATCACGCCATCCCGGACCGTAAATCCAGAAAGTCGCTGATATTGGAGCCGACGCGTCAGCGCGCACGCATAGTGATCTTTGTCCAGATTGATCACCCAATCAAAAGGGATCGTTTCCAGTGACAACACTGATTCCAGCGAGAATGGGAGCACTTCATCCACCCACTGCCGGGGCACCGCGTCAGGATAGTAGGTCAACCAATAAATCTTTGCTCCGGGCATTTCCGCCCGAATTCGCCGGAGTAATGCTGTGGTTCGGATAACGTCGCCAATTGCGCCCAGTTTGATCATCAGAATCCGATGCTCAATCGGCTCATAATAGGAACAATTCGCGCAATGTACCCCGTATTCCTTATGAGGCGCACACGGAATATCTCCCCGGAAAAAACGACAATCTGTCTTAATTTCCATCGCCCGTTCTCACCGCCAGTAGTACAGAATCATTATGGATGAAACGACACCAGCGACAATTCGTTCCTGAACTTCTAATGTTGGATCGGGGGTTAACAATTCTCCACGTTCTGGCTGGCGACCCAACAGGTTTAATGCAGAGTACCCAATCGAAGCTTCCATAGCGAAATCAGGATCAAACTTGCCACGCACTCCCACCCGCATCGTTAGACCCAGACGCCACGCTGTTGTCTTTGTCCGCACGGTGTACGTGTTTCGCTCAATAATTTCCCCATTCAACCGGACAAATCGCTGTTCAAACAATCCCCGTGAGACCAGAGCTCCGCGGATTTCCATCCCCGCAAAAGCAGAGGTCAACGAAGAGAAGTGGACAAAGGTTCGCTCCAGTCCTACAGACAGCGAAGCAACATCAATGCCGAAGCTGCGATACAGGTTCGCGTTGGGATAAGGATACCGCTCTCGCCCGCGGAAGAAAATGGTCTCTGCAAAAAGTACAATATCCAGTGGAAGCGATGGCAATACCGAAAGCGCTTCTGGGAACGCTAATTTCACCGCCACTCCTGACTGCGCTCCGGAAAATCCTCCCCCCAGAAAAGCCAGGGTTTCCCGGGCGGGGTTCGCCCCATTAATCCAGAAGGTGGACAATCCTGCCGAAACCCGCATCGGATACTGTGCCTGCACGCTCAGCGTATTCACCAGCAGGCACCAAGCCAACACCATCCATCTGCTCATTGCGGACTCTCCCACTCTATGAGATAATCTTCTGCTGAACCCGCTTGCTGCTGCACAATCATTTCTGCCAGCAGCCCCAGCGATATAAACTGGACACCAACGATAATCAAAGCGATCCCCAACAGGGCTAAGGGACGATTGCTCAAGAATGTTTTTCCCAATATCCACTCGATGGTCAAATACAAATCAATCCCAAAGCCCACCACTGCCATCAGAATACCAATAGAGCCAAAAAAATGCAACGGACGGCGGGCAAACCGGGTGGTCAGCACCACCGTCAGGAGATCTAAAAAACCCTTGATAAAGCGTCCGGCGCCAAATTTGGAACGCCCATACTTCCGCGGATGGTGACGCACTGGAATCTCCGTAACCCGAAATCCCATCAGGTGGGCAATTGCCGGCAAATACCGATGCATCTCACCGTATACCCGCAACCGTTTTGCTATTTCTTTGCGATACGCCTTGAGTCCACAGTTAAAGTCGTGCAATCGAACACCGCTCACGATCGACGTCACCCAATTGAACAGCTTAGACGGCACTGTTTTATGCCACGGATCATACCGCTTCTTTTTCCATCCGCTGACCAGATCATACCCTTCCTCTAATTTCGCCAGCAATCGGGGAATTTCTTCGGGATCATCCTGGAGATCTGCATCCATCGTGACGATAACATCTCCGCGGGCTCGATCAAATCCAACAGCCAGCGCTGCCGATTTCCCATAATTCCGCCGAAATCGAATGATCCGTAACCGCGGATACTGCTCCAGCAACTGCTGGAGCACCGCAAAGGAGCCATCGGTTGAACCATCATCTACTGCGACAATTTCATAAGCATCCGGAGCAATAGACTGGCATACCTGATCCACTTTTGCCACCAACTCCGGCAGTGATTCTGCCTCGTTGAATAGCGGAATGACAACACTCAACTGTACCCTATTTTGCTCCCGGCGCTCCACGATCGTTTTTCTTTTTTCAATGAAAATCCAACTTAATCGTCAAAGGAAGTTTGAAAACTTGCAAGTTACGCAAATTTTGTAAAACAAAAGTACCGTCGGGTTATGGCACGGAAGAAAAAGGCTGAAGAGTTGGAGCAGCAAACAGCATCAGCGAACGGTGAGGAGCAGACGCAACAGCAGGAAGAACAACCAAAAAAGAAGCGACGTCGACGCCGAAAAAAATACGTTATGCTGTTTTCGCCCTTCCTGATGAAGGAAACCAAACACGAACTCATTGGTGAGCCTTTCGAAATCGAAGGTGTTCCTCACCAGTGGGCACGGTGTACAAAAAGTCGCCACTCGCAACTGGTGAACTTAGAGCTCCTGAAATCGAAATCCTCTCAGGAACAATTACAGCAATACAATCCGGAAGACGCTATCAAGTATTCACCCACAAAGGAATTCAAAATCGGCGACGTTATTTACCACGAACAATGGGACGACATTGGTATTGTCCGGCAAAAGGCTATTACCAGCAGTGGTGGCTATGCCATTATTGTGGAATTTGAAAAGCTGAAAACGAAAAAACTGATTGAAAAATTCAATCCAGATGCAACTGCTGAATCGCACGCTTCCTCGACACACTCATAATAATAGTAGTTTGTTTCACAAACGGAAAGGTCAAAGGCAAAGTGATCGGAGTGACAGTACAGGACAACGAGCCGATCGATAAGGCACTCAAGCGTTTCAAGAAAAAGTACGAACGAAGCGGAATTTTGCGAGAATATCGCCGCCATACCTTTTACTTAAAGCCTTCTGAGCAGCGCAAAATCGAACGGATGAAAGCGCTGCGACGTATTCAGCGTGCCCGCCGGGAAAAAGAACGCGACTAACTCCGGAATTTTCGGTAACAGCCCCTTCACTCGAAGGGGCTTTTTTCTTGCATCACTTTTCAGGCAGGATAATGTACGTCCCTTTGAGATAGGGAAAAGCGATCAGGTCACTTGAATCCTCTCCCGTAACCCCTACCGGGCGAATACCTCCCAGGTCAATGCAGAACTGCTTGCCGTAAAAGCGGATTCCCAGTGCCAAAATTTCTCCCGAACTGGTGCCGCGTAAGGTTTCCCCCGAAAACCAGTATTCCCCCAACAGTTTAACTGATGAGCTCAGCGCAATAGCACCCCCCAGTGAAAATCCCCATCCAGCTCCAGGGGACTCCTTCAGGTCGGCGATCAGGATAGCATTGAACGTCGCATTACTCCGCATCGTTCCAACAGAAAAAGCATTCCCCACCGCTAAGATTCCCAGCTCAAAGTTATACGCTCCCCAGAGGGCGCTGGCAAAGGAGGAGGAATACCAATAGTTCTGCTTCATACCAATGGACAAAGTGCGCAAGAACTCCGGAATCATGGGAAACAAAACAAAAGCACTGACATGTGTACGATCCGTCGCCGCAAAGCCAGCATTCAGAAAAAACAATTCGTAGTTCGTCAAATAAATCCACCCCTTCGGCATTGTGTATGCTGTCGGCGCTATGAGCAACTCGTGATCTCCTCCCCGGTATTCTAGTGACTGTGCCCACGCCAAAGCGGGAAGGATCAACATCCCTACAAGACAAACGAAGCGACCCATTTCCCGATCAGCATCCTTGCCCAACCAATTACCACGCTACGAGCAAACGCTTTTTTTCGTGCAGTATTGCGGCAACTTCTTCCTGCCGCAAAGCAAATTCTATGGCGTGAGCGTGGAACACCTCATCCGAACCTTTATGCTCCATCCGTTGTGAGCACACATTGCAACATCTATCCACCAGGAACGCACACTTCAGCGTGCAACCCTTCTTGGCAGGACAACCCTTCGGATTGTCCAGGACAAGCCGGGAGGCTTGTTCTACTATTTTTGTGCTTGCCGATGAAAGGCCATTCCCAATGGCTGGGAGCAAATCCTTAGCGTGATTTTTTTCCGGCTAAAGCCGGCGCTCCCAGTGGAGTCTACTGGGAGCGCACACTTCAGTGTGCATTTTTTGCCGGCGAAAGTCGGCACTCCCTGCAAGCACCATTTCCAAAGCATGGGAGCATACATTTCAGTGTACATTCCTCTCACCCTCTCCCGGAAGGAGAGGGAATTTCTGCACTGGTAGGGGCGACCCGGCTGGTCGCCCACTGGGCGAAACATCGCTTCGCTCCTGCACGTTTCCTGAGGCGCACCCTATAGCGAGCATCCTTTGCCGAGCATCCTTTGCCGAGTAAAATCGGTGCTCCCAGTGAGGGACGCTCCCAGTGGGGCGCTCTCAGTTTGCTGAAAAACTCACGCTCTTAGGCGTGCATCTACTGGGAGCGCACACTTCAGTATGCATCTACTTTGCCGACGAAAGTCGGCGCTCCCGGTAAGACGCTCCCTGGTCACCAGCGGCAATTTCCTCATTCTCCTCCGGTAGAAGCAGGAATGTTTCCCTTTTCATACCGCAAACGGTACTCCCTGCTCCAATTGTATCTCTGCTTCCTCCGCAAGAGAGCAGGCACAGCATATCCGAGAACAATCTCCCGTTGAGCAAGTTTACACACCAGAGCGGACTACCAGAGCAATTGTGCTATCCGGACACTGTCCGTAGCAGGGGATCAATCAATCTGCTGTAAAACCCTTCGTCCCCAGCAAAGCGTGCGTGTGAGGGCAACGTGGTATCAGGTGATGTAGCATTCCAGCAAGATCCGGCAATGGGGCAACAACGGAGCGCAGCAATGGTATCGAGGGTTTATCACCTTTTCCAGCATACCACGTGGTGGGTCGTTCTTGGAATGGGGCTTTTCCTTGCAGCGAACGATCCGGTGAAACCGATGAAACACGACGACCTGTTACTCCGAAAGCTGGAAACTGTCCGAACGGCTACTGATGTCCAGCCTGTGCTCGAAGAAATCATCCGGGCACTCCACAACGGTCAGTTGCTTGGCCGAGAAATGGAAATTGCACGACTAACTCGCCGCTTCTGGCGGGATACCGCTATTTCTTCTGCCGTACGCTTACAGTTGCAGCAAATCTATGAGATCGTTGCGCCGGCGGTAGTTGCCCAGGATTCCTCTGTAGCGCAAACACTGCTCGTGGATGTCCCATTGAGCTGGCTGGCATCAGACAATCCCGATCTTCAACGGCTGACGTTCCCCATTGTTCGCCTGGCGTGGACGCTCGATGAAGCGCTCCAGCGGCGGATTGCTGAAGTTTTACCAGTAGTGCTGGAGCGGACAGCAGCATATTCCGAAGAGCTCTTTGAAGCCACTATTGCCTTCCTTACGGAAACAAAACCCCATCTTTCAAGCAGCTTTCCTCCTGCTTTTCTGAATCGGCTGCGGCGTTATCAGGGTCCTCACGCGTGGGATATACCGGGCATCTTAGCACTGGACACGACGGAAACCGGAACGGATACCCTTATCGCGTGGGCAATCGATCCTCCGCCGCTACCATCAGACGCACGTTCCTGGCTGACACGCGATCGCTGGCGTCACCTGTTTCTGGAAAAGCTGGAACAACGAACATTAACTCTGGAGCAGAAACAGAAGATAGTGGGACTGCTTCCAGATCCCGGATTGCAGCAGACAGTACTTCGGCTGGTTCGACTGTGGTGGTATCGCAAGGAAGCACTGCCCTCACCACCACCGAAATCCCTATCGCTTCTGGAGTCACTGGTGCTCCAGGGAAAAAGCTGTGCCGAAGCCGCACGCCTTCTGGCAGCCGCTGGTACGGAGGGTGTAACCCGGCTCTTCCGAATGGTGGCGGAAGACAGGCGGGATTGGGACGCCGCTATTCGCAATCCCCGTCCCTGCGAATGGGATCGCTGGAGCGCCCTTTTTGACCACGCAGCCGTTATTGCGGACCGGATCGAACAGGCTTACCGGACCCATCCTGCTCCCTGGCAGGTGCAGTTGCTGGCTGCTGCTGGGCGCTGGGAATCAGTTCTGGAAGCCTTGCAGGCTCCCGCAGCCTCGTTGCGACAGCAAGCAGCGCTGCTTCTGAGCCTGGCACTGGCTCCAGAGAAGGAAGAAGCTGCCCGACTGGGCAATGCAGCGTATGGAC
>JALWUI010000161.1 GCA_027082775.1 Candidatus Kapaibacterium sp.
CCTCTATTGTGTTTTACTCTACACTACAACGTACAAGGAAACGTTTAGCCGCTTTGCCAGCGCTTTTTTAACGATTACCGACAGCAAGTATTGAACAAGTGGAACAAACGGCGTGTTGGAGGCGATGGGACTGCGGCAAGCGGTGATGGAGAAACTCAAGGAAGCAATGAAGGCGAAGGATGAAGTGCGAGTGCGTACCCTGCGGTTACTCAATGCTGCTTTGCTGGAGCTGGAGAAAAGTGGTCAGGAGGTCACCGAAGATCGTGAATTGCAGGTGGTGCTGACCAGTGTCAAAAAGCGGCGGGAGGCAATCGAGCAGTATGAAAAAGCCGGTCGGCAGGATCTGGCAGAACAGGAAAAAGCAGAGTTACAGGTGTTGGAAGAGTTCTTACCGAAGCAGTTGAGTGAGGAAGAATTGCGCCAGGAGATTGCCCGAATCATTGAAGAAGTGGGGGCAACCAGCATCAAAGATTTTGGGCGCGTGATGCAGGCGGCGATGAAAGTACTGAGAGGGAAAGCAGAAGGCAAGCACGTGCAACAGGTGGTGCGCCAGTTGCTGAGTAGCGAATGATTCCACAGCAGCAGCTTTCAAAGGAGCAGCTTCAGGAAGAGACACTCCGGGAACTGGAATTTCCAAAATTGCTCCAGTACATTGCCCAGGGGTGTGTTTCAGAGCTTGGAAAAGAAATTATTTTGCAGTCGCGCCCGGATCGCCACATCTACTGGGTGCAGCAGGAACACGAGCGGCAGCGAGAGCTCTGGTGGTTGTTGGAACAGGGAGTGCCACTTGCCGTTGATACCCTGGAAGATATTCGCCCCCTGCTGGCAAAAGCCCGTATCCAGGATGCCTTTCTGACCCCCTCGGAAATTCTCAAAGTTCGGGATGTGATCCGACTCTCCCGGTTGGTCAAGCAGGAAGTGCTCCATTATCGGGAAGCAGTGCCGCATCTGGCAGCGCTTTGCTCAGAGCTCTATGCAAATCGTTTGCTGGAAAGACATATTCGGGAAGTGATCGATGATACTGCTGCTGTTCGGGATCAGGCTTCGGCAGAGCTGCGAGCGATCCGGGCAGAACTGCTCCGTCTGGGTGCAGTGATTCGGCAGAAAGTGCAGCGGATTATGCGGCGGCTGGCGGAAGACGGCGTCTTGAGTGATGAATTTGTCACGCAGCGTGAAGGGCGCTATGTCATCCCGGTTCGGGTGGAGCATAAAGGAAAAGTGCCGGGCATTATGCACGGCGTCTCCAAGTCGGGAATGACTGTGTTTGTGGAGCCAGCCTCTATTGTCGAGTTGAATAATGAGCTGGCGTTTTTACACGACCGGGAACGCCGGGAAATTGAGCGCATTCTCCGGGTGCTGACGGCAGAAATTGCGGCTGAAGCGGATCGGTGGCAGCGATCGCTGGAGATCCTGGGACATCTGGATGCCTTGCACGCAAAGGTGCGATTTGCACGAACCTACGGCGGAGAACAGCCGGAGCTAACGGAGGATCCTGAATTGCGGTTCGCAGAAGTGTATCACCCGCTGCTGCTCATTCAGAAAGGTAAATCGAATGTTGTGCCATTGTCCATCACTTTTTCCGAAGAGCATAAAGGGTTTTTAATTTCGGGACCAAATGCCGGCGGTAAAACGGTGGCGTTGAAAACTATCGGATTGGCAGTTGCAATGGCATTAAGCGGAATTTATCCGCTGGGTCGCTGTCGGCTTCGTGGTGTTCAGTTGTTTGCGTCCATAGGAGATCATCAGTCGCTGGAACAGGATCTGAGCACGTTCAGCTCCCAGATGCTGCGATTGCGGCATATCCTGGAGTACGCCGATGACCAGACGCTGGTGCTGATCGATGAAATTGCCGCAGGGACGGATCCGCAGGAAGGCGCAGCACTGGCAATGGGTGTGATGGAAGTGCTGCTGGAAAAAGGAGCATTTTTAGTCGTCACAACGCACCAATCCTCGCTGAAAAGCTATGCAATGGTGCGTCCCCAGATGGCAAATGCCAGTATGGAGTTTGATTCGCAGCGGATGGAGCCAACATACCGGTTGTTACCTCACGTTCCCGGTAATAGCTATGCTTTTGTGCTGGCAGAAAAAATCGGACTTCCACCACAAGTGCTGGAGAAAGCGCGGTCATACCTGGGATCCGAGCAGCATTTGCTGGAGGACGCCATTGCACAGGTTCAGCGTCAGCAACAACAACTGGAACGGTTAAAGCAGCAGGTTGCTGAAGAACGGAAGGCAGCCGAGCGGAAGCGCCAGCAGTATGAAGAGCGGTTCGAGAAATTTCGCCAGAAGTATCGTGCCCTGATGGAGGCGGCGCAAGCGGAAGCTCAGCAGGTTGTTGCTGATGCCCGGCGGTTGATTGAGCAAACGGTTCGGGAATTGCGGGAGAATCAACTTCAGCCCAGAGAAGCGCACCGTCGAATTCAGCAACTGGAAAAGCAGTTGCAAAGTATTCCCGGCATTGAAGCAAAGCCAGTTGCAACACTGCCGCCACCAGCAATTCACCGAGGAGCAACGGTACGGGTGGAGGATATGACAACCCCAGGAGTTGTGCAGGAAGTGTATCCGGAAAAGCAACTGGCAGTGGTGGAAGTCGGCAATGTGCGGATGAAAGTGGGATTTGAAAAATTGCAGGTGGTGTCGGAAAACGAGGCGGAGAGACAGCAGGACAAGCGACGGCGGAAAGTGGAATCAGTAGAAGGAACGATCTCTGCACTGGATGCGAACGCTACCCTGGATGTTCGCGGGTATTTCCCGGAAGAAGCGCTGCTGGAAGTTGACCACTTTATCGCACGGGCGCTGCTATCACCATTGAAAGAGTTGACCATCATCCACGGCAAGGGAACCGGTGCGCTCCGGGAGCGGATCCACCAGTTTCTGCGGCAGCATCCTTCGGTAGCTTCGTTCCGCATTGGCAATGAGCTGGAAGGGGGAGCAGGCGTAACCATCGTGGAGCTGAAGTAGACTGTGCCAGTGGTATCCGGAGAGCCTGGGGTTGTCGTCCGCTCCGGGGTGGATTGCTCAAGAAGGCGATGGGGACTATCGGCTATTCAACCGGGATTTTGTAATTTTCGTTTTTTCAGTAGCGCAACAAAGCGAAAGCGGAGATGTTTGAATCGGAAATTCGCATCGAGACCGACCGGTTGTTGAGATTGCTGGAAAACGAGCAGCCCTATCTTCCACTGGAAGCACTCCAGCAGGATGAAAGAATCGAGCCACCGTACCGGCAGTTTTTCTCTGCTGAAGTCGAATGGTGGATTTATCAGCAGCAGTTGCAGCGGCGGCGCTCTCCTTATTTCGATTTTCAGCAGCCGGCGTTTCAGCCGTTGCTGGAGCAGTATGATGCGTTTTGCCGGAAGTTCGCCCGGTTTGATCAGCAGACCCGCCGGGATCTGGCAGCGCTTGCAGCCAAGGTCCGATGCAATTTTCTGGTTCGTCCGCAAACGACTTTGCGATGGTTTGTATTTCGAGGGGAACCGACGCAGCCGGCAGAAGTGATTTTCCTGCGCTTGCAGTACTTTGGCGATTATCCCTATCTGGTGCGGGGAGTGCAGCAGGCGGTTGAAGAACAGACACACTCGCCAGAGCAATTGCTGTCGGCACTGGACTTTGAACGGATCATTCAAAGAGTGGATCAGGACGAATTGTTCGACTATACACCGACGCAGTTTCTGGAATTGCTCATTCCAATGGAGCAGTTTTTCCAGACAATCTATGGTTTCGCCGGTCGAACAGGTATTTCCGGTATCCCAATTGCTGCACTGATTGTGTTTTTGCACGACAAAGGGATCTTTCCCATTGCAGAGAAGCTCCAGGAAATTGCAGAGCGGCAACACAAAGAATTTATTTCGCGGGAAGAATTTCGGTATGTTATTCAGTTGGTGCTGGAACAGGTGGAGCAGGAGCAGGAAGAGACATTGCCGCTGGAATTTGCTCCAGCTCCTCCACAGGATAGTGTTGCTGAAACAAGCATCAGTGAGACAGTGCCTGCTGAGAAGGAAGCAGAAGCGTTGTTGGCAGAGCAGGAAGACGATGGTTCTCAAGAAGAGAGAAAAGAGGGAGCTGAGGTAGAGGAGGCGCTGGAAGTTTCTGAAACGTCACCTGTATCCGAAGGAATTGAAACCGCACCACCGGGAGCGGGAACGATAGTAGAGCTGTCGGTGGATCATCCGGAGGCTGAACAATCACCGCAGGAAAGTACCTTGCAGCAGGAAGCAATGGCACCAGAGCAGGAAACTTCAGAACCGGAACGGGTGACAGAACCGGTTTCGGCAGAGCAGACAACGGAACGTGGGGATGGTGAAAAGATGCTGGAAGCCGTGAGTGACGAAGAAGCGGAAGTGACATCAATGGCGCCACCAGAAGAGACGGCAGATGCAGAGCAGATCGCAGAGAGCGGAGCTGAGCAACTTTCGTCAAGGACCGAAGTAGAGGAAGAGGCAATGCAGGATGAGGCGACGGAAGGTGCAGCTACACTGGCAGACACTGAAGAATCTGACGTTGAGAAACCCATCCCGGAGGATGATGGAATCACCGATGTAGCGGTGCAAGAGGAGATAATGAAGGAGATTGCGCAGAAGGATGAAGAATATTTGCCGCTGGAGGCGAATGAGGAGATAATGAAGGAGATTGCGCAGAAGGATGAAGAATATTTGCCACCGGAGATTGATGAAGCAGATACCACTGTGGAAGATGATCAGGAAGCACCTCCGATGGAGTATTACGATGTAGAGGAGGCGCTGGTGAAGAGTGAAACGGCACCTGTTGCGGATGTAGAACTCCAGCCGTTCAAGATTTCGGAAAGAGCGCAGCGAGTGCGGGATTTTTACTTTGAACTTCTGGGGCGTTCCGTTGCACCGGAGGCAGCAGAGGATGCGTGTCCCATCCAGAGTTGCCTGGATGTTCAGGAGCAGGAACGGATGATTGAAGAACTGTGCCAGGGCGATGCCGATCTCTGGCAAGCGGTGGTGGATCGCATCAATCGCCATCGGACCTGGAAGGAAGCGGTGGCAGAATTCGATCGTATTGTGGTCGAGCAGCGGTGGGATCCTGACCATCCGCTGGTGCAGCGGCTGCGGCAGGCGTTGTATGCTCGTTTCGTGCAGCCAGCAGATCGAGCAGAAGATGAGCGCTAAGCGAAAGCGATGGCTGCGCAGGGATGATGGACAGGTCTATTTCCGGCGGACCTTGGCAAAATCTTTGTAAAGATCATAGCGGGCGCTGTACCGCACGATGTTAAAATTTTCATCGCGCAGCGTCCCTCCCGACGGCAGGTAGTAAAACGTTGCCAGCTTGTTCGTCCGGTACTTTGCTAAGTTTCCATAGTCGTCCACATAGAAGCGAAGGATGTAGTACCCTCGCTGCTGGGGTGCCGTTTCCAGTTGTTTCTGGAAGTTTTCATCGCTGAAGATGAAAACATCCTCGCTATGATCGGTATTGCGCTCTTTTTGCGAAGACTGGTGCATCTTTTTTTGTAAAACAGCTTGGTTGGACATCCGTTTATAACTGCTTAGAAAATCAGGTATTTCAAGGAGAAAACGGGGATTGACGGTAAATGTTGAATTTCCTGAAAAAAATTTTTGGAACAAAGCACGAGCGGGATATTCGCGCATTGAAACCGATTGTGGAGCAGATCAATCAGATCTATGAGCAGTTACACGAGCTCACCGATGAACAGTTGCGCCAGAAAACCGAGGAGTTTCGGAAGCGTATCGCAGAACGGACTGCTGAGGTCCGGGAACGAATTGCGGAGTTGCGGCAGAAGTTGAAGGAGGATCTAAGTCACGAGGAACGCGAAGCGGTGAGTGAGGAATTGAAAAAGCTGGAGGAAGAAGAATTTGAACTGGAACAAGAAGTGCTGGATGAGATCTTGCCCGAAGCCTATGCAGTGGTGAAAGAAGTCTGTCGCCGCCTGGTAGGAACACGCTATACGGTGGTGGGGCACGAGGTTGAGTGGGATATGATCCCGTACGATGTCCAATTGATGGGAGCGATCGTTCTCCACCAGGGCAAGATTGCAGAGATGGCAACCGGGGAGGGGAAGACCTTAGTGGCGGTTATGCCACTGTATCTCAATGCCCTGGTTGGCAAAGGAGTGCATCTGGTGACCGTGAACGATTACCTGGCGCGTCGGGATAGTGAGTGGATGCGCCCGGTCTTTGAACGGCTGGGCTTGACGGTGGGCTGTATTCAGTCCAATATGAAACCGGAGGAGCGGAAGAAAGCGTATCAGGCGGACATTACCTACGGTACGAACAATGAGTTTGGGTTCGATTACCTGCGGGACAATATGGTGGTATCGCTGGACCAGATGGTGCAGCGAGGACACTATTATGCGATCGTGGATGAAGTGGATTCGGTGTTGATTGATGAAGCCCGAACGCCGCTGATTATCTCCGGTCCGGTGGAGCAAACTGATCACCAGTTTGACGAACTTAATCCGTATGTTCGCCGCCTGGTGGAAGCGCAGAAGAAGTTAGTTGCTAGCTTTGTCCGGGAGGCGGAGGAATGGCTGGCAAAGCAGGATACCGATAAGGAAGCTTTGCAAAAAGCGGGTGTGGCTTTGCTGCGGGCGCACCGTGGTTTTCCGAAAAACAAACGCCTGATGAAATTGCTCCAGGATCCGGCGAATAAGCAGTTGCTGCAGGATACGGAGCTGGAGTATTTGCGGGATAAAGGCATCCGGATGCAGGAGATCGATCGGGAGTTGTACTTTGCCATTGATGAGAAAAACCACCAGATCGACATTACGGACAAAGGGCGGGAATTTCTGGAGCGATTGGTCGGCGAAAAAGATATGTTTCTACTTCCTGATTTGCCAACAGAAATGAGCCGCATTGAGGGAGATGCCTCGCTCTCGGAAGAAGAAAAGCAGCGACAAAAAGAGGAGTTGCTGCGCATTTATTCGGAGCGGAGTGAGAAAATTCACACGGTGATTCAGTTGCTCAAAGCGTACTGTCTCTATGAGCGGGACGTGGAATATGTGGTACAGGACGGCAAAATCAAGATTGTCGATGAGTTTACCGGTCGTATTCTGGAAGGACGGCGGTATTCGGAGGGGCTACACCAGGCAATTGAAGCGAAAGAGGGGGTGAAAGTTCAGCAGGATACCCAAACCTTGGCGACGATCACGATTCAAAATTACTTCCGGCTGTACAAGAAGCTGGCGGGAATGACTGGAACAGCGGAGACCGAAGCGGCGGAATTTTACGAAATCTATGGATTGGACGTAGTCGTCATCCCGACGCACAAACCGGTGATTCGGGAGGATAAAGACGACCTGATTTTCCGGACGAAGAAAGAGAAGTATCAGGCGGTCATTGAAGAAATTCAGCGTTTGTTGAAGCAAGGGCGAGCAGTTCTGGTGGGCACCACCAGTGTGGAGGTGTCTGAATTGCTAAGCAAAATGCTCCGTCGAGTGGGGATCAAGCACAATGTGTTGAATGCTAAACATCATCAGCGCGAGGCAGAAATCGTTGCCCAGGCGGGGCAGCCCGGTATGGTCACCATTGCCACGAATATGGCAGGGCGAGGAACGGATATTAAACTGCATCCCAAAGTGCGGGAAGCCGGTGGTCTGGCTATTATCGGAACGGAACGGCACGGATCCCGCCGGATTGACCGCCAGTTGCGCGGACGGGCAGGTCGACAGGGTGATCCCGGTTCTTCGCAGTTTTTCATTTCGCTGGAAGATGATTTGATGCGCCTGTTTGGCGGTGAGCGGATTGCTTCCATTATGCAGCGGATGAAGGTGCCGGAAGGGGAGCCCATTCAGCATAAAATGATCACCAAGTCGGTAGAGCGAGCGCAAAAACGGGTTGAAGAAAATAATTTTGCAATTCGCAAACGCTTGCTGGAGTACGATGATGTGATGAATCAGCAGCGGGAAGTGATCTATCGACGCCGCCGAATGGCGCTGGAAGGGGAAAATCTGAAAGGGGAAATTTTTGAGTATATCGCCGAAATCGCTGAAGAGTTGTATGACACCTATCAGCAGGATGCGAATATCAATGCGGTGCGGCAGCAATTGCGGTCGTTGCTTCTGGCAGATCTGGAGATGACCGCTGAAGAGTTTGCTCAGATGGATCGTGAAGAGTTTGTACGCCGGGTTTTGCAGGTGGCGCAGGAGGCGTATGAGCGGAAAGAAAAGTTGCTGGGTTCTGATTTTATGCGGCAACTGGAGCGAGCAGCCGTGCTGATCACTATTGATGAGCAGTGGCGGGAGCATCTGCGGGCAATGGATGAGCTCAAAGAAGGGATTCATTTGCGGGCGTATGGACAGCGGGATCCGCTGGTTGAGTATAAGACCGAAGCCTACCATATGTTTGTGGAATTGATCCGCACCATCAATCGCAACATTGTCAGCTTTGTGTACCGCTACTACCCGCCGGTCATTGAGCAGGAGTTCCGCACCACTGAGGCGGATGGTAAACGGCGGCGTCTACCGAAAGTTCGAGGAATGGCAGGACGACGACTCCGCTACGGAAAGGATACCTCCTTTGCTCAGCAGTTGCAGGCGCCGGTCGAAGTTCCGGAATATGAAACGGTTTCCGCTGAAGAAGGAGCTGCGGTCGTCCGCAAGAAGCGGCAGCCAGTGCGGCGGCAGCAGCCAAAGATCGGACCCAATGATCCTTGCCCGTGTGGCAGTGGGCGGAAGTATAAATACTGTCACGGTAAGCGGGGGTAAGGGGTTTACCCAAAGGGCTCACCCGTGAATGTGCTCTCTTTTGCCGGCGAAAGCCGACACACCAGGTTCATTGGAAGTGCACAGCTTAGTGTGCCTGGGAGCGCACGCTTCAGCGTGCAGAGTTGCCGACTAAAATCGGCGCTCCCATGGATTGCCGGCTGAAACCGGCGCTCCCAGCTTCTGTGTTTATCCTTGCTGAAAACACACCCTTGGACACGCTGATAGCAGGAAGGAGGAACTTTCTAGTAGGCACTTTACCTTTTTAATGGGGAGCTAATGTGCCAAGTTGCAGAGAGTTGCAAGTCTCTATCCGGTAGCTTTCGGCAGAGGAAGCGGTGAAAGAGAAATAAAAAAGCGCCGCAAAAGCGGCGCCTGCGGTGGGCACTAGTGGATTCGAACCACTGACCTCTACCGTGTCAAGGTAGCGCTCTGGACCAACTGAGCTAAGTGCCCACGTGATCAAAAATGCAAAACTTTTAGTAGTTTTGTAATTTGCTTTCAATTTCAACGGGGTGTTTAAACGAAAAGGGACGGACAATGATTGTACTGGTTCTCTTAGGAGCAGGCATCTTTGCATTGCTGGTTGCCTTTGCCTTTGCACGGCAGGTATTGGCAATTGCGCCGACCGAAGGAGCGGCAAATCCGCAGGAAGCCTCGCGGATGCAGCAAATTGCAGATGCTATTCGGGAGGGCTCGCGAGCGTTTTTGCGGCGCGAATACCAGATCCTGATCCTGTTTATGGTAATCTTCGCCATTATTATCGTGCTGGTCATCGATGATCCCACAACAACCGTGCGGGATGGACTGTATACAGCGATCAGCTTTCTGGTAGGAGCTGCAACCTCGATCGCTTCAGGATACATCGGAATGTGGATTGCGACGCAGGGCAATGTTCGCACTGCAGCGGCAGCTCGCCAGTCCCTGGCGAGAGCCTTTACCATCGCTTTCCATTCTGGAGCGGTGATGGGATTTGCCCTTACCGGGTTGGCAGTCGTTGGATTGGTCTTTATGTATCTGGTGCTGTCCGGCATTTTGCCGCCGATCGAGGAGCATTATCTGATGGAAATTCTCTCTGGTTACGGTCTGGGGGGATCTTCGGTTGCCCTGTTTGCCCGCGTTGGTGGGGGCATTTATACGAAAGCAGCCGATGTAGGTGCTGATCTGGTTGGAAAAGTTGAAGCGGGTATTCCCGAAGATGATCCGCGAAACCCGGCGGTTATCGCTGATAACGTTGGAGATAATGTTGGCGATACTGCTGGAATGGGCGCTGATCTGTTTGGATCCATTGCAGAAAGTACCTGCGCCGCGCTGGTGATCGGCGGTACTGCTTTTGCCTTTGCTCCGGAAGATATCCGGATGTCCGCATTGCTCTTTCCTATTTTTGTCAGTGCGCTCGGCATCGTTGCCAGTTTCGTTTCCCTGTTTGTGGCACGGGTGAAGAAAGAAGCGGATGTGGAAAAAGCGTTGAAGCGGACACTGGTAGTTGCTTCGGTTTTAGTGCTGGTTCTGGCATATCCTTTCGTGCAGATGATGTTACCGGAGCATTTCCAGCTTTCACCCGATGGTCCGCTGTATTCCCGAATGGGGGTGTATGTGAGCATTGCTGCGGGGGTAATTTCTGGACTGCTGATCGGATTACTGACAGAATTTTTTACCTCGAATCGGTACAATCCGGTGAAATCGGTCGCAGAATCGGCGCGCACAGGATCAGCAACGAATATCATCTACGGATTGGCACTGGGGTACAACAGTGCGGTGGTCCCGATGCTGCTGATGGCGATCACGGTCGTGCTGGCATACTCGCTGGCGGGAATGTACGGCATTGCGATGGCAGCCATTGGGATGCTGAGCTTTTTGGCAATTGAGTTAGCCATTGATGCCTATGGTCCCGTGGCGGATAATGCCGGGGGAATTGCGGAAATGGCAGGAATGGGCAAGGAAGTGCGCCATCGGACCGATGTGCTGGATGCAGCGGGGAACACAACGGCTGCAATTGGCAAAGGATTTGCCATCGGTTCGGCTGCTTTTACATCGCTGGCATTGACATCGGCATTTTTAACCCGCGCCCATCTGTTGCACATCGATATGCTGAAGCCGATCGTGCTGGCAGGGTTGATGATTGGAGCAGCGTTGCCCTATGCTTTCTCAGCGATGACGATGCGATCGGTTGGGAAAGCGGCTTTCGATATGATCGAAGAAGTGCGACGCCAGTTTCGGGAAATCAAAGGATTGCTGGAGGGGAAAGCCAAACCTGATTATGCCCGATGTGTGGACATTGCTACCAGAGCATCACTCCGGGAAATGATCGCACCGGGCTTGCTGGTTATCGGGACGCCGCTGGTAATTGGCTTCCTCTTTGGGGTGGAAATGCTGGCAGGAGTGCTGATCGGGGCGCTGATTTCTGGCGTGATGATGGCGGTTTCAATGGCGAATTCCGGCGCAGCGTGGGATAATGCGAAAAAATACGTGGAAAAAGGGGAGCTGGGAGGCAAAGGATCGGATGTGCATAAAGCAACGGTCGTTGGTGATACCGTCGGCGATCCTTTTAAGGATACGTCCGGTCCCTCTCTGAATATCTTAATCAAGCTGATGGCGATTATCAGTCTGGTCTTCGTACCCTTCTTTAAGGAAATGGGTGGGCTATTGTTGAAGTAGTGTTTCCCGAAAATCCGGCGTGTTGGGTGTTTTGGGGAAAAATGGTATTTTCGCTGTTTGTGTGAAGTAAAACACGGGGCAAGAGCATGCGGAATATGATCAAAACTATCTGGTTTACACTGGGGATGTTCGTTCTCATTGGAGGGAGTATTTCTGGCTGTGGAAAGCGGGAGGCGAAGGTGGTTACGTCCCGCTACCAGCCGGTTGAAGAGCGGTGGCCCAATGGAAAATATCCGTGGGTGAAGCAGCCATTCCCGGGTCCGGATTCTACGGTGCCGCCAGAGCTGGGCGGACCGGGATTTGAGAAAATTGCGGAGGATCTGGGCTTTGTGACGTACTCTCCCGCCCCGGAAGAAATGAAATTTTTTGGTGATCCACGAGCGAAGATCGGTGGTGTATTGCATATTTTGACGTCCCGCTTCCCGGCAACGATGCGGATTTACGGGGAAAATTCCAATTACATTGAAAACAGCTACATCGAAGGGATGTGCTATGAAACTTTGCTGGATATTCATCCCGTAACGATGGAATTTGTCCCGCGGCTGGCGTCGCACTGGAAGATTTCAGATGATAAGATGGAGTTTACCTTCCGCATTGATCCACAGGCACATTTTTCCGATGGAACTCCGGTAACCGCTGAAGATGTCGTTGCTACGTGGCGGTTGCTGATGGACGAAACGATTCGCTTTCCTTCCAGTCAACTGGTTTATGGCAAGTTTTATGAACCGGAAGCAATTAGCAAATATCTGGTGAAGGTGCGATGTAAAAAGCTGAACTGGCGCAATCTCCTGTATTTCGGAGCGGCGATGTCCATTCTGTCATCGAAGGAAATTGGACACCTTACGGGGGCAGAATTTCTGGAAAAATATCAATTCGAAATGCCGGTTGGCAGTGGTGAGTACATTATTTTGCCAAAGGACATTCGTAAGGAGCAGGGCTGGACGTTGACGCGTCGTCCGGATTACTGGGCAAAAGACTATCCGATGAATAAGTACACTGGCAATTTTGACTACATCGTGTTCGACGTTGTCAAGGACAACATTTCGCTGATGTATGAGAAATTCAAAAAAGGGGAGGGCGACATCTTCACCTTCGGAGCGCTTACCATTGAGCAGTGGGTTACTGATACCAATTACAAGGCGCTCCAGAACGGATGGATTCGGAAGCGATGGGTCTATAATGATCGCCCGGCGGGGACCAATGGGTATGCTTTCAATATGCGGGTTGAGCCGTTCAATGATATCCGGGTACGCAAAGCGTTTGCGTATCTGCACAATCGACCCAAAATCATTGAGAAATTGCTGTACAACGAATATTTGCCACTCCATTCGTACTATGCCAATACCGTGTACGAGAATCCGGACAATCCCCGGTATGACTATGATCCGGACAAGGCAGCGCAATTGCTGGCAGAAGCGGGATGGAAAGAACGGAATGAAAATGGGATTCTGGTCAAAGACGGTAAGCCGTTTGTGATTGAGTTTGGCATTCCCAAGATCATTGAAAAATTCGTTACGCCGTATAAACAGGAGTTGCGGAAGGCAGGCATTGATCTGCGCCTGAAATTCCAGGATGGCAATACGCTGTGGAAAAACGCAATGAACCGGAATTTCAAGCTTTATTTCATTAGTTGGACAGGATTGGTCTTCCCGAATCCTGAAACCTCTCTTCATAGCTCGCTGGCGGATAAAAAGAACAACAACAATCTGGAAGGATTCAAAAGTCCGACGGTCGATTCGCTGCTTGCGGTCTATGATACGACCTTCTCGGCTGCAAAGCGCGTTGAGATTATCCGGCGCATTGACAAAATCGTAATGGATTCCTGCAAAGACGCTCTGGGATGGTATCCAAAAGCGTTGAAATTTGCATATTGGAACAAATTTGGAATGCCGGAATATGTCCTCTCTCGCTTTGGCACTCCGGTAAGCTCGGCAATGAGTTTATGGTGGTACGATGAGCAGAAGGCGCAGGAGCTGGAGAAAGCGATGCAGGAGAATCGGAAAATTCCGGATCCGGGTCCAAAG
>JALWUI010000162.1 GCA_027082775.1 Candidatus Kapaibacterium sp.
CCCGTTGCGATCATAAAAATATCGCCGGTTGGTCAGCACGATAAATCCGTTGGTCGATACATAAAAACTGTCGTACCGTACCCCGTTGAAATAAAACGGTGTCGCTAATTTGATCGGTATCGGTCCGGCAAAGGCATTGTCGGTGGAATCATTCATATTGCTCGGATTGCGGAAATACGGCTTGCCCTCTGGATGATTCGTCCAGAACGACGATGGATACTGGTTCGGTCCCGATACAATCCGCCGCCACAGTTGCGGATCGCGGTCCAATGGCTCATACGCCGTTGCTGGATTCGGTCGCCACGGCGCCGGTGCGACGTCCACGCTGTTGACAACATAGTACCCTGTGGAAATTGCCGGCTGGTTGACCGGATTGGCGCCCGTCAGGTTAAACGGCATCGGATACGATCCCTTGCCGCTTCGGTGCAAAATCTCCGCTTCCCCTCGCTTCTGCCCACTGCCACTGATGACCGGCAAGGTTGCCAATAAAAAGGCGGCTAGCAACACGAATGCTCTTTTCATTGAGATCTCCCGTTTGTTGTGATACGACCTGTTTTCCGAGCTCAGCATTGTCTCATAGAACACGTTTTACGGAAAGCAAGTTACATCCTGAGATATCGAGGCGGTGCTGTACCGTTGCCGTTTCGATTCTGCAACGATGGAAGTTTTGTATCTTTGTAAGTTTGTTACTTCCAAGAATGTTCCTCGACAATGGTTATGAGCAAATGCTGGTCAGTATGACAGGATTCGGGCGTGCAACAGGCGAACATCAAGGAATTACGGGAGTGGTGGAAGTTCGGAGTGTGAATCATCGTTTCTTAGAGGTTTTGCTCCAACTGCCCCGGCGATACTTTGAGAAAGAAAACGAAATTCGCAGCATTGTGAAACGGTATGCGGTGCGAGGGAAAATCACCATTACCGCAACCATTCAGAATCCAGATCTGTTTCAGCAGTCCCTGGGCTACCAACCTGAGCGAGCATCGGCTTATTACCAGCTTTTACGGCAGTTGCAAAGTCAGCTCAAAATCCGGGAACAAATCAAATTAGAGCATCTCCTGCGATTTTCTGATATCTTCGAGCAGTCGGAGCCGGCAGAATTAAGCGAGGCAGAATGGACCTTATTCCAGAAATTGTTGCAGGAGGCACTCCACGCTATGCGAACGATGCGCCGGAAAGAGGGAGAGTTTCTCACCAAGGACATTCAGCAACGGCTTAAGAAAATCCAGCAACTGCTGGAGAAAGTAGAAAAATTATCGATCCAGCGCATTCCCAGAGAACGAGAGCGACTCCAGCAGCGGATTGCCCAATTATTTGAAAGCGATGAAATCGACGAATATCGATTGGAAATGGAAATTGCATTGCTGGCAGACAAACTGGATGTCACTGAAGAATGCGTTCGCCTGCGCAGTCATCTGGAATATGCCCATCGGTTACTCCGCACGCGAAAAACAGAGGTTGGGCGACAATTAAACTTTTTGATTCAAGAAATGCACCGGGAAACCAACACTATTGGGGCAAAAGCAAACGATGCGGAAATCTCCCAACTGGTTGTTCAGATGAAGGAGGAAATTGAAAAAATTCGGGAGCAGGTCCAGAATGCAGAGTAAAAGGAAGCCAACTCGCATTCCGCATCTGCTGGTCATCTCTGCTCCCAGCGGTGCTGGCAAAACAACGATTGCTCACTACCTGCTCCGCAAATACCCTTTCCTCCAGTTTTCTGTCTCTGCAACCACCCGACCGCAGCGACCCGGAGAAATCAACGGAAAAGATTACTTTTTTCTGGATCGTTCCCACTTTGAGCAATTGATTCGCGAAGGGAAATTGCTGGAATATGAACAAATCTTTGGACACTACTACGGTACGCTCAAAGAAACGGTTGAATCAGCCCTGAAAGCAGGCAAAGTGCTTGTTTTTGACGTTGACGTCAAAGGTGCTCTCTCCATTCAGCAAGCATATCCCGGCGAAACGCTGCTGGTGTTTGTTGCCCCTCCCGACTTAGCAACCCTGGAACAGCGACTCCGCCAGCGGCGCACCGAAAGTGAAGAAGAGCTACAACAGCGACTGCAGCGGGCACGAATGGAAATGAACTACCAGCAGTTTTTCGACGAAGTGATCATCAACGACAACTTAGAGCACGCCTTCGCACAGGCTGATCATCTGGTGCAGCGCTATTATGCACCTTTACTGGAACAACAGATGGAATCGTAATTGGCTGTAAAGCGACCTTCCGCTGCCCGAAAAGAAGACCACCATTTATGGAAACTGGCACTGTCGTTGTAACCCATAGGCTAACAACAACTGGAATTCCTCACTGGAAACAAGGTGCGCTCCCAGCGACAGCGTATGGTGATTCGGATACTGTGAATCCAGCAACACGAACGATCGCTCCCGCAGTCGTTCCATCAATGCAACAAAAGCAACTTTGGAAGCATCTCGCATCCGGGTAAACATCGACTCACCGAAGAACACGCCGCCAATTGTAACCCCATACAATCCGCCAACCAGTTCTCCCTGATGCCAGCTTTCGACCGAATGAACGTATCCCATCTGATGCAGCTCCGTATACACGCGAATAATTTCGGGGGAAATCCACGTTTCCTCTCGATCCGCACATCCAGCGATCACATCGGCAAAGGCGGTATTAAAGCGGACTTCGTACAGATTTTTCCGCAGGGTTTGTCGAAGCGAGCGCGATATCTTCATTCCCAATTCTGGAAGAAAAACAGCCCGAACAGCAGGGAAATGCCAGAAGATCGTTCCATCTGGTTCTGCCATCGGGAAAAATCCCCGGCGATAGGCAGCAATGACCTGCGCAGGCGTCAACTGCTGGCCCGTTTGGTACATATCATCCGCACATACGGGATTTGATTGTTCCGACAAATCTCCTCTTGATTCGTTACGATGGGGACGTCCCACTCCGTTTCATCGACATACCGATACTCCAGCAATTGGGTAGCATCCAGGATTTCCCGGTGATACTCATCAACCTGCGGAACATCGGTCATAATGTACATCCGCCCAGTGGGCTTCAACACCCGCGCACATTCTCGAACAAAATCAGGGGTAAACGCCCGCCGCTTAAAGTGCCGCTTTTTAAACCACGGATCCGGAAAGAGGTAAAACAGCTTATCAATGGACTCCGATTCCAGGAATCCCAGCCCATTGGCAACACTATACCAGAACACAGCCGCATTCCCGATACCCTCAGTTGCAATAATATTTTGCAGCCACTGCACCACAAACGGGCGCACTTCCACTCCCAGGATATTGTCCTCTGGAAAGTTCAAGGCATACTCCAGCAAAAATTTGCCCAATCCACAGCCCACATCTAAAACGTTCGGTGGCTGAGCATTGGCGAAGTGTTCACTCCAGTCAACCGTCTCAAGCACCGGTGGATAAAAGCTCAAATCGACCTTGAGTCGCGATTTGGGTAAATAGAAATTCGGATTGGTATGGTGGCGAATCCGTGGTAATGGATACTTCCGAAAATCAATGGTTTTAAGTGTCCGCTTCTCGTATGCCATCACCGTCTTTGTTCCCATTGTTTGCTTTCCGCTCCAATAAGACGACCGATTCAATGTGGTAGGTATGCGGAAACATATCCACCGGCTGGATAACAGCAATGCGGTAGTGATCTGATAGCAGCCCGCAATCTCGTGCCTGGGTGGTAGGGTTGCAGCTCACATAGACAATCCGTTGCGGCAATACCTCCAGCAACGAAGCAATAACCCGTCGATGAATGCCCGCCCGTGGCGGATCCAGAATCACCACATCCGGTTTCGGCAGCGACCGCAACAAATTTCGCCCTTCAGCGGCGTGTAAATCCACCGCATAAAAAGTAAGGTTCTCCAGCCGATTCAACTGCGCATTCTGTTGCGCATCCGCAATGGCACTTTCGACAAGCTCAACACCGAAAACGTGATACGCCTGGCGGGCTGCGTGCAATGTGATAGAACCGGTACCACAATACAAATCCCACACAATATCAGTTGGTCGCAACTGCGCAAACTCCAGGGCAACAGTAAACAGTTGTTCTGCCTGATACGGGTTTGGCTGAAAGAATGCAAAGGGGGAAATCCGGAAACGGAGACCGTTCAAAACTTCCTCCAGGTACCCTGGACCTTCGCACCGCTCAATTTTGCCCATCGCTACCTGAGCACGGTTTTCTGCAACGATATGCAGCAAAGAATCATCCGATTGAAACTGCGTCGCAAAATCGTGGAAGAACCAGTCGAGCAGCAATAGATCCGCTTTGTGCTCCGGCGGCGACGTCACCAGAAGGATCATTATCTGCTCAGAAGCTTTAACCGTACGCACCACCAGATTTCGCAAAAAGCCCGTATGCGTACGGGTGCTATAAGCAGTAACCCCCAACTCCTGTGCTTTCGACCGCACCTGCGCCAGAATTGCAGCGGATCGAGGCGATGGCAGCCAGCACTCAGTAAGATTGACAACGGTATCGAAACGACCCGCCTGGTGCAATCCTGCTATGATCGTACGACCGGAGGGATCAGGAGCGAAGGAAAAATCCATTTTGTTACGATACTGCCACAAACGAAGTGATGGGAGTGTATCGCGCAGCTCACCATAAGACAGGTGAGACAAATGCTCAAAGGCTTCCCGAACATTCTCTGTTTTCCACCGCAACTGCGCTGGATATGCCAGATGCTGCCACTTACAGCCGCCACAATTCCCAAAATGTCGACATCGAGGCGTCTTCCGATCCGCCGACGGCTCCAACACAGAAACCACCGTCCCTTCACAGTAGGAGCGCTTCTTCCGCGTGATCTCAACTTCGACCACATCGCCGGGAACGCCGCCGGTCACAAAACAGACAAAGCCGTTGATTCTGGCAATTGCTTTGCCTTTGTATGCCACTTTTTCCACTGTACAAACAAACCGATCTCCGACTTTCAGCTTCATTGCATCTTCTTGCTTCATCCCAGAACCTGTAATAAAACACCAGCTTCGGGAAAAAATTGTGCCGGGGTCGCAGCACGCATTACCAGTGTCATTGCCACTATTTCCTCAATTTTCCTCTGAGCAAGCACGGGATCGCTATCCAGAAGCGCAACGTCAACCCTTCGCTTCGATCATCCCGCTATCCTCAAACATATCGATAACAATTGCCCGGTGCGCAGTAACATAGCTGTGCCACGGTACGAACACCATAGAGTTTCGCTGGCTTCGTCACCACAGGTTTGAAAACCATTGCAACAAAACCAGCACAATTGAGCAGTGCAGGCACTGAAGTACGTCATACCATATATGCAGCGATACCGCTCCCTCTTTCTCTGGGGCTTCCTCTTTGTGACCCTCTCAAACGTTTTTGGGGCACTCATTCCCCGCGTCATTGGGAGCACCATTGATCTCATCACAGCAGGACAGTTCACGCAGTGGACTATTGCCCAGCAAATAGCGCTGCTCCTCGGATGCGTTGCTGCCAGTGGCGGATTGATGTTTGCGACCCGCAAAACGATCATCGTTGCATCACGCAAAATTGAGTACGACCTGCGAAATGACGTACTGCTGCACCTGGAAAAATTGCCAATGCGGTTTTATACCCACCACCCCACCGGGTCGCTGATGGCACACCTGACCAATGACATCGCAGCGGTGCGGGAATTTATTGGTCCCTCCGTGATGTACACAGCCAATACGATTACGACTGCCCTGTTTGCCCTGATTATGATGATCAGTCTGAACCTGACGGTTACTGCGTTAGTAATTCTCCCCCTGCCATTGATCTCAGTGGCGACTTACATTATTGGCAAGAAAGTACACCGTTCATTCCGACGTGTACAGGAGCAATTTGCGCAACTCAGCACCACCGCCCAGGAAATGCTCTCCGGCATTCGAGTCATTCGCGCCTACGGGCGTGAAAGTTACGAACGAGGCGTCTTTGACAGACAAGCTCACGACTATTATCGCCTCAATCTTCACCTGGCAAAAGTACAGGGCTTATCAATGCCGCTGATGATGGTACTGGTTGGCCTCTCGCAAATTGCCGTGCTGGGTATTGGGGGGCTTTACGTTGCGAATGGAACGATTAGCTACGGGGATCTGGCACAGTTTTTTATTTACCTCAACCAGTTAATCTGGCCCGTCATTGCCATCGGCTGGGTGGTTAACGCTATTCAGCGCGCCAGCGCCTCTGCTGAGCGCATTGCCACTTTGCTGGCTGAGAAACCTGAAATCCCGCAATTCTCGATACAATCCACGCCAAAACTATCGATTATCGGGGAAATCGAGTATCAGGATGTCAGCTTTCGGTATCATCCAGAACAACCGTGGGTGCTCCGCAACATCTGCCTTCATATCAAGCCGGGAACAACCCTTGGCATCATTGGTTTGACTGGTAGTGGCAAAACGACGCTGGTACAGTTGCTGCCGCGATTGTACGAGCCAACCAGCGGAACGATCCTGCTGGACGGACGCCCGCTAATCGACTATCCACTGCACACCCTGCGTTCTTTCTTCGGCATTGTCCCGCAGGAACCGTTTTTATTCTCCACAACCATTGCAGAAAACATTCGTTTTGGAAAACCCGATGCCTCCGACGAAGAAGTTATCCAGGCTGCCATAATGGCGGATATCCATAAAGACATCGAACGCTTTCCTGAAGGTTACAACACCGTTGTTGGCGAACGGGGGATCACGCTGTCGGGAGGACAGAAACAGCGGATTGCGCTGGCACGGGCGCTGTTGCGCGATCCTGCTATCCTGATCCTGGATGACGCTCTTTCGGCTGTGGACACCGAAACAGAGGAGAGCATTTTGCAACAGCTCCGCTCTTTTCTGCAAAATCGCACCAGCATTCTCATTGCTCACCGCATTTCAACGATCAAAGACGCAGACTGGATACTCGTTATCGATCGTGGTACCATAGTTGAAGCAGGAACGCATCAGGATTTGCTTCAACGCAATGGCATTTACGCAGAACTCTTTGCTTTGCAAACGCTGGAAGAAGAAATTTCAGAAGAGCCAATGGTGAAGGTCCAATGAGCAAAGAACAGGCAATGGGATCTCGCTACCTGGAACAATTGCTCTCAACGTTTCAGGCATTTCTCGATCAGATGTTTACAACAAACTTTCACTCCAGACTTGCAGATCCAGCACTGTACAGTCTGCAAGGAGGGGGCAAGCGGCTGCGTCCACTGCTTACCCTGCTGAGCTGCGAAGCCAGCGGTGCATCGCACCAGGCGGCGTTACCAGCCGCATTAGCCATCGAATTGATCCACACTTTCACCCTCATCCACGACGACATTATGGATCAATCCGATCTGCGGCGTGGGAAACCAACTATTCATCGAAAATGGAATCTCAACACTGCTATCCTCACCGGCGATCTGTTGGTACCGTTTGCGTACCATCTGATTTTGAGCTCATACACGCCAGAACAGGCGACTGCACTGGCAGAGCAACTGACAACAGGACTGTATGATGTATGCGAAGGACAGGCAGCGGATCTGGAATTAGAAAATCAGCCACCATCGATCAAGGAATATCTGGAAATGATCGAACTCAAGACCTGCCGCATTTTGCAAACAGCCGCGGTGCTGGGAGCACTTTGTGCTAATAACTCCAGCGCAATTCCAACGCTCCAGCGCTTTGGACATCACCTTGGGATTGCCTTCCAGATTCGGGATGATTATCTGGATGTGTTCGGTGATACAGAAACACTCGGCAAACCGCAGGGCAAGGACCTACAGGAAGGAAAGCGCACCTTCCTTATCGCCGCCTTATACGAAGCTGCTCAGCGTGAGAACACGATTCCTGCTATTCTCCAGCAATTCCTGGAAAATGGAGGCATCTCAACAGAGCACGTCCCGGCGATGATCGACACATTCCGCAAATTCTGCATTGATAAACAGGCAATGGATGCTATCTATCAACACACCCAACAAGCGATCGAAGCTCTCCAGGAACTCCCCTTCACACCAGCGCGCCAGACCTTAGAACATCTGACCCAAAGCCTGGTAGACCGTATCAAATGATTGAGCAAACCATCGAAGTAAAACTCGCTGAAGGGCTGCACGCTCGCCCTGCTGCGGAGTTGGTTAAACTGGCTGCCCGGTTTCAATCAGATATTCAACTGGCAAAAAATGCGCTGGTTGCAAATGCGAAAAGCATTATGAGCCTTCTGAGTTTGGCAGCCGAACCCGGTGCGATCCTGACGCTTCGGGTCTCCGGTCCAGATGAAGATCAAGCAGCGGCAGCCATTCGCGCTTTTTTCGAGCGTCCAGCTTAGCACAACGGGATATCCAGCACCACACCCATCGTATACCTTGCCCCCTACAAAAAGGAACAAAGCCATCGAGAGCACCTGTTTTTCTCCCCTGTGTCGTCCAGCCGTACAATAAAAGTCCCTTCTGGCATTTCTTATTGCCATTGAAACGGGATGTTCTGTCAAACGAATGTGAGGGATACAATGGCGGATGTTCTCATTGCTCAGCGCTCGCCGTACGTTCTGGAATTAGAGCCCGGCACATACTGGTGGTGTGCTTGTGGACGGTCAAAAAACCAGCCATTCTGCGATGGCAGTCACAAAGGGACGGGTATTACACCGGTCAAGTTCGAGATTACGGAAAAACGCAAAGTTGCTCTTTGTGGCTGCAAACACACACAGACGCCGCCATACTGTGACGGAACGCACAAAACGCTCCCATAAACTGACACCCGGATGCTGCGAACCTACAGAGCAATCGTCCGGACTGCTCTTTCGCAGTCAATGGAGTACCGTATCAACTTCCTCATCTCCAGCTCCCTGGGGCTGATCATCGGCGCAGCAATCCACATTTTTCTCTGGAACGCTGTCTATGATGCGATCGACCATCCCCGGATCGGAGCATTCGACCGGAAAGCAATGCTTTTCTACATCGGCTGCGCAACGCTCTGCTCGGTGCTAACGCGTGCTTACCGCAAAGAGCGGGAAATTGCGGCTGAAATTCGCAGCGGAGAACTCAACAAATACCTCATTAAGCCTTTTTCTTTCTTTGGGTTTGTTGCCAGCTTCTCCCTCGGTGAACGGCTCAGCGGCTGGGCATTTCTGCTGATCATCGCTGCTGTTTTTGGATTCCCGATTCTGTATGCAGCAAATTTAAGTCTGAGCTTTGCTGGCATTTGCGCTGCTATTCCCTTCCTTCTCTGCGGAATGATGCTGAATTTTCTTTTTACTCTGATCGTTGCTCTCCTGGCTTTCTGGTTCGATGAGGTATGGACCTTCCAGGTGATGAAAGACCTGCTGCTCTGGTTTCTCTCAGGACAGGTGTTCCCAATGAGCGTACTGCCAGCACCAATCCAGCAGATCGCCCACTGGCTGCCATTTCAGTACATCGCCTATGTTCCTGCAACGCTGATGACCGGACAGCAACACCCCACAGAACTGTTGCCATACTTCCCTGTGGTACTTTTCCATATCGGGCTGCTGCTGTTGCTTGCGCACTGGATCTGGCAAAAGGGACTGTTACGGTATGGAGCGTTCGGAGGATGAAGACGGTGGTGCGGTACCTGCGCCTCTGGGGGGCTTTCCTGCAAAACTGCCTGATGCGTGAAATGGAATTCCGCTCGCACTTCGTCCTCACTTTTATTATGGACATCCTCTGGTACGCCGTGCAACTTGGACTATTCGAAGTACTCTACCTCCACACAACGGCAATTGCTGGCTTTTCCCACGCCGATATGCTGGTGTTCCTGGGCACGCTCTACGTTACCGATGCGATTGATATGGTACTTTTTTCCTCGAACTTCTGGCGCTTCCCTGAATACGTCCGAACTGGCGAATTAGATTTTTTCCTCCTCCGTCCAGTCCATCCCGCCTTTAGCACGATGCTCCGCTATGTGAATATCCCATCGCTGGCAAATCTTCTGTTTGCGATCGGCTTCCTGTTGTTTGCAATTAGTGTGCATCCAGATCCCTTTCCACTGGATCACATTCTGGCGTTCTTGCTGTTTCTTGCTCTGGGGACGCTGGTAACGTACTTCCTCCAGCTTTTCTTCGCCGCGCTCTCCATCTTCCTGGTTGCTACCGAAGGTATCCAGTTCGTTTTCTACAACATCTCGCAGTTAGGGGACAAACCCGATGTCATCTACCATCGAACGTTCCAGCGAATGCTCTATACCATTTTCCCCTTAGCGCTCATTGCTTCCGTTCCTGCGCAGGTGCTGCTGGGAAAGCTGACGATGCTGGATATATGGTGGACTATCCCCCTTGTCGCGGTACTGCTATGGCTAACGCTCCGATTCTTTGACTTTGCGCTGCGTCACTACGCCAGCGCAAGCAGTTAATTCGCTCTGAACTCCTTATGCTCAAAAAGAGTGTTTGCGGCATGCACTGCCCTGTCATCCACGACCCCCGTAGAGGCGACCCGGCTGGTCGCCCACACGGGCGAAGCAGCGCTTCGCCCCTACACGGTTACTGGGAGCGCACGCTCTTAGGCGTGCATTTTTGCCGACTGAAGTCGGCGCTCCCAGCGGGAACATGCTCTTAGGGTCATTTGTTGCCGACTGAAGTCGGCGCTCTCGGCTGACTGGGAACGCACACTTCAGTGTGCATTCTCTGCCGACTAAAGTCGGCGCTCCCGGTGCATGCTGCCGAAAACCGGTGCTCCCGCTCAGTGCATCGCAACCAGCGATGCGCTCTATCGCCGTACAAGTATCGTTCCCTGCTTGACTATCCCGCCCCGACCATAGGCTCGATACCCGTATACCCCTGCACTCAACGACTCCATCGGAATCCACCGATCCCGCACCTGCCCTCGCCATACCACCCGCCCCATTACATCCACCACCTCAATCTGCTCGATCCCTTCCTCCCGAATCTGAAGCCCGTTACCGTACCACACCACCGCTTTCCGCTCCGCTGGCCCTTCCGCCACCGCTGTCACCTCTACCGGTGGTTTCCACCGGATTAATCCATACGCTATCGCAAAGTAGTCCCCCGGCACAGCGAAAAACCGCGACTCCCCGCCAATCCATAGCTCATCCCCTACCCACTGCATCGCCCATACATATCCCCCGGAATACGGTGGAATCCCGTTGTCATGCCGGGTTGCCATCAACCCAATCCGCGTTTCCTTCCCCCCTCGAACATACCGTAATGATGAGACCAGGCCACTGAAAGTCGCAAAGATCCACGCATCCGCATCCGGCTGATACGCAAGTGCGGTGATCCCGGAACTCTTCACCCCCGGTATCCGCTCCCACCGATGCCCCGTCCACAATGCCACGTTCTCAATCGCTTCTCCCCGCTGCGTCTCTATCCGAAATCCTCCCACCGCTACCAATCCCACCGGCGTCGAAAACAACTGCTTCACCGTCCCTTCCAGCCGATCTCCCGCCTCTCCGACCAAATGCCACTGCTGCCCATCCCATCGTACCAGCCCCTCAACCGTATCCCCATCTGCCGTCACCGCCCGAATCGATCCACCCAGCACCAACTGCCCATCCAGAAAAGCAAAACGCCACACCTTCGATCCCGCTACCAGCTTCCCCCCTGCCTGCTCCCATTGCTTCCTCCGCTCATTCCAGATCCGCACTCGCGACGTGCCACTGGTTCCCACCGAAAACTGCCGCAACACATACACACTGTCTCCTCGCACCGCTACCTGTAGCAACCGTTCTTTCTCCCCCAGCGCTGAATCCTCAATGCTTTCCCACTGCTCCCGCCTCTTGTCATACCGTGCCAGCTTCACCACCCTGCCATTGAGCACCAGCCGACCAATCGCATACACAGCATCCTCACCGACAGCGATATCCTCAACCTGCACCCCTTCCAGATCCTCTCCGCATCCCGGTGTCAATGATTCCCACCGCTGCAGCCACCGATCCCATCGGACAATCCCTCGCGCTCCTCTGCGCCCTGCCCGCAGAAACCGCCCGCCGACATAGACATACCGTCCGTCTTCCTCAATGGCACTGACCATCGGGGCAGTCCACCAATCACCCGATCCTTTGATAATCCCTTCCCCGATCGCTTCCCACTCCCCGGTCTGCGGATCCACCCGGATCAATCCCGTGTGTCCATTCGGCATCACAAAGCCGCCGCCTATGTACCACCATCGCCCATCACTCACTATCCGCTTAATATACCCGCTTTTAATGCACGCAAACGGCTGATGCACCCGCCACACCGTATCTTCCAGCGATGCAACGATAAATGCCGGCTGGTCTGCCCCAACACCACCAAACACCGCATACAATCGCCCCTGATGCTCAAACCAGCTATACAAATACCCCGTGTGCTCCGGCAGCGGAATCTTCTGCCACTGCCGCGTCGCCGGATCGATCCGATAGCAGTGCCGCTGCCCATCCAGGCTATACCCCAGCGTATACACCTGCCCCTGATGGACAATTGCCTGAATTCCCCAGGTTGGAAAGCTATCCCGATCCACCTGCAAGCCATACCATCGCCGCTGAGCGGCGTTGTAAATCGCTGCATTCGGCGTCCGCACCGTATCCCGCTCGCTCTGCACTTCGTCAAAGTATCCAAACAGCCATACTTCCTTCCCCACCGTCACCGCATCCAGCAGCATCGGCACACCTTTCTTCCGATAGACTTCCCCCACCACCGGACCAAAGGTCATCGTCCGGAGCTCACAGGAGCGAAGGTTGAAGAAGGTAACGCCACCCGGTCCACTGAAAAATTTTCCTTCCATATACAGCGTATCTTCCAGGATGGCGGCGGCAAAGCGGGTTCCCTCGCCCCGCATCGGAATGATCTGTAACGTGCCCGTGCTATCCCAGTACGCCGCAGAGCGGGCATAGCGACCGTCAACGGACAGGAAAAAGCCCACACCAACCACTCCCCCTCGATACGGTAACAAACGCCGAATATAACCAGTGAGATTGTTAAATTCCATTCTACGCGACAACACCTCTGCCTGTCCCGTTTTCCGATGGAACCGGACCAGGCTATAGAGCGTATCGCCATCACCACTCAATCCCAGACCGGCAGCATACAGCCAGTCACCAACGACAGCAATATCAAAAATCGCCGGATTATCCAGCCCTTTCTCCAGTGGAAAAGGCTTCCAGGTCCCGATCAACTCATACCTCTGTCCATACAACTGCGGCTCCACCCCGGCTGCTGCTTCATTCTCACCCGCCGCCGGCAACGCCACCGGCATCGGCTCCACCACAGGACCCTTCCCAATCCCATCCAGCAAATGCCACGGCTGCGCCTGCAAAATGGCAAAACCCACCACACCTATGAGTATCCCGATCACCATACGTTGCATCTTCTCCCTCCACGCTTGTGTTGTTTGACATTGTTTCGTACCAGCAAACACTGCCCGGACCGCAGCGGTCCGGGCAGTGTTTGCT
>JALWUI010000163.1 GCA_027082775.1 Candidatus Kapaibacterium sp.
GAGGTGGATATTCCCTGCCAAAGTATTCGGAGTGGCAGTATCGATCCTCGCCGCCGCTATTCGCCTCGGTGGATCTGGCGTATGCCCGGCGGTGGAAATCGTGGACACTGCTGGCGGCTGGTGGCTACGATACCGATGAAGGATATCACGCTTTCTATGATTCCCGCCGCTATCGCGCCTTTGCAAAAGTCGAATGGAAATCTGACGCACATCAGATCCGCATCATCGGCAATTTTGCATCGAACGATCGAGCGGATTGGGTCTACTGGCGGAGCTTGCGCTTTGCAACGCTGCCGCCAGAAACGGTGGATACCAATCAGCGAGTGGTTTCGGATAAAATGTTTGGTGGGATCCACTGGCAGTACCTTCTTTCTCCACAGATTGTTTCGGATTTGAAAGTGAGTTTGTATCGAACCGCGTTTGAGACGGTTGCCAATGGGGAGCCTGTGACGGATTTCCAATCCTCGGCAAATTCGTGGAATGTTGAAGAGCAGCTCACTGCTACCGTTGGGAATGCGTGGACAATCACGGGGGGATTTCAGGGGATCTGGAATCGCATCGGAGAAAGTTTTGTAGGCAGGCGGAATCAGCGTTTACTGGCGGCATACGCACAGGTGGAATGGCAACATCGACCGTGGGTGGTGACGGCTGGCGCCCGCTGGGATCTGGAATTGTTGGATGTTCCTCGCTCCCGGCAATCGGAACTCAGTCCGAAGCTGGGCATTGTGTATCAACCCGTCGACTTCTGGCAATGGCGCTTGAGTGTTGGTAAAGGCTTTCGGATTCCAACGATGGGGGAACGGTTCAGTGGTTTGCGGTATGGACCGTTTTTGGTGAAAGAAAATCCGGAGCTGAAGCCGGAGGAAAACTGGAGTGCGGAGATTGGAGCTACCTATCAATGGTTCTGGCAGGATGAGTTGTGGAAAGCAGAATTGACCGCCTTTAGCAATTGGCTGACCAATCTGGTGGAACCCCGGCTGCTGGAGGGAGCAGTCATTCAGTTTGTGAACGTTGAACGTGCGGTTGTGCGCGGGATTGAAGCATCAATCGAGGGGTGGCTGCCGCATCGATGGCTGGGGCTACAACTGCACGTGCTGGCGGTAGATCCGTGGGATTTGTCTCAACGCCGCTTTCTGAAGTATCGCTCCCGATGGCTATTGCAGAGCCGACTCATTCTGCCACTGCTTCCAGCGGTGCAGGTGGAAGGGGAGTATCGGTATCAGAAAAAATTCGATACGGTGGATGAGGAAGTGGCGCGGATCATTCCCGATGCCGATGCACGCGTTGACGCCCACGTCGTGGATCTCCGCTGCCGCGTGGATCTTTCCTCCTGGTTGCCGGTGCCGATTCAGGCAGTGCTTAACGTCAGCAATGCGCTGAACTACTACTACACAGAGGTGCTGGCGAATCTGGCGCCGTTCCGGGCGATCTCTCTTCAGTTGAGTAGCACGCTGGGAGCAACGCCGTAGCAGGTGTCTGGACAGTGCGCTGTGAGCTGCGATGTTCACCGGAAACAGCAAAATCCATCCTCCAGCGTAGCAGTAACAGGTTTTCTCTGGAAACGAACCCGGTTAATGGATGGACTTGTTTGTTAAGGTGAGGCATACAAATGGCAAAAGAGGGAATCGTTGCGGCGAATCCAGTGGATGCGGCGGATCTGTCCACTGCCGTGAATGACGGGGATCGCATTGGTGAGCTGGACCAAGGTCAGTGCCTGACGGAGGGGAAGATGTTTCCAGCGGAGGCGGCGAAGCACGGTTGAAAGAGAATCTGGTGGAACATCGGCGGAGAAACGGAGGCGGAGAAGATCGCCGCGCCGGACGAAGTTGCCCGGAAGTGGTGATTGCCAGATGACGACTCCGTCGGTTGTGCCCAGCGGCTGGTATCGGAGTCCGTAGAGTTGTGCGGTCAGCTCTACTTGCTGTGCCGTGAGTCCATACAGAGGCGGAAGGCGGAAGCGGGTTGTATCAGCCGCGAAGGTCGAAGTGGAAACCGGCGAGCGAAGCAGCAGGGGAATGAGTTTCCGGGCAATTTTGCGGAAAATGGGTGCTGCGACCTGACTGGCATAATACCCGCGACGCGGCTTGTTGAGCATTACGATGATGGCGATTCTGGGAGTGTCGACAGGAAAGAATCCTACGAAGGAACTGGTGTAGTCCTGTCGAGAATATCGCCCGTTAATGAGTTGCTGCGCCGTTCCCGTTTTGCCAGCAATGCGGATGCCGGCAATTCGGGCACTTCGTCCAGTTCCCCGTTCAACGACCAGTTCCAGAAGATGGGCAAGAGTGTCTGCCGTTTCTTTTGAAATGACGCGCCGGATCTCCTTCGGGGCAAACGTGTGGAGCGGTTCCCCATCCTCATCCAGAATTGCCCGGACAACCATTGGCTGCACAAGAGTGCCGCCATTGGCAATTGCCGCATAAGCATTGAGGATTTGCAGTGCTGTTGCCGCCAGCCCGTAGCCAAATGCCATAAACATCTGGGTGGCGGCGTCAAATTCGCCCGGCTTTTTCAAAATGCCGCGTGCTTCGCCCGGAAGATCGATCCCGGTAGGCAAACCAAAACCGAAATCTCGAGCGTAGCGGTAGAACTGCTCTGCCGAGAGTCGTCTGGAGAGCTCGGCAAAAATCACATTGCTGGAGTGAATCAGCGCGGTGCGGAAATCTGTTTTGCCCAGCGGGTGAGCGTCGCGAACAACGTGGTCCTCAATGCGCAGCCTTCCATTGTGCCCGTCAACAGAATCGGAGGGAGTGATTTTTCCCTCTTCCAGAAGCGCTGCGGCGGTAATACCTTTAAAGGTGGAGCCGGGTTCGTAAATATCGGCAATTGCCCGGTTTTTTGCCCCTGCTGGAGAGAAAGTGCGCAGATTGTTGGGATTGAAGTGCGGATAGGAAGCCATTGCCAGAATCTCGCCCGTGGTAGGATCCATTGCAATGGCGGTGCCAGCAGCGGCTGCTGCTTTCTGAATGCCGGCGATAAGCTCCTGTTCCACGATCTGCTGGATGCGATAGTCCAGCGTGAGCCGGAGAGAATGGCCATTCTGCGGTGATTTGCTGGGACCAGCCGGATCGGGAATCATACGGCCTAATGCGTCCCGCAGGTATGTTTGATACCCGTCGGTCCCTCTGAGCAGCGAGTCGTACTGCTGTTCAATCCCTGTCTGCCCTTTGCCCTGAGCATCCACAAATCCCAGTGTCTGGACTGCCAGAGGACCAAAGGGGTAGAAACGTACGGGGGTTTTGATCCGGATCACCCCCGGATCGCGCAGGGCGGCAAAGAGGGTGTCTGCGCTCAGCGGCAGGTTGCGTGCCAGCACGACGTAACGGCGGTGTGCTGCCTGTGCAATCTGCGTTCGGAAGGAATCGGCAGGAAGGCTGGTAAACCGGTGGAGCAATTGCGCAACCTGCTGCGGCTTTTTCAACAGTTTCGGATCGACTGCCACCGTTAAGCGGAGCACGGTGCGTGCGAGCAACTGATGGTGACGGTCGTAAATGTTGCCCCGTGCTGCCGGGATCGGCACCGTCCGGTAAGCCTGTCGCTCTAACCGTTGTCGGTAGTTTTTGGCACTGAGAACCTGGAGGTCGAAAAGTCGGTAGAGGAAGAAGAGGAAAATGAGGAAGAAGATCGCAAGACTCCACACTTTCCACCGCCGCATCGGCGGCTCCGGTGGTGCAGCAATATGACGTTCGCTAAACTCCATCACGGCTGAACTGGAATGACCTTCGGTGGATGCGTGCTGAACTGTAAGCCCAGGCGCTCTCTGGCAATTCGCTGAATGCGCTCAGGCGCCTGGAGGCGATACACCTGTTGTTGCAACCGTTCGTTCTCTTCAATCAATGCCTGATACTGCTCCCGCAATTGACTGACCTCCCGAGCCCGTTGCTGGATGGCTAAAACGTTGGAGACATACAGCACAATCAGGATGACCAGTAGCACGAAGAGTCCTAAGAGAGACCACCGATTGAGGCGGTATTGAAAACGCCGTACCGCTGGCGAGGTTGTCCCGTGCTGCATTTGCATTCTCTTGCCCCCGTCTCGCTCTTCCAGATTGCAATTTTACGATCTTTTGAGGGATTGACCAAGTTTTGAAGAAAGAGAAGCAGAACAGCGTTCTGCATTGACCAATAGTGCCGTACCGGAAGAAGCGTGACCTGATCATTCTGAGATGGCAGGCTGGAGAATTTTCAAGGATCAGTTTTATCTGGTTTAGCGGCATCCGGTGTGGCTGCAAGTTCCGATCAATGGTGGGCAAAGATATCGTGGTGTTGTAAGGGATTCGTGCGGCTTTAGCTCTACGCATCCCGGGAGTGTAAGCGGGAGTGATCTTACATAACCGGCTTAAACTGTTCAAAAGATTGGTGGCAGTTGTGGCAATAGTGGATAGCCCGACAAAGGGTGGGTCCAAACGGAGTCTGCAACTCAGTGTTGGTGCTTCCACAGTAGGGACACGGTACCGTATGCAAAACTTCTAACTCGATTTCCGCTGTTACGTGAGGTGGTGGAGCAAAGCCGCGCTGCTTTAAAATCTGTCGGCCACGTTCTGTGATCCGGTTGCTGTTCCACGGTTGGTCATACGACACTTCTACGGTGACAGACTCGACTGGCAGTAATTCCCGAATTTTTGCTGCAATGTCTTCCTTGATGACAGGAATAGCTGGACAGGCAGCGAATGTGGGGGTAAACACCACTTTAACGGCTTTGCCGTCCGGCGCTACATCCACGGAAAGGATCATTCCCAGGTCGACGACAGACAACTCCGGAATTTCCGGATCATAGACCTGTTCCAGTGCTTTCCAGACGTCCTGTTCTGTTACCATCGCTCTGCTTCCGGATCGTACCGCAGGGTCCAGGACATTTCTTCCAATAGCGGAGCCAGGTGCTCCGTATGGTAGCCGCGCCGTCCTCCGTAGGCTGGTTCTATCGACGAAGGATCCGGCATTTGCAGCGATGCTTCTTCCAGAATCGGCTGGATTGTTTCAAGCCATCGCTGGCGTAACGCATCTTCTCCGGGGAAAATGTTTTCCTCAATCAGCACCTGTTCATACGGGGAGGGTTCAAAGATGCCAAGCGCTAAGGGGAAAGCGGTCTCGAGTGCCGCCTGCATTCGCTGGTGACTTTCTTCCGTTCCGGTTCCGAGCCGCCGCACCCAGACATCGGCGTGGAGAATGTGGTACTTGATTTCGCTCTTAAATTTGCGGGCAATTCCGCGGATCGGTTCAAATGCCGACGCCTGAAGCATATCGAAACGGTGGTATTCGGCGTGGTCGAAGAGAAAATGGCGGATGAGGCTGAAATCGTATTCCCCATTGGGATATTCCACCAGATGGCAACAGCGATATTCGTTCTCCGCACGGAGAAATCCCATAGTATCGGGATCTGCTGTGCCAAACTGGTCGTGAAGCAATTGAAAGAGCGTATAGGATTGTCCCACTTTGTCCTGAGCAATGGAGGCTAAAGCGATGTCTTCTTCCAGAATCGGTCCTAACCCGATCCACTCAGAGTGGCGATGACCGATGATCAACTGGTCATCTGCCATTTTGATCAACAGTTCTTTAATGGCTTCCTGCTTCGGATCCATCGCTGGTTCCTTCCTGTTGTTGCCGCTTTTTGAATTCTTCGATGTATTTGCGCACTTCCATATACCCTTGCGGCTCCCGGTGGAGCTTTTCCTGTGCCGTTTCGAACATATCGATATCCTGTCGGTGAAGGGTAAAAATGTCAGCGGTGCGGACAACCCACATATCGGTTGTTGTCGATCGCCGCCCATACTGCTCTTTGGCAAAGACTAAGGCTAAGTCAGGCGATGGAGCGTGGAGCGATCCGACGTGAATCAAGCGGGCACCCGTTTTTGCCTGATGAAAAACTTCGTACGTTTCCCACTGATCCCCTGCTTCCTTGGGCTCAAAGGGCTGATCTTCGCGTACCTGCAAGCGAACAATGCGGGGATCTAAGGATTGGATGAAATCACTCATTGCAGCTCCAGCTTTATCCAACTTTCCGATAAACTTCTCTTTTTCCTCGGATTTTCAAAGCATTAGCTACTGACTGTCAGTTCTCACCCTATGCCAGTGGAGTAACGTACTGTTGTCGTGGATTACGCAGTGCTCGCCGCACCCACTGTCCCATCATTTCTGCTTTCTTGCGGACAGCCAGGCGTTCTTTGTTGCACGGACCATTGCCGTTGATGACCCGGAAGAATTCATCCCAATCGGGATCGGAATACACCCACTTCCCCGTTTCGGGGTCTTTATGCAAAATGGGATCGGGGATTTCCAACCCCAGTTCGCGAATTTTCGGGACGTACATATTGAGGAACTGCTGGCGCATTTCATCATTGGTTGCCAGCTTCACTTTCCAGCGTACCAGCTTTTCCGTATGGACAGAGATTTTGTCAGGAGGTCCGAAAAAGTGCATAATGGGTCGCCACCAGCGATTCAGAGCATCCTGTACCATCTGTCGCTGCTTTTTGGTTCCGGTTGCCAGCGCAACGACGGTATCGTAGCCATAGCGGAGGTGGAAGGATTCTTCCCAGCAGATGCGCTCCAGCGCCCGGCAGTAGGGACCATACGATCCTTTGGAGTTCGTGGTTTGATTGATAATGGCGCCGGCATCGACGAGCCAGGCAATGATCGCTGCATCTGCCCAGGTTTTTGCAGGGTAATTGAAAACATTCGAGTACTTCGATTTGCCGCTGAGCAGGTCATTGATCATCTGCTCCCGCGATTTGCCCAGGGTTTCAGCCGCACTGTACAGCAACTGTGCGTGACCGACTTCGTCCTGCACCTTTGCCATCAGGGCTAATTTCCGCTTGAAACCCGGTGCACGCGTGATCCAGGTTCCTTCCGGAAGAGCGCCGATAATTTCCGAGTGAGCGTGCTGCTCGATCATTCGGATAAGCTGCCGCCGGTATTCGTACGGCATCCAATCGTGAGGCTCGATTTTTTCCCCACGGTTGATTTTTTCTTCGAATTCTGCTAACTTTTCAGGATCTTCTTTCGGTGCTTCCTGCGGGCTGGCAGATCCGGGAATGTAGCCACCACCATACATTGCGCTGCCCTTTTTGTTTACCTGTCCTTCAACCTTTTGTTTGACGCTTTTCCCTGCTGTCGATTTTACACCGCAACCGCTCTTTTCTCCTCAGCCTGCCGGGACGGCGGGGAAGGCAATCATAAGTTGGATTTTGTGACAATGTTGCAAATACTTTAGAGACTCTTTCCGTTCTTTGCGCTTTGTTTGAAAAGAGATGCAAGGCAAGTGGTACAAAAAGGGAGAAAAGCCAATGTTTCATTTAACGGCGGAAGATTCGAAGTACGAAGTGAAGGATTTCCAGAAGGATGTGCTGGAAGCCAGTTATGAAAAGCCGGTCGTTGTGGACTTCTGGGCGCCGTGGTGTGGACCCTGTCGCATCATTGGTCCGGTGTTAGAGCGCCTGGCAGAGGAGCAGCAAGACCGGTGGAAATTGGTCAAGGTCAACACGGATATTCACCAGGATGTCGCAATGGAGTATGGGATTCGGGGAATTCCGACGGTCAAGCTGTTCGTCAATGGTGAAGTGGTGGATGAATTTGTCGGCGCTTTGCCGGAACCCCTGATTCGCCAGTGGCTGGACAGTGCGATCCCTGATCCGACGACCGAAGCAGTGCGGAATGCGCTGTCCCTGTGGATAGAGGGGAAGAAAGAGGAAGCCAAAAAGGTGGTCGAAGCAGCGGAGAAAGAAACGCCAGATCATCCGGCAATAAAAATTTTCCACGCTTTTGAGCAACTGGAAACGGATCCGCAGGCAGCCAAGGAACTGGTGGCAGATATCGACATCGACTCTCCACTGTATCCGTATGCGGAAGCAATCCGGACATTTGCTGATCTCTATGCTGCTGCTGCCAATCCTGAGGAATTACCGGATGATCCGGTCAAAGAGCTGTATCTGGAAGCCATTCAGGCGCTGCAGCAGCACGATTACGACAAAGCACTGGAAAAATTCATCGAGGTGATTCGGGAAAATCGGTACTATAACGAAGATAGTGCCCGCATTGCCTGCCTGGCTATCTTTGGGCTGCTGGGCGAAGAACATCCGATTGTCAAGAAACACCGTCCATCGTTCAACTCTTCGCTGTACATCTAAGTTTTCCGGAGAAAAGTTGCAGGGGCGCACCGTCGTAGGTGCGCCTGCTGCACACCGCAGGGTGCTGGGGAGCGCGGGCTTCAGCCGGCATCGTTGCATACGGAAGTGTGTGCTCCCGGTGATTGGGGCGCTTGCAGGAAATGCTGGGTTGGGCTGGCATATAGGATGCACACGGAAGGGTGCGCTCCCGGTAAATGCACGCCTAAGAGCGTGCGCTTCCAGTAAACCCCACTGGGAGCGCTGGCTTTAGCCGGCATATCTTGCGTACGAAAAGGCGTGTACGCCAGTCAATGTATGCTGACACTCCTCTTTTTGGCTTCCTGCTATTGCATAGTCTCCTTCGCTGATGCTCCAGCGCCACCGGATTGCAGGAAAACCGGTATATTGCGAATTTTTAAAAATGGGCAGAGCGGGTTGCGTCAATGATGCTATCGGCAAGGGCAGTTGTTTCCGGGGAAATCCGGAGTGGTCGGAAAGATCGCACATCGAATAGACAAGCTGGCCAGCAGGTTTCTATTCCTCGATGGAATGTTCTGGAAATTGCACTTCCACCGGCGCCTTTGCCGGCACTGTATGATGCGCTGGAAATCTATCCAAAGCTGTTCTGGAGGAGTGCGAAAACGCAACGCCAGTTTGTGGCAGCGGGCAGGATGCTGGAATTTCGTCAGCCTTTAACACCAGAAGCAAGACAGGTCTTGCGTGCATTGCTCCGCCGCCATCCCACATTGATGCTGGTCGGCGGTATGGGATTCGATCAGCAGTGTTGCCGGGATTTTCCGTGGGACGATTTTGGAGTACAGCAGTGGTTTATTCCGCAGTTCCTTGTGTTTCAGGCTCCCAATGGGTTGCGGCTGCGATTTGTTTTTTCGGAGCAGGACCGCTCCGCTTATCAGAGTTTGCTGCAATTTTTCACGCAGTGGCAGCACATCAGAGGGAATCAGCCGCCAGCTATACCAACAGCGACAGTGGTATGCCACCAGCCGAATGCGTCGGGATGGCGACAGCGGGTGCTCGCTGTTCGGCAGGCAATCGCGCAGGGAAGGGTGCACAAAGTGGTGCTTTCACGGCAGACGATGGTGGAGTTTGCGCAGACGCCTCAACCAGCAGGACTGCTTCAGCACCTCCGGATGCAGTTTCCCGCTGCTGTTGTTTTTTGTTTCCAGCCGGCACCGACGGCTGCATTCTGTGGTGCTACGCCGGAACATTTATTTGTGCGCACTGGCAGGCACCTCTGGACGCGGGCGATCGCCGGCACTCGCCGCCGTCACCGCGATCCGGCCAGCGATCAGCGACTCCGCAGTGAATTGCTTTCCAGTCGTAAGGATCAGCAGGAGCACGCTTACGTTGTTTCGGCATTGCGACAGGCTTTGCACCGTTTCAGTGAACGCTTAACGATTGGGGAAACGACACTGCTGTCGTTGCCACATCTGTACCATTTGCAAACACCGGTCACAGCAGTTTTGAAACCGGAAATCGATGATTTCGATTTGATCGATGCTCTTCATCCAACGCCGGCAGTTGGTGGAACACCCCGGCAGGCGGCGCTGGCACTGATTCGGCAGCTTGAACCCTACTCCCGCGGCTGGTATGCAGCACCTATTGGCTGGATAACCGCTGGACAAAGTGAGATTGCCGTGGCGATTCGTTCGTTTCTGTTGATGGGACGCATTGGGGTGTTCTATACCGGTGCTGGATTGGTGCTGACATCCGATCCGGATCTGGAATGGCAGGAACTGGAGCATAAACTGGCGACCTTTGCTGCGTGGATGGATCACGCTTCGGAGTAACCAATGCAGGTAGAGAATCCGAACAGAGCGGTTGCAACGCTGATCATCGAAGAGCTTGTGCGGAGTGGTGTCAGCCTCTTTGTGGTTGCGCCAGGGAATCGCTCTGCGCCGCTACTGTGGGGATTACAGCAGCGATCGGATGTGACGGTTATCTCTGCTTATGATGAGCGCTCTGCTGCTTTCTTTGCGCTGGGAGCAGCAAAAGCGACGGGGCAGCCAGCAGTTGTGGTCACCACCAGCGGGACGGCAGTGGCAAATCTTCTCCCTGCTGCGCTGGAAGCCCACTACGATCCAACGCCGCTGATTCTGTTGACCGCCGATCGCCCGTGGGAGTTGCATCATCGGGCAGCGAATCAGACGATCGATCAATATGCGTTTCTGACACCGGTCGTTCGGTGGCAGGGGACAATTCCAGCAGCGGATACGCAGGTAGATGCTGCTGCTATTGTGCATCTGGTCAGTACGGCAGTAGCAGCCGCCCAATTCCCATTCCCAGGTCCGGTGCAGTTGAATTGTCAATTCCGCGAGCCCCTGCATTTGCACCCGGTGCCTTTTCAGATGCTGAACTCGCCAGCATTTGAACAGTGGCAAAACCAACCTTCGGCTTTTCAGCAGTGGCGAGATGTGCCTGTTGATTGGCAGGCGGTGCATCGGGAAATCGAACACTGGTTGACAACAGCACGGGATCCCGTTGTGATCGTTGGTGGCATACCACCGTCTGAGCAAACGGCGGTGCGAGCAATGTGCGGGCAGCTTCCGGTGCCAGCAGTTGCCGATATTACATCGGGGTTACGAGGAAAGCTGCGGCGCGAGTTGCCGTTGTTCGATCTGGCTCTGTTACACCCTTCCCTCTGGCAATGGCAGCCGGATCGGATTCTGTGGATCGGAGGCAGGCTGACATCGAAGCGGACACTTCAGTGGCTAACGACTCGCACGGCAGAAATGCTTCACCTGGCATCTGTACCAATGGAGTTCAATCCGGCGCTGCAGCGAATGCGACACTACAGGATTCCACTGGCTTCCGCAGCGCCGTTCAACATTCCCGATCGTCCGTCGTTTGCTGAACGCCAGCAGTGGATCCAGAAAGTGATTGCACCGTTCAAAAGGGCATTGTCAGATTCTTTGCTGACCGAGGCAACGGCAATCCGTACGGTTTTTCGACAGCCACTGGAGGAGAAAATCCTTTTGCTGGGCAATAGCATCGCGGTTCGGGATGCTGATAGCTTCGTTGAGCAGTCAGTGGGGCAACCAGTGATCGTGAGCAATCGGGGAACCAGCGGAATTGATGGGCTCGTGTCAACCGGTGCAGGGGCTGCACTGGCAGCGGGAAAGCAAGCGATTGCTATCATTGGCGATCTTAGCGCTTTGTACGATCTGAATGGTTTTCACTTCCTTACGCAGCTACCGCATCCGATGATTGTTGTGGTACTGAACAACGGCGGTGGGCAGATTTTTACGCGGGTTATTCCTCCCGTTGATCGTACCGACATTACCCTGTTTGTCGCACCACATTCGTACGACTTTGCCGATGTTGCCCATCTTTTCGGGTTAGCCTACAGATCGGTTGATAATCTGGCGGCGCTGGAACAGCAACTTCCAGCAGTGATGCAAACGCAGCGGTCAGTGCTGCTGGAGGTGAAAATTGATCCTGATGCAAGCATACGGTGGTACGAGGCACTAAAGCAGTTGGGGCAGCAGGATAACGATGGTGAAGCAACGCACGATTAAAACTGAAGAGTTTGAGTGGAACGTTTGGGAGACGGGTTCCCCGAATTCCTCCTGTGTCGTGGTCTGTTTGCACGGTTTTATGGGAACAGGAGAAGATTGGGTCCCGCTGATGCAGCGGTTGTCAGAGCATACCCGTTGCATTGCAGTAGATTTGCCGGGACACGGTAAAACCCGGGGTGATCTGGAAAAAAACCCCTGGCAAAACGTGATGCAGGAAATGATCCGGCTTTTCAATGCTTTAACGATACCGCCACCAGTGGTGCTCGGCTATTCGATGGGGGGACGGTTGGCGATAGCAATAGCAGAGGCGATGAAGTACCAGGTGCGGGGACTGATCGTGGAATCTGCTTTGCCGGGCATTGATGATGAACTGGAGCGACTGGAGCGCTACCATCAGGATCTGGAACGGGCGCTGGAGCTGACCATTCAGGATTTCGATCAATTTCTGCAGCGGTGGTATGATCAACCACTCTTTGCTTCTCTCCGCCAGCATCCAGAGTTCCAGCAGCTTATGGAGCAACGATTCCGTGACAACGACCCTTTGCAATTGGCAATAGCGTTGAAAGTGCTGAGCGTTGCCCATCAGCCTTCTTATTGGCAGTGGCTGGGAGCGACGACATTGCCGGTGCTGTTTCTTGCCGGTGAGAAGGACACAAAGTATGCGGCTATCGCCCAGCGCGTGGCGGCTTTGCACAATGCTTCAGTGCGAGTCGAGATTGTTCCCGGCGCTGGCCATACCATCCATTTTGAAGCACCGGAGCGCTTTGCGCAACTTGTCGAACAATTTTTGTCACAGGTGTGCTGGCTGAGAACGACCAGGGAGTTTCATAAATGAGAGAGGATGAGACGACGATGGCGACGCAAAAGGTGTCGGCGATTTTCGATCCAACGCGGTGGGAAGAAATTTCGGAGTTTCAGTTCGAAGACATCACGTATCACCGGTGTAAAGAACACGGTACGGTTCGCATTGCCTTTAACCGTCCTGAGGTGTTGAATGCTTTTCGTCCTCAGACGGTAGACGAGCTGTACACGGCACTGGATCACGCGCGGCAAACGCCGGATGTCGGATGTGTTTTGTTGACCGGTAACGGTCCGTCGAAAAAGCACGGGAAGTGGGCATTTTCTTCTGGTGGTGACCAGCGCGTCCGGGGAGCGTCGGGATACGAATACGAAGGGACTGCGGAGAATCCAGCGGCGCGGGCGCGAATGGGGCGTCTCCACATTCTGGAGGTGCAGCGATTGATCCGCTTTATGCCCAAGGTTGTCATTGCTGTTGTCCCCGGATGGGCTGTTGGCGGTGGACATAGCTTGCACGTCGTTTGCGATCTGACGATTGCCAGTGCCGAGCATGCGTTGTTCAAGCAAACGGATCCAGATGTTGCCAGCTTCGATGCAGGGTACGGATCGGCGTATTTAGCCCGTATTGTTGGGCAGAAACGTGCGCGGGAAATATTTTTCATTGGCAAAACCTACACGGCGCAAGAAGCGTATGAGATGGGAATGGTGAATGCGGTCGTGCCGCACGAGCAACTGGAGGAAGTTGCCCTGGAATGGGCAGCAGCGATCAATGCAAAAAGTCCGATGGCAATCCGTATGCTCAAATATGCCTTTAATCTCGTTGACGATGGGCTGGTAGGACAACAGTTGTTCGCCGGTGAAGCC
>JALWUI010000164.1 GCA_027082775.1 Candidatus Kapaibacterium sp.
CTTTCGTCCAGTGCGCGAGTTTCCCTTCCATCGGGCAACGTCACAAAGCGTCCCACCCCGAATTTTCCGGTTCCAATCTGAAAAACCACATCGTTGCCGGCAATACCGTGTGGACCGTATCCACCTTCGCCGGTGTTGACGTATGCAACCCCCTTAGCACCAACGCTTAACGCTTCCGCCGCTCGATGATTGATAGAGCCAAAACTCATTCCGGAAACATTGATCACATTCCGCACCACAAAGGTACGCACTTCAGGGCGACGTGCGCCGATCTCTACAGCGAAGCCATCCGGTCGTTCAAATGCAACGCCAAAATGGCGGTGCAGCAGCCGCGCCCCGACGGTATTCTCCACGTCGTAGATATCCAGTTCTGTCCCGAAGCTGGACACGGATTTCAACCCTTTCGCTTTCTGATAAATGTAATCCCGGACGATTCGGGGGATGGGGCGACCATCCATATTCCGTTCGTTGAAATACTGCAGGAACTTATCCCGAAACTCCCGTTCAAACAGGTAACGCATCCGCCCCAGGGGTCCGTAAATGCGCACAATCGTATGCAGATCCTGCACAAAAGTTTCTCGAGTCCCGAACACAATGGCTGCGATTCCCCACGCGGCAAGTGCCCAGCCCACATCGCCAGCAAACAGCCAGTACACGCCGGCAATCGCTATGGCAACGCTGAGCACATCCAGCATTACGGTCAAGGTCTTTCGCCACGGCATCCGTGCTGGCTTTCCTTTCCGCAGCAGCCAGCGGGTTTCCCATCTCGGCTTATACGCCATTGGTCTCTCCTTTCCGTTTATTGCTCACTCGCACCGGGTACTCTGGTCTGGGTGACAGCGGTAAAAGCATAGAGTGCAATTCCAACGGCAACGGCTGCATTGAGAGAATCCGCCTGCTCATTCTGTCCGGGAATTCGGATCCATCGATCTGCTTTCGCTGCCATTTCGGGATCAATGCCCTCCGCTTCACTGCCGACCATCAACGCCCATTGTGGTGGCACTGTCACCGATGGCAATGGTTCCGCCTGATCCTCCACCATCAGAGCGAAGACTGGCGTATCAGGCAACCGCTGCCGAAATGCTGCTACCACGTCTTCGGCTTCCTCCAGCGCCAGTCGAAAAATAGCACCCATCGATCCTCGCACTACTTTGGGATTCCAGGGGTCGACGGAACCACGACGCACAATGAGATTGGGAACCCCAAACCAATCAGCCGTTCGGAGAATAGTTCCCAGATTTCCCGGATCACTAATCCGATCGATCAGTAAAAACGGCTTCTGCAACTGCACTGGCAATTGGCGTTGTTGAACAACAGCACAAATTCCCTGCGGATGCTGGGTTGTGCACAATGGTTGCAGCCCGTCTTCCCGAACGCCATATATCGGGATACCTGCTGCGCGGCACTGCTGGAGCAATGTCGCAAACGATTCTGCTTTTGCCGTGTCGGCAACGACAAATTCAATGCTCATACCGCTTTGCAGCGCTTCCTCGATCAATTTCGCCCCTTCGATCAATGCCTGCTGCCACGCCTGACGGTACTTCCGCTGATGCAACTTCCGCACTTGCTGCCGAAGACGGTGAGGAAGCGGTTCCATCCTCAGTTAACCAGCATCGGTAACCGCTGCCGCAATTGCTGCTTAAGAGAAATCAAATCTGGCACCTGCTGCATTTCTTCCCGAACGACCATCAACACTCGCTCCAGCGTTTGCGTCGTAAATCCCAGATACGTGCCCAGCAGTCGAAACAATCGGCGTTCGGAATCTGTCATCCGTTGATCCATCAACATCATCATTGCCAGATCAATCAGGTGATCAAACCGGTCCTCGGCAGAATGAGGAATCTGCATCGCCTGGCTGCCATCCTGGAAGAACAGTTGGAGTAGCTCATTGCGGTTGACACCATACCGCTCTGCTACCTGAATCAGAAAAATCTCCTCCTCTCTCTGGAGATTTCCATCGCTCAACGCCAGCGCCAGCAGTCGCAAAAGTGCCGACCGTTGATTTTCTCGATCCATCTTGCTGCTCTATCTTCCGCTCTGTTAAACCTTGAATCGAACGGAAAATTACGAAAAAATCCGGAAAGGAACGGCGAATGCAAATGTAGATGCGATTCTACGCCAATTTCAGCACGTTCCGGTGAAGAAACAGCGCACCGGATGATGGCGCGGAAAAACGGCGGTAGGTTTTACGAACGAGGCTGGTAGTCAGGACATTCCAACCGCAGCTCCGCAGTTTGCAGGGGCTGCTGCAACAGGGCACAGAAATGGGAATATCCACGATGGTGTGAGCGATAAAAATGGCAGCTAAAGCACATCCGCTGTACTTGTATCACCCCTTGCTGCTGCAATGAGGCGATGATATGCAGTAACACTTCATAGGTCTGTTCTTGTGCCTGGAAGGGAATCGTCTCGAAAGCTTCAGACAACATATCAGCGAAATTGGGCAGTTGCGCCAGTAGTGCCCTGCCGCTGGCAGTCAGCTCGAAGATCTGGAATCGCTGGTCTTCAGCAAGAAATTGCGACTGCACATATCCTTTCTGGCGCAGCACCCGGAGTGAATCACTGATCGTTGCCATTGTAACGCCAAAATACCGTGAAAGCGCACTCACTGTGCGGTCTTTCGGTTGCTTCAATCGATTCAGCACCCATAAAATCTGGAGTTGCAAAGGACTGAGCCGGTGTTGTTTGGAAGTGTCTATCAGAAACTGTTTCCACACATCTGCCAGACGTTCCAGCGCGGCGGCAAAGCGATCAGGAAATGGAGAAAAGTGATGGGAATCGTTCGACATTCACTCCGGGGAAAATTTTCCAACGCCTGTCGGGGCGAGAGGATTCGAACCTCCGACTCCTGCGTCCCGAACGCAGTGCTCTACCTGGCTGAGCTACGCCCCGAATTTCAGCAGGTAGTAAACGACAGAACAGCCGCTGTAGTGCACCACTTTCCCCGCTTCCTGTACTTCGGGAATGTCCAGCAACCGGAGAAATGCGCCGACTCCCGCTCACCCTTCCGTACTGAATCCCTTGTGTCCGTCCAGCTCGAACAATTTCTCAACGTGCATCCATCGAATGCCGCTGCTCGTCAACTGCTGCAGCAACGCAACGATATGGTCATCTTCAACGGCGCTTCCATCAGCAGTTTGATACCGGGCACGATAGTGATCGACCAGCAGCACCGTTGCAGGTTCATCCAGCGATAACCTGGTTCCCCGGTTTGTCAACGCCACAAACTGAAGGGTACCCACCTGCTGCGGTAATTCCGGGAATGTTGCACCGGGATGCTCCAGAAACACATCCACGCCGACGCATCGAACTTCTGCCGGTCGATGGTAGCGCAATGGGATGGCGCCCAGATTCATCGGATGCGTTTTCTGCTCTTCCTCCGGCAACTGAATGGTTTCCAGCCGTTCGATGATCGCTGCGGTAAAGGCTTCGGTCGTTGCTGTTCCGCCCAGATCGCGCGTCTTGATTCCTTCTTCCAGCGTTCGATGCAAAGCCCGTTCTATGACCAGCGCATGCATAGCCAGCCCCAGATGGCGCAGCAGTTGGAGACCGGACAACAGCAATGCGGTTGGATTGGCAATTCCTTTGCCCGCAATATCCGGCGCCGATCCGTGGACTGCTTCAAATACTGCATAGTGATCCCCGATGTTCCCACCGGGAGCAACGCCCAATCCTCCGACCAGTCCGGCACACAGGTCGCTAATGATGTCGCCATACAGATTGGGCATCACCAGAACATCAAACTGTTCGGGACGGGTCACCAACTGCATACTGCAGTTATCCACTATCAAATCGCCGATCTCAATGTCAGGATATTCCCTGGCAACTTCCCGGAAACACTCCAGGAACAGCCCGTCGGTCAACTTGTGAATGTTTGCCTTATGAACCGCCACAACACGACGCCGTCCCAGGGAACGCGCTAACTCAAAGGCATACCGAACGATCTTCGTTGATCCGGGACGGCTAATCAATTTCAACCCCTGCGCTACATCGGGGGTCTGGAAGTACTCAATGCCAATGTAGGTGTCCTCGACATTCTCCCGAACAACAATCAGATCAATGTTCGGATACCGGGTCGGAACGCCGGGCAAAGTTCGGGCAGGGCGAACATTGGCATAGAGATCGAGTGCTTTGCGAAGGGCAACATTGACCGAACGGTGTCCTCGTCCCACCGGCGTCGTCGTTGGACCCTTCAGCGCGACGCGATACGTCCGAATTGCCTCGATCGTTTCTTCGGGCAATCCGGATGGACACGACGGGATGCACGACAATCCCGCCTCTTTTTCAATCCATTCGATCGGCACATCAGCGGCATCGAAAATCTGCACGACCGCATCCGCAATCTCCGGTCCGATCCCATCGCCCCGGATCAATACCACCGGAATTTTCTGCATCAACGATTATCCAATTCGTTCCACAATCATCGCAACTGCCTCACCCCCGCCAATGCAGAGGCTGACCAGACCGTAGCGTTTATTATGCTGCTTGAGCGCATACAACAACGTTGTCAATAACCGTGCACCAGATGCGCCGATCGGATGCCCCAGCGCAACAGCACCGCCGTGGACATTGAGTTTTTCAATGGGAATTCCCAACTGATCTTTCGCTGCTAACGCAACAACCGCAAAGGCTTCGTTAATCTCAAACAGGTCAATATCCTCCAGCTTCATCCCTGCTTTGTCCAGCACTTTTTTGACGCTACCAACAGGCGCTGTGGTAAACCATTCCGGATCCTGAGCAAACGCCTCGTGTGCAATAATCCGCGCCATTGGCTGAATGCCCAGTTCCTGCGCCCTGGACTCACTCATTACCATCACAGCAGCAGCGCCATCGTTGATCTTGCTGGCATTCGCAGCGGTTACGGTCCCTTCTTTCTCGAAGACCGGTTTCAATTGGGGAATCTTGTCGAACTTTGCCCGTCCTGGCTCTTCGTCTGTGTCAACAATCACCGTTGTTTTCTTCTGTTTGACTTCCACCGGGACAATTTCCTCTTTGAACCATCCTTTTTCCTGCGCTTCCTGCGCCCGCTTATAACTGAGAATGGCATATTCATCCTGCGCTTCGCGAGGAATATTGCAGGTGCGGGCACACAATTCGGCGGCGTTTCCCATATGAAACTGGTTGTACACATCCCACAATCCATCGTGGACCATTGAATCGATCACTTCTCCATTCCCCAGCCGGTAGCCAGTGCGAGCTTTGGGGAGCAAATACGGAGCATTCGACATTGACTCCTGTCCGCCGGCAATGATAATCTCTGCATCGCCCAGTCGAATCGCCTGATCTGCCAGCATCACCGCTTTGAGCCCACTGCCGCACACTTTATTGATCGTCATACACCGCACACTGGTCGGCAACCCACCAAAGATCGCTGCCTGCCGGGCCGGCGCCTGTCCAACACCAGCGGTTAACACATTCCCCATAATCACTTCATCCACCTGATCCGGCTGAACACCGGCACGCTTCACAACTTCCCGAACTACCACTGCCCCCAACTGCGGTGCAGAAAGCGAAGACAGACTTCCCAGAAATGCCCCAATCGGTGTCCGTGCCGCTGCAACGATCACTGAACGTTCCATCATTCACCCTTTCTCAATCGTACAACCTTCCACAAAAACACAAAAATACCGCTTTTCAGCGACGTACGATGTCCACTCCATTACAACTGCAAATTGCACCGGAAAGCACCAAAGCGCCTATTTTCGCCGGGATCACGCCGAAGCGTGCGCTCCAACCGGGAGCGCCGACTTTAGTCGGCATCAAATGCACACTAAAGCGTGCGCTCCGACCGGGAGCGCCGGGTTCAGTCGGCAAAGCAATGCACACCCAAGCGTGCGCTTCCAGCGAACCGGGAACGCCGGCTTCAGTCGGCAAGAAAAACAGCAGAGCAATTCTCTGTCTTGGACCCCAGAGGGTTATCCCACTACGGTGATGCTCACGAAAACATAAAGTTCCCAACAAACACCGAAGTGTGTGATCCTCAGCAACTGCAAACATCCCTGCTGAAAGCGCCGACTTTCGTCAGTGTGCACACTGAGCAGAACGTGCAGCAAGAGAAAACTTCCTTTGAGGGTTATCTGAGAAATGCACCCTGTTGCTGCGTGCTGTCTCACCGCTTTGGGCGCAGGTGGAGAAATCGTGCGTTGAGGGCAACGATGACGGTGCTGAGCGACATCAGAGCAGCGCCGACGGCGGGACTGAGGAGAATTCCTGCCCGGTACAGCACACCCGCTGCCAGCGGAATGGTTATGGCATTATATCCGGTTGCCCACAGTAAATTCTGCACCATTTTCCGATAGGTCAATCGCGCCAGCTCGATGATCTGGACTACATCTCGCGGATCGTTACGAACCAGCACAATATCTGCGGATTCAATGGCAACATCGGTACCTGCACCAATCGCAATGCCGACATCTGCTGCAACTAATGCAGGTGCATCGTTCACGCCATCTCCAACCATTGCAACCACCATTCCCCGCTGCTTCAACTCCGCAATCTTTGCTGCTTTTTCGTGCGGCAACACCTCTGCAAAGTACTCGTCCAACCCCAGCTCTCGTGCCACCCACGCAGCAACCTGGGCATTATCCCCGGTTAGCATAATACTCCGGATGCCCATCTGCCGAAGCTGTGCTACTGCCTCTTTCGATTCCGCCCGAACAATGTCTGCCAGCGCAATAGCGCCAACCAATGCACCATCAACAATGACAAACACCACTGTTTTGCCAGCTTCAAACAATGGGGTAACACGGTCGTGAGCGAAGGTGATGCCGTGCTCGCGCAAATATCCCGGGCTGACGACCCTGACCGATCGTCCATCAACACTGCCCTCGATCCCTTTGCCCGGAATTGCACGGAACTGCTCCGCTTTCGGTGGTGCTTCTGCCGCTTCGACAATGGCTTTCGCAATAGGATGTTCAGAGAAGATCTCGAGAGCAGCAGCATATCGAAGCACCTCCGACTCTGGAATTTTCGGATCAAAACTGACGACATCGGTCACGCCAAACCGCCCCTCTGTTAAAGTCCCCGTTTTATCAAACACCACGGCGGTCAACAGTCTGGCTTTCTCGAAAGCGGTACGGTCTCGAAGCAAAAATCCATTACGGGCTGCAAGCGCCGTAGAAACCGCTACCACCAGCGGAACAGCCAGTCCAAGGGCGTGCGGACATGCGATGACCATCACCGTCACAGCCCGCTCCACTGCAAACGCCAGTGGTGCTTCCGCCACACCGATCCACACGATAAACGTTACCGCTCCCCCAAGCAACGCGATAGCCGTTAACCACCCTGCGGCGCGATTTGCTAAATCCTGAGTTTTCGACCGACTTGCCTGTGCCTGCCGGACAAGCTCGATCACCTGCGCAAGGAATGAATCCTTCCCTGTTTTCTCCACCCGAATCGTAATGGCACCTTCGTACGTAATAGCTCCACCTATCACAACATCTCCGACCTTTTTCGCCACTGGTTTGCTTTCTCCTGTGAGCATCGATTCATCCACGGTCGTTGCTCCCTCCACGATAACGCCATCAGCAGGGATCTTTTCTCCCGGCTTCACAATCAACAGATCCCCTACCTGGACTTCAGAAACCGGAACATCTACCACCGTACCATCGGGCAATTTCTTATGGGCTTCCACTGGCATCAGCTTCACCAGCGCTTCCAGTGCCCGTGAAGCTCCCATTATCGACCGCATCTCAATCCAGTGTCCCAGCAACATTATGTCGATCAATGTTGCCAGCTCCCAGAAAAACATCTTCCCCGGCAATCCAAAAACCACTGCACTGCTGTAGAAATAGGCACTGGAAATCGCCACCGCAATGAGCGTCATCATTCCCGGTTTCCGCTTCCGAAGTTCTTCGTAAAATCCTTTCAGGAAGGGAAAACCGCCGTAGAGAAAAATGATCGTCGCCAATCCCCAGAGAACATACGTATCCCCATTGAACCGCACAATCCCCTCAATGCCAAAGAGCGTTTGCAGCATTGGAGAAAGCAGCAGAATCGGAATGGTCAGGAGCAGGGAAACCCAGAATCGGCGGCGAAATTGGGCGATCATATGCGCATGATGATCGTGATGTTCGGTTCCCTGGTGATGCCTGTGCTCTCCAGCGCTTTGCTCTCTCATTTGCCCTGCATCTCTCATTTGCCCTGTATGCACTGAATGGTCCTTATGTTGATGCTCTTGCATCGTGCCCACACTCCAATTCTGGTTGCACAACTCAAAATCTCTGAGCTTACAACAGTAAGGTAAAATTTTAAAACAACGGCTAACCCACAGCAGATGGAAGATCAATGTTCTCCTCCACTATCCCTATGCTCCTGCTGCTGAGCAGAAAGCAGCGGCACAACTTACCGCCTACTATGGATACCCTTATGCTCCTGCTGCCGGGCGCTGCCAGTGGGAGAACTTACTCCCCATTCTCCTTTTCTTGCCGGTATACCCCCATCGTTCAATGTGCGCAGCAGTGTGTGGACTTTGCCGCTACGGAGTTTTCAGGTTTCGGATCGGTAAGCAGTTTATGCTCTCAGCATTCTCAAAGTCGAAAGCTCAGAAACTTCCGCTGCCGCAGCATTCATCCCCGTCTTATCTTCGCAACGCTTTAGAACCGCTGGCTTTTCCGCGCCAGCTTCTGCCTGTGGAGCATCCGCTACCGCACCGGTGATCCGGGCGGCATCGAGGTATCGGGCACCAGCAACGCCAGCTTGCCATCATCGGAATGCGCTGCCAGCAGCATCGCCTGAGACTCAACCCCCATAATTTTCGCTGGCTGCAGGTTTGCTACCACCACAATTTGTTTTCCTACCAGTTCCTCCGGTGCATACTGCTGAGCAATGCCTGCAACAATTTGCCGCCGTTCTGTGCCCAGATCGATCTCCAATCGCAACAGCTTCTTTGATTTCGGAATGGGTTCTGCTTTGACAATCGTGGCAATGCGGAGCTGCAAGCGGGAAAATTCTTCGTATGAAACCAAATTTTTTGTTTCCTCTTCTGAATGGGAAATATCCTCCGACTTTGTCTCGCTGCTTCCCTGCCCCAGTTTCGCAATCTGTGCCTCGATGCGGGAGTCTTCTATCTTGTGGAATAAAAGCTGCGGCGGCTGGCAGGAATGTCCGGGCTGAAGAAACAGACGGAAAGCCGATTGCCACGGCAGTGGCTCTGAGAGATTCAACAATTGCCGCAATTTCTGACAACTGTAGGGAGTCAGTGGCTCAAAGAGCGTGGACAGAGCAGCGCAGAGATGAACGCAGACATACAGCGTTCGTGCCGCCTGCGCTGAATCTTTTTTGATCAATACCCACGGTGCCGAATCGTTGAAAAATTTATTTGCCGCCTTCGCAACATCCAGGGTTGCCGCCGTTGCTTCCCGAAATCGAAAATGCCGGTACGCTGAATCGATGCCCCGATCCAGATCCAGCAACGTCCGCAGCAGTTCTTTTTCTGGATCCGTCAGCATCTCCCCTGTGGTTTGCAGCATTTCCTTCGATCGATGCTCCCAGATTTCATTCCACACCGTCTGTAATTCCTGCCATTCCGGGAATTTTGGCAAACGACTTTGAAAATTCTTTTTCAAAAACTGCAAGGTGCGATGCACAAAATTGCCGAAAGCAGCGATCAGCTCGTTGTTTACTCTGGACTGAAAATCCTTCCACCGAAAATCCGAATCCCGCGTTTCCGGCAAATTGGCTGCCAGCGCATATCGCAGCATATCCACGTGTTCGTCTTCGGGAAAATCCTGCAAATAATCGCGTAGATCGATGCTCCAATTCCGCGACTTGGAAAATTTCTCCCCTTCCAGATTCAGGAACTCATTCGCCGGCACATTATCCGGCAGGATATAATTTTCCGCTGCCATCAACATCGCAGGGAACAGGAGCGTATGGAACACGATGTTATCCTTGCCGATAAACGCAATATAGCGCGTATCAGGCGACTTCCACCACTGCTGCCATACTTCCGGCTGCTGCGCCTTTTCAGATGCCCATCGCTTTGTTGCCGAGATATACCCCAGGACCGCCTCAAACCATACGTACAGTACTTTCCCCTGAGCATTTTCCAGGGGCACCGGCACTCCCCACGGCAAATCCCGCGTTACCGGCCGATCTGCCAATCCCTGCTTCAGCCACGACCGAACCTGCTGCAAAACATTTTCTTTCCAGTCGTCCGAATGCGCCTCTACATATTCTTCCAGCGCCTGTTGAAACTGGCTCAGCTTGAAATACCAGTGCCGTGTCTTCTTTACGATCGGTGGTTTTCCAGATACCAGGCTGACCGGCTGCTTCAGTTCCAGTTGATCATAATACGCTCCACACCGATCGCATTGATCCCCCCGTGCTCGCTCGTATCCACAGACCGGGCAAATGCCTTCCACATACCGATCGGGCAAGAACATCTGCGCTTCCGGATCATAAAATTGCTCCACTTCTCGCTCCTCCAGATACCCTCTCTGGTAAAGCATCAGAAAAAACTCCTGAGCGGTCCGGTGGTGTACGGGATCCGTGGTTCGACCATAGTAGTCAAAGCTCATCCCAAAGCGCTGGAATGCTTCCAGATTGGCAAAGTGGTACTTATCCGCAATCTCCTGCGGCGTTTTGCCCTCCTTCTCCGCTGCAATCAAAATGGGCACGCCGTGTTCATCCGAACCGCAAATGTAAAGCACCGACTCTCCGTTGAGTCGCAAGAATCGCACATACATATCCGCCGGCAGGTAAGCGCCCGCTAAATGCCCCAGATGAATGTATCCATTTGCGTACGGCAATGCCGACGTCACCAGTGTCCGACTCCACGCCATTATTCCCGCTGCTTCGTTTGTTACACAAGGTGCAAAAGTAGTGAAATCACAGGAATTGGTCGGCTCAATCGTTCAATGATCAAAAGAACACAGCAGGAAAATGAAATTTTTACATACCTCCGACTGGCACCTGGGGCAGGTGTTTTTCGACCGAACGCGCACCGAAGAGCATCAACGGTTTCTCAACTGGCTCATCAATATGCTGCGTGATCATCAGGTATCGCTCTTTCTGCACGCCGGAGACATTTTTGATCATCCCAACCCGTCGCACGAATCCCTGCGCCTGTTTTTTACCTTCCTCCATCGAATGGCAACGGAAACGCCGGTAGAGCGTTCCATCTGGATCGCTGGCAATCACGACTCTGCGGCGCTATTGCAGGCTTTCGCTCCGATCCTCACCGCTCTCAACGCAACGCTGGTCAGCACGCCAGAAGACGAAAACATTTTCGTTGAATCCGATGACCTTCTGATCGCTGCTGTCCCATTCCTTCGCGAAAGGGACATCGTGCAGAGCTCAGCAGGGCTCAGCGTTGAAGAACGGGAACGCCGTATTATCGAAGCCATTGAACAGTTCTACCAGCACATTGCAACAACTGCTGCTCAGCGGAAATCGCCTGGTCAAAAAGTGATTGCAATGGGACATCTATTCGTTCGGGCGGCAAAAACAGCCGGCAGCGAACGAATCGTCCACATTGGGAACCTGGGGAGCGTCCCCAGCACCATTTTCTCCGACACCCTCGACTATGTCGCACTTGGGCACATTCACCGCTATCAGCGCATCGCAGGCGCAACAAAGATCGTGTACAGCGGTGCTCCGATCTCACTCAGTTTTGACGAAGTCGCTGTGCCGCACGGGGTCATCCTTGGCAACTGGCAAAATTCCGACACGATGAAAATCGAGTTCCTCCCCGTACCACAGTTCCGCCTCCTCAAAGTACTGCGTGGCACTGTCGACCAGCTTCTGGAAGCAGTGGAGGCGCTGCCCGACAATTTGGAACTTTCTCCCTGGATCTCCTGTCTTGTTGAAGCTCCAGCCGTCGGGATTGATGTCATCGAAACCCTGCGAAATGCTGCTGCTGACCGCAATGCCGAGATTCTTCAAATCCAACCAGTAATAGATCGACCGGATAAGCATATCGACAGATTCCCACACCTTGATCTCATCGCTGCCTTACAGCCGGAAACAATGTTTGAAAAACTGTGTGAGGAACGCGGCATCGACGCAAAACAGCAAAAAATTCTCCGCAAATATTTTCACCAGGCCCTTCAGCGTGCGCAGGAACAATCAGCAGCAGCAGAATGAAAATTCTCAGGATCACGATCTCCAACATTGCTTCACTCCAGGCGCCGCCACAAACGATTGACTTTACCCAGCCACCGCTTTCTGAAACAGGTATTTTTGCCATTGTCGGTCCCACCGGCGCTGGAAAATCCACCATTTTGGATGCCATCACCTTAGCATTATTCGACAAAGTTTTCCGCTACGGCAAAAAATCACCCGGTGAATTGATCATTACGCGGGGCGCCGCCTCAGGTTTCGTGGAACTCACCTTTGCCATCGCTTCAGAGCAGTACCGCTGCCGGTGGGAGTTCAACTGCAAATCCGGCAACAAAACAATGGAGCTGGTGCAATTAACACCCACCGAGCAGATTGTGGAAACAGGCAGATCCCGCGTGCTACAAGCCGTCGAACAGCGCCTGGGTCTGAGCTTTGAGCGAATGTATCGCTCTATGATCCTGATGCAGGGCGCCTTTGCGCAATTCATCCAGGCACAGCCGAAGGACAAAGCAGAACTGCTGCAACAACTGACCGGAACAACGATTTACGCCGATGTTGAAGCGGTTGTCAAGCAGCAGGCAGAGGATCTGCGCGCGCAGGAAGAGCAATTAGCAATCCGACTCCAGGACTTCGCTGATGCTACGCCGGAAGCCATCGAGTCGATCACAAAAGAACTCCGCGCGTTCCAATCTCAAGCAGCAACATACCAGCAGCAGCTTCAGGAACTGGAGCAGCACATAGAGCTGTGGAAACAGATTCAGCAGCGACAGCAAGAGCTCCAGCGGCATCAGGCGCAATGGGAGGAACTCCAGCAGCAACACCAGCACCTCCAGCAGCAGGCTACTGCACTCCCCCAATACCGCCAGCTCCGCGAATATGCTGCATTATTCGACCAGTATGCCCAACTGGCAGCCGAACGCCATACAATCAACCAGCACATTGAGGAACGCCAGCAACAAATTCAGGAGCTTACCCGCCAGATCACTGATGCCACACAGAAGCTGGAAACGATCACCCACCAGCGAGAGCAGCAGGAGCAACAGTCGCAACACCCGCAAAAAGAGGACCAGGAGCATCAG
>JALWUI010000165.1 GCA_027082775.1 Candidatus Kapaibacterium sp.
GCATAACCGTTGCTCCCGGCAGCGGTTTGCCCTTCTCATCGGTCACTTTGCCCGTTAAGGTTCCGTAGATCCCTGCCCAGAGGGCTGCGGGCATTAAGAAACCCAATCCCACCAGAATTACAAACAATCGTTTCATCATTCAGTCCCCGTTATTTATGGACAAACTCCTCTTATGACTTTCAGTCCACGTTACCAAATGTTTTTCAGGATCCCCAATCGCAGCACAGAGCTTTCCACCCTTTTTCTTTCCCTCAAAAAATCCTCTCACCACCCACGCGAAACGTTCCCTATCTTTCCCGCTTTCAGCGCACCAGCATCACAACAAAAAGGGGAAGGTAAGGACAATGTGTCCTTGACTTTCCCCTTGCACTTCTGTTATATACTTCCGGTTGCCCTCACCGAGCACCTCCGAAGCTGCTGACGCAATCCGCTTTTACCGCACAACCTTCAGAAGCAGCGTCACACTCCGCTGTCCTGCTGTAATCGTGCAATAGTACGATCCAGTGCCCATCTCATATTCCTGCGTCTTCAGCCACAGCAGGTGCGTCCCCGGCGTTTGCACACCTTTGTCAAAGGTAGCAATGGTTCGACCCAGCAGATCGGAAATCCGGATTTGCACCGGCACCGTCTCATTCAGGGTGTAGTAAATCCGCACTGCTTCCCGCGCCGGATTCGGTGTCGCATAAGCGCGCAATTTCAGATCCGTCGTTTCCCGGACATCGCTTACACCTTTGAGATTGCTCGTCGGAAATGCCAAAAACATCACCTTGGTCGGTTGATCGGTCGGATAGCCACCGGTAATCAGCGTACCGGGTGCATCATCTGCCTGATAGCCAATGTACAGATGATCCGTGACCGTGTTGCATAGAGTTCCATACAGGGCATCCACACCATCCGGGGTCAATGGTGTTGGCTCACTCCACTGACCGGCACTGGCATCGAAGTAGGTCGCATACAAATGTCCATAGAGGTAGTTTGTTGTATCTCCCGACTGCTCATCGATGTGCTGCGCTATATCTCCATTTTTCACAGAAGTGTACACGCAATAGAGTGTTCCATCTTCTCCAAAGCCTAACTGCGGATAACGTGACATTGAGAGCCAGGGACCTCCGTAGAGAGTCCACTCACCCTCGCCGTCCCACTGTCCTCCCGCCGGCGGCGCCATTGGAACAATCGTTTGGGTTCCCTCTTTGTAATAGCCACAGCCAATTTGCAAAATGCCAGCGCCAATATAAAACAATGTGTCAGTACCCGGCACTGCGCTCAACTGCCCATTTTGCCAGACCGCTCGCCCCTTAATGAAGGTAAAGACAATCTGGGCTACATAGTGCGCCATTCCATCAGCATCCAACAACATATCGATGTCAATACCGACTGCCGGCACTGTATCGGTCACATAAACAACCGTGTCTGCATTCACTGTATCAACTACCGTAACTTGCTCGCTGTACTGCGGACCAAAAATCGCCTGCGGTTCTCCCCAGGTTTCCCCATTATCCGTAGAGCTGACCGTCCACAACGTCGAGCTTTCATCGACCCATGCAATGCGCACCAAATCGCCCTGCGCTTCCACTACATAGCAATCGGCGGAGATGAGGGCAGGCATGTTTGCATTGAAAATAACTTCATTATCCAGTGACCAGGTTTGCCCACCATCCGTAGAGCGGACATACCCCAATCGCATCACATTTGCACCGCCAGCATAGGTATAAATGGCGTGCAAATACCCTTTGCCGTCAATCGTAACTCGGGGCCAGAGCGAACCATTTCCTTCAGCATCCTCCGGACCAGCCTGGTAGGTTGTCCATACATCGACCCCAACTTCATCATTGCGAGTAAAAATTACCGGCGTGTGCGATACGGTTCCGATCGCGCCATTATCGAACTGCACAATTTCGGGCCACCCTTTCCGTGCTGCTTCCATCCGCGTCCATCCATTTTGCGTTTCCACCGGCACTGGTTCATCCCCGCTGATATCCAGCAGCGCATAGTAACTTCCACGAGTATTTGTTTCCGGATCTACTGCCGCCATCCAGACCATCTGGGCTAAGCCTTCATCGGGATAGATCACTACCCGATCTGGCATTGCATAATTGGTCTGGTAATCATAGTACGTAAATCCAACCGAATCCCCCGGCGCCTGCAGAACAGCGCTCCGCACTCCCTGAATGGCTGTACCAGATTTCACTGTCCGATGAATGGGCTCCGTTCCCGTCAATGCTCTGGCTCGCAGCGGTTGTGCCTTGATATTTTTTGGCAACACGATCGGCTGTTGCAACTGCAATGTCGCTAACGGCTTAATCTGTGGACGCAAACTACGCAACTGCGCCGTTTGTTGCGCCATCACTGGCACGACCAGTAAAACTGCTGCTAATACAAGAACCACTCGCTTCATCACGCGACTCCCATCTTTGTTAAACTTAAGCCTCAACAGTTTAAAGCTTCACCCCGGCTTCTTCTTTCGGGTTAGCAAAATTACGAAAAGTTTCGGAAAAGACAAAACCTCAACCACTTTTGCCCCTCAAAAATGTCAGCATTTAACTCTTTTTCCTGAGCAGGAAAAATGTCTTTCCATAGCTACCGATCGTATCGACGAGCAACAATCATCCACGGAAATACTGCCATTCCAACAGTATATAGCACATTTCCACCAAGTTCGATTGCGAAGTCTCCCGCAGCCAGAAGATTTGATGGATAGAGGACAAACAGAGCAACAATCAGGTTCTGGATGAGCGCTGCCAGCAACACAATACCAAAGAACCGCGGTCGGGTCAAATTCAAATCGATGGCGCTTTCCGAATAAAAATATCCTGCTGCAAACGTTGCCAGCATCCACGCTAAGGCATCAACGCCCAGAATCCGCAAAGCCGCAAAATCATAGAGCAATCCAGCGACAAATCCATAAAGCATTCCTGCCATCTGTCCTTCCCGGAGTGCTATCATCACACAGAGAATGAGCGGTAAATTCGGAATAGCTGCACCGATGGCAATCAACGGCACCAGCGCCACCTGTACAAAGACCAGCAGTAACATCCCAATAGCATAGAAAAGATGACGCAATCGAGGATCGGTTGAGGCGGCAGGAAGTAATTCGATGCGGGACGATGTCGTGCGAAATATGGGCATAGACGTTACGGGTGATCCTGATACTGCTGAAAAATCTCCTGCAACTCCGTTGTCATTCTCCACCGCACTACACCCACCCAGTGTAGCCGGTCGAAAGCCGCTAACGGAGCTAATTGAATCACATGATCCAGTCGATCTGGCGTATCCTGCACACGCTGTACCACTCCGATCGGCAAATAGGGAGGATATCGCGTGCTCACAGGAGAAGTCACAACCCGATCTCCAACGTCAACCGGATATGATTGACTGACATCTTCAAGGTGTAGCTCCTGATGATCATTCCAGCCCACAACTCCCTGATACTGCGTGGATTCCAGCATCCCCGCGATTCGGGTTTTCCGATGAAGCAATGACCGAACGACGGCGAAATGATCCGTCACCTCGACAATATGTCCCACCACACCGTCGGGGGAGAGCACACACATATCTGGCAACACACTATCGCGGCGTCCGACGTTGAGAACAAACAACAAATTCCCGGGTACGCCTATCCGCCCGACAACTTCTGCCGGTTTCACCGGATACGGGATCGCATCCTTCAACTGCAATAATTGCCGAAACTGCTGATTTTCAATTACTGCCTGCCGCGCTCGCAGCGCCTGCTGCATCAATTGCAGGCTAATACGGCGCAAAGCAGCATTTTCATTCTCTAAGCCCACAGGATTTGGGAAACTTCCCACGACCTGCTGCACTGCGGCTACACCACCAATGACGACACCGCGAAGGTGGGAAAGGTGGACAGCATCACTTAAACTCATCAGGGCAAAAGCAATAATGCTCAGCAGGATCAGGACAACATACTCCTTGAAACGCTCGATCCACTGGAGCAAGAACCACATTGATTCACTCTCAATATCGCTGGCTTTTCAGCAAGACCTTGGAATAGCTATACAAATTCTCCAGCACTTTTCCTGTTCCCCGAACCACCGCCGTCAGGGGATCATCCGCCACGTGGACAGGAAGATCTGTTTCCAGCCGGATCCGTTCATCCAGTCCCTGCAGCAAAGCTCCACCTCCCGTCAGCATAATACCGCGATCGTAAATATCTGCCGCCAGCTCCGGCGGTGTCTTTTCCAGCAACGCCCGAATAGCTTCAATAATCATCCGAATTGAATCCCCAAGTGCTTCCCGCACATCCGTCGACGTTGCCCGTACCATCTTCGGCACTCCAGAAACTAAATCCCGTCCTTTGACCTCAATTTCCACCTCCGGATCCAGCGGCATTGCCGATCCAACGCGGCACTTAATCGCCTCTGCCATCTGCTCCCCAATCAGCAAATTGAAGTTTTTCTTAAAATACTGAATGATGGCATTGGTCATCTCATCGCCTGCAATCCGCAGCGATTCCATTACAACAATGCCAGATAAAGCGATCACCGCAATCTCCGTCGTTCCTCCTCCAATATCCACAATCAGGTTACCCGCAGACTCTGTCACATCCAGCCCTATGCCAATAGCAGCCGCCATCGGTTCGGCTATCAAATGCACCTCTTTCGCTCCAGCGTGCTCCGCACTATCTCGCACAGCTCGTTTTTCCACTTCGGTAATCCCGGAAGGAACGCAAATCACCACACGGCGGGCAGGTTGCCACGTTGGCGAGACTTTGCGAATAAAGGCTCGAAGCATTCCTTCAGCAATCTCAAAGTCGGCGATCACGCCATCTCGCATAGGACGCATCGTCCGCAAGTCGCGATGCGTCTTTCCAATCATTGCCTTGGCTGCATTCCCAATAGCGACAATCCTTTTGGTGGTCCGATCATAAGCGACAACGGAGGGCTCGTTCAAAACAATCCCCTTCCCCTTGAGCCAGATCAGCGTGTTGGAAGTTCCTAAGTCGACGGCAATGTCATTCGACAAGGAAAAAAATCTCAAGAATTTCATAAGACACCGAAAAGCGTTTTTATCATTGCTTCATTCTTTCTGTCTGCGCCCGTTTCATTTCGCCGGCAATACGCCCCCGATTTTCCAAAAGCTAACTAACGAACAATAACTTAAAACAGTGAATGAGCAACCTGATTTAGCCCGGTGTAGCGAAAAACACTATAGATATCTGAAATTCGATCCCGTTGCGTAAGCAGTTCAATAATGATAGGACAGATGGAAGAGCTGTTGCAACAACTTTCGCCGCCATTAAGCGATCTGGTACGCATCATCATTACGGCTGCTATTGGTTTGCTCATTGGACTGGAACGGGAGCAGGCACTCTTTGCCCGGGAAGAAGAGCTCTTTGCGGGGGTCCGCACCTACCCGCTGATCACCCTGTTTGGATATTTAGCCGCAATGGTCGCTGCGAATACGCATCCCCTCATTTTTGCACTGGGCTTTGTTGGGTTCCTCCTCTTCGTTACCGTTTCCTACTATCTCCTTGCGCAGCGTGGTGAAATTGGTGCAACCACCGAAATCTCTATTTTCATTGCTTTTCTGCTGGGAGCGCTGGTATACTTCCACTACACGCTGATCGCCATTGCTGCAGCGGTCCTGATCACTCTGATTCTGTCGCTGAAACTTCAGTTTCAAACCCTGATCCAGAAATTATCCCGGGAAGATATTTACGCTACCCTGAAATTCATTGTCATCACGGTTTTGATTCTCCCACTGCTCCCCAAGCAACCCATTGACCCTTACGATGCTTTGAGCTTACGTAATCTCTGGTATATGGTCATTCTGGTCTCTTCCCTGAGCTTTATCGGGTATATCCTGCTACGATTTGGCAAGGCACAGCGCGACATTTTACTTTTAGGCTTCATTGGAGGTATTGCTTCCAGCACTGCAACCAGTTGGGAATTTGCACAGCGAAGTCGCGAGCTTCCAGAACTTACGGTACAATATGCTGCCGGAATCATTTTGGCTTGTTACGTGATGTTCATCCGTATTCTTCTGCTGGTCCTTGTCGTTTCCCCACCACTGGCACAACAGTTAGTCCCGCCAACGCTTGTCGTATGCCTTGCTGGAGGGGGCATTAGCTACTTTTTATTAGCCTCCCGACTACGCACCCAGAAAATTATGCCGCAACCCTTAATGAAACTCAAAAATCCCTTTCACCTGGGCAGTGCTCTTACTTTCGGTGTTATTTACGGTGCCGTCTCCCTCATCGTTACGATCCTGCAAAAGCAAGTAGGCCTGGAGGCGGTTTACCTGTTTTCGGGAATCTCCGGTTTTGCTGAAACGGATGCCGTTGCTATCTCCCTGGCGAAACTTTCCCCGCATTCCTTCCCGCTGCCTGAAGCCCGCAATGCTGTGTTCTTAGCCTTGCTGACCAACTCCATTACCAAATACGCGATTACCCTCCTTCGAGGTTCGCGGACGCTGTTCCGCTACACCTCAATGGGTTTCATTCCAATGCTTCTGATTGGCTTTCTGTACCTGCTGCTCGCCCCGTAATACACCAGCGAACGCTCGATAAGGTGATCGAGCAACATCAATGGATGCGATCACGATGAAAAGGAAGCCTTTCGGAATTTCGCCTGCAATAGACGCCACACCACAGGCGGAACAAATTCCTGCACATCGCCACCATACCGTGCTACCTCCCGCACAATGGTCGAATTCAGATAGGTGTACTTTTCATTTGGCATCAAAAAAACCGTTGTGACCGACGGCGCTAACTTCCGGTTCATCAACGCCATCTGGAATTCATATTCGAAATCACTCACGGCGCGAAGTCCTCGAATGATCGCACAGGCGTTTTGTCGCTGTACATAATCGACTAACAACCCGTCGAAGCTATCCACAGTAACATTGGGTAAATGCGCCGTGGCTTCCTGAACCATTTGCAGACGCTCCTGCTCGGCAAACAGTGGCGATTTCGCCGGATTTTTGGCAATCAAAACGATAATTTCGTCAAAAATCTGGGCAGCACGCTCGATCACATCCAGATGACCATTGGTAATTGGATCGAAAGTACCGGGATACACCGCTCGTTTAATTTTCATCGCTGAATACTTCCGATGCTTCTACAAGCCACAGATCAATCAGTGTGTCTCCAAACTTCCGACTCCGATAGACAGCGCAATAGGACGGCGGATCCAGCAAAGAGCGAGCACTGCGTTTCACAACGAAAATACTTCCCGGCTGCACATAGCCAGAGCGCAGCAGCAATGGAAAAACATCGCCATAGGACTGGTGATATGGAGGGTCGTAAAACACCACTTGAAATGCGGTAGGTGCAAATTGCTGTCGGGGAAGCTGCACAAACCGGCGGACGTTCATTCCAATGACCCGAGCGCGTTGCGCTGCCTGCAATTGTTTCAGGATCTCTTTCAAAACTCGAACGTTCCCGCGATCCTGTTCCACAAACAGTGCAAAGGCAGCTCCTCGACTCAACGCCTCTAATCCAAAGCTCCCGGAACCAGCGAACAGGTCCAGAACCGAAACGCCTTCGAAATCCAGAAGATTGCCCAGCATATTAAACACACTTTCCCGTTGCTGATCCGTTGCCGGTCGTACTTTTCGCAGCTTACCCGTCGGAAGTCGCCGACTCCGCCATATACCACCCGTAATTCTCATACCGTTGCAACTTCAGTTTCCTGTACCTGATCCGCCAGCGCAACGCCAATACACGGGACAAAGAGATGAGCAGTTCGGGCACAGTAAGCCCGCTCCCGATCTCCCAGGGTTGTCGTCAGTCGCCGAAAAGCATTGAGTCGAAATGCTCGAGCGCCCGGTGCCATATCGTGCACCAGTTGCTGCAACTGCGACAACAGACCTCGAGTAAGCTGTTCGCCAAAAACCGCAACAGCATCTACAAAGGGCAGATACATCGAGAGCATTTCTTCCAGTACTGTCTGAATGCTCTCTACCGTTCGGTCTACTTCTGCCTCCGCTTTCTGTAACTTGTAAATCACAGGTGTTCCCTGTCGGAGTGCGGTAATGTCCAGATACTCCTGCTGAATATGTATCACAACCGCATTTTTTTCCCTGAGTTCTGGATAGTTAAACAGCAAAGCGCTATGAGCTGCATTCTGGGCAATATCATACCGGACCAGCTTACCAGATGCCATTTCCGCAATCTGCTCCAGCACTTTGATCACTTCTTTTTCCAGAATAATAACCGCTACCAACCGCCGTTGATCTGATCGTGGTGCCAGCGGATAAATCCGTACTTCCAGATCCCGGGGATCATACTCAGCAAATTTCGTCTGTAATTCAGCTTCTACCAGCGTTTCCAGTGCTTCATCGGAGGCTTCTTCCGGATAGGGGAAGTGATGAACGAAAGCGTATTCCATTGGCAATGCGATTGCCACCTGTGCAGCCGCTCCCGCAATTTCCTTCAATACCTCTTCCAGCCACTGCTTTCCCTGTAACTGTCCCTGATTGATGAAAACACTATCACTGGTAGCATTCACATACGCCAGCGAAGGATACGCATCCCCATCTTCTAAGAGAGCAACATACGTTCGAGAATGCCCTAAAAAGAGCGACAGTATCGGCTCCATCGAAACTTCTGCCTCTTATTTGTTCACAGTAATCCACGGTTTTAACTTTGCAAACTTCTTGGGTCCGATACCTTTGACCTGCTGAATTTCTTCAATGTTCCGAAACGGATGACGCTGCCGATACTCGATGATACGACGTGCCAGCACCGGGCCAATCCCGGGAAGGCGGATCAGCTCTTCTTCGGTCGCCGTATTCAGATCAACTTTCTGGGTGAGCATTTGCGAGGATCTCCGTTTAGCGGAGTGTTCTGGAATGCTCCCCCGACTTTTCCTTTGGCGCTCTCCTCCGACTCCACCAGCAGCATTGGGGCTCTCCCTGCTGCTTCCATCGAACGCTTTTACGTCCTCTGTTTCTCCAACTGTAATGTACGGACGCAATCGCTCAAAGGTCACCCGCCCGATGCCGCGGACGCGCATAATTTCTTCAATCCGGCGGAATGGATGACGGGAGCGATACTCAATGATGCGACGTGCCAATGCTGGTCCTATTCGCGGAAGCTGCTGCAACTCTTCAAAAGAAGCAGTATTCAAATTGATCTTGGTTGCTGGCAACTGTTTTTTTCGCCTGGTAGGGAACAAGCTTGCCTCCCGGATCAGCGTATCTCCTGCCACCAGAGCAGCAACTCCTCGCCCCGCCGTATCCACTCCTACGCTGTGGGTTAAAGTAACCGCTGCCACACTATCGAAATACGCCTGAAGCCACGGCTGTGGTTGCTCTCCCGATCGACTGCCTCGAAGAACCAATCCCACCAGTGCTCCTCCCAATAGCACCAGCGCTGCGATAGCTTCGGTGCGCGTCACCTTCAACCATTGCTGTACCAGATTCAGCATAGAAAAGCGCATTAACGCTCTCCAAAAAGTTTTCTAAAAATACAAAACTTCCGGTGAATATCAAGGCAATATACAGCACCTATTGTTTATCCTCTGCAACGAGATGGATTGGCTGCTACCACCTACCAAAGAATACTCAAAAGATCAAGAAAAAACCTCTTTGATCTTTCGGAAAAAATCACGTGCTTTTTCCTGAAAGCTTTGTTGATTGGGGCGAATATGCTCACATTTCTGAAGCTCTTTGAGCAGTGCTTTTTCACGGGCGCTCAACTGAGTTGGCACATAAACATTGACCCGGATGTACATATCCCCAATACCGCCTCCCTGCAGATGAGGAATCCCTTTGCCGCGCAGCCGCAGCAAAGTTCCCGGCTGCGTTCCGGGATCGAGATCCAGTTCAACCGTACCATAAAGGGTTGGAATTTCCAGGGTAGTACCCAGCGCTGCTTCCGGGAAACTGATGACCAGATCATAGAAAACATCATCGCCATCCCGTTGAAAGAGAGGATGCGGTAATTCTTCGATGACGACATAAAGATCTCCACTTTCGCCGCCGTGCTTTCCTGCATGCCCCTTCCCGCGCACAGGAATGTACTGTCCAGACCGAATTCCTGCTGGAATCTTCACCGTAATTGTTGTTTTGCCCCGAACTCGACCGGTACCTTCACAGTGGCTGCACGGATCCCGAATAACGCTGCCTGTTCCCTGACATTGCGGGCAAACCGTAATATTGACAAATCGACCAAAGATTGATTGGGATTCCGTTCGGACCTCGCCGGTACCGTGACAGGTGGGACAGGTTGCATACCCGCCGCTTCGGGCGCCGCTCCCGTAGCATTGCGGGCATACTTTCCACCGCTCGTATTCGATTGTTTTCTCTGTTCCCTGGGCAATTTCTTCCAGCGTCAACTGCACCGTGACGCGCAGATCCTCCCCAGGCTCACCCATAGGTCGCGTCTGCCGCCGTTGCTGATGGGTACCGTGGAAGAAATCCTCGAAAATCGTACCGCTAAAGATGTCAGAAAAGGCAGAAAAGATATCATCCACTGTCTGGCGTTGCCCGAAGCGCGTTCCAGCGGTTCCAAACCGATCGTAGCGGGCACGCTTCTCCGGATCACTCAACACCTCGTAGGCTTCCGTAATCTCTTTAAATTTCTCCTCTGCTGCTTTATCCCCCGGATTCCGATCGGGATGATATTTGAGCGCCAAACGGCGATAAGCACGTTTGATTTCTTCCACGGTTGCCGTCCGGGAAACACCCAGAATAGCGTAGTAGTCCTTGTATTCGGTCATCGATGCTTATGAATCCTGTTGCTCTGGCTGATCGTTCGACTTTTTCCCCGCCGAGGTAATGACCTTGGCGTGCCGCAGTACTTTATCCCCGTACATATACCCGCGCTGAATTTCCTGCACAATCTGTCCTTCCGGAGCTTCGTGTGGCACGTGCATTAATGCCTCGTGAAGTTCAACATCGAATTGTTTGCCAACAGTCTCAATTGGACGGACTCCTAACCGCTCCAGAATGCCCATCACTTTCGAGTAAATCAACTCGATACCCTGAATCATTGCCTCAAAATTCTGCTGCTGTTTGCCACTTTCTACCGCTCGATGCAAATCATCGATGAACGGAAGTAGTTCCAATAGCAGCTTTTCATTGGCATACCGCACAATTTGTTCTTTTTCCTTTTCAACTCGCCGACGAAAATTCTCCAGCTCTGCTGCCCGGCGAATAGCCAGTTCCTTAAACTCTTCGACCTGCTGCCGAAGACGCTGATTTTCCTCTAACAACTTCAAAGCCGCCTGTCGCAATTCGTCAGTTTCCGCTTGCTGAATCCACTGAGCATCAATGGATGTTTCCGTCTGCTCTGTTGGTTCCGATTCCATCGCTTCAACTCCATAAGTTTCTTTCAAAGTTTCCTCAGAAATTGTCTTCGATGTCTGGTGCATTTGTTCGCCTCCCTTTTGTTCTACCGCCCTTTGCAAAGCATACAACGTGAAAGGAAATGGCTTTATTTTCTGTCAATTGTCCACCGCTACACTTCCATTACTTCCGCTTCTTTCTTCTCAAGATATTCGTTGATTTTCTCGATATACCGATCGGTCAACTTTTGTACCTGCTGCTCTGCCCGCCGTCGTTCATCTTCCGACATATGTTCCTCTTTTTCCAGCTTCCGCAATTGATCCAACATATGGCGGCGAATGTTCCGAACCGCTATGCGTGCTTCTTCTGCTAACTTCCGACACAGCCTGACAATTTCGTGCCGTCGCTCCTCCGTCAATGGTGGAATAGGAACTCGAATAACCGTGCCGTCATTTGCGGGATTTAAGCCCAATTCTGATTCCAGAATTGCTTTCTCAATCGCTCCAAGGGAAGTCTTATCCCACGGCTGAATCAACAGCGTGTGCGGATCCGGTGCCGTAATGGTTGCTATCTGCTGCAACGGAACCTGGGTTCCGTAATATTCCACTTTGAGCTCTTCCACCAACGCTGGAGTAGCACGCCCCGTCCGGATTTTCTGCAATTCCATATGGAAATGCTCTACGCTCTTGCGCATGTGATCTTCGCCAACCTGAAAAACGTCCTGTACTGGCATTGGTCTGTCCCCGCTTTTATCTTACTTCTTCAATGGACTATGCTGCTACGACTGTTGTTCCCACAGATTCACCCTGCACTACTCGCAGAAGATCCCCGGGATTTTGCAGATTGTAAACGACGATAGGAATGCCGTTCTCCTTTGCCAGCGTTATCGCTGTAAGATCCATCACCCGAAGTCCCAGCTTTAAAACCTCTTCATACGTAATAGTGGCGAACTTCTTCGCTGTCGCAACCTTCAGCGGATCAGCGTCATAGACTCCATCGACTTTGGTGGCTTTAATAATGACTTCTGCATTAATTTCGATAGCGCGCAGCGACGCCGCTGTATCGGTCGTAAAATAGGGGCTGCCCGTCCCGGCACCGAATAATACAATGCGTCCTTTCTCCAGATGCCGAATAGCACGCCGCCGAATAAACGGCTCTGCAATCTGTTGCATCATAATCGCTGTCTGTAGACGGGTTGGTATCTGATGCTTCTCCAGAACATTCTGCAACGCCAGCGCATTGATAACGGTCGCCAGCATTCCCATATAGTCACCCGTGACCTTATCAATGCCCTGCTCCTTAGCGTGAATGCCACGGTAAATATTCCCTCCACCGATCACGATGCCAATTTGCACCCCCTGTTCATAGACGGTTTTAATCTCCCCTGCCAGATACCGCAACATCTGCGGATCAATCCCATAATCTCGATCTCCCAATAATGCTTCCCCGCTCAGCTTGAGCAAAATTCTTCGGTATTTCATCGCCATTGAACTTTCCTTCCGCTATTCAAACAAAAAAGCCTCAAAAGGAAAACTCCTTTTGAGGCTTACTCTCTGCACCTTCTGCCGCTATTGCTTTCCACAGTGCCCTGTCACTATCCATTTTCCCAAGGCACTCTGCCTCTGTTACTGTTCAACTGGTTGTTCCACCTGTTCACCTAACTGATATCGCCAGAATCGACGAATAGTGACCGGCGATCCTTGTTTTTCTGAAAGCTCTTCCAGATACTTTTGCACCGTAATGTCGGGATTTTTGACAAAGCTTTGCTCAATAAGCGCTACTTCCTGATAAAATTTGTTCATTTTCCCTTCGACAATGCGCTCTGCAATATGTTCCGGCTTTCCCTGCTGTTGTACCTGTTCCCGATAGACCGCCTTTTCTTTCTCCACAACCGCTGGATCCAGATCTTCTCGACCCACTGCTAACGGCGACATTGCTGCGATTTGCATCGCAATATCCCGATATCCCTGCGCTACCTCATCGCTGGCAGGAGCCTGGTTAAATTCAACGACAACGCCCAATCGATTACCGGGATGAATATAGCTGGTTAAATAACCGTCGGTCTCAATCACGGAAAAGCGTTTAATCACAATTTTCTCACCAAACTTTGCCAGCGTCTCGTTCAGCGCATCTTCAACTGTCTTGCCATTGATGGATGCCTGCAATAATTCCTGCAGGGTTTGCGGCTTCTGCCGTAAAGCAGCTTCAGCAATCGCTCTGGCAAAGTCGGCAAACTGCTCATTGCGTGCCACAAAGTCCGTTTCACAATTGACCTCGACCAGAGCAGCAGCCGTATGGTCGGGATTTTCTGCAATCCAGATCAATCCTTCATCGGCGGATCGATCCACCCGCTTTGCCGCAGCGGCTGCGCCCTTTTTCCGGAGATATTCTACCGCCGCTTCCATATCACCATTGGTTGCTTCCAGCGCTTTTTTGCAATCCGTCATTCCAGCACCTGTCAGCTCACGCAGCTTTTTAATCTGCTCCAGTGTTACCGCTGCCATCGCTTATTCCTCCGTTTGTTCCTGTTGTTCACCCTGTGTCTCCGCTTCTGCGGTTTTAGCCGGCTGATCTTCTGCATCCGATGTTGAAACTGTCTGCTCCCCCGCCGGTGCAGGAGTCTCTACCGCCCGCTTCCGCCGACGCCGCAAACGTGGCCGCTCGATTGGCTCTCCCGAGACTTCCCCGACAGGTACCGCCTGGGGCTCCGGTGCCATCGCCTGCTGAAGCTGGCGCTCTTTTGCGATATGGGAACCTTCTAAGATTGCGTCAGCTATGGTTTTGGTAATCAGCTCAATGGTTTGCACCGAATCATCATTGGCAGGAATCGGATACCGAATCAACGTCGGATCGCAATTGGTGTCGACCAGCGCAATAATCGGAATATCCAGCTTCCGCGCTTCGGCTACGGCTAAATGCTCCCGCTTGATATCCACGACGAACAGAGCACCGGGCAGGACATTCATATCCCGAATTCCTTCAAAGACTTTCAATAGTTTTTGCTTCTCTCGCTGCAGCATCAGCCGCTCTTTCTTCCGCAACTTTTCCAGCGTCCCATCCTCTTCCATCTTCTCAATAGTTTCCAGACGCCGAATGCTGCTTCGAATCGTTACAAAATTCGTCAACATACCGCCCAGCCATCGCTCGACAACGTAGTAAGCACCACACCGCTGGGCTTCACGACGGATGATCTCTTTTGCCTGCGGTTTCGTTCCTACAAACAAAAACTTCTTCCCTTCCGCTGCTAAATTCAGCGCTGCATCGTAAGCAATATCCAGCAGCACCTTTGTTTTCCGAAGATCAATGATGTGAATCCCATTGCGTTCCATCAAAACAAAAGGCTCCATTTTGGGATTCCACCGGCGGGTCAAATGCCCAAAGTGAGCACCCACTTTCAACAAGTCCTCAACTGTGACGGGAGATGGCATTCTTCAAACTCCTTTTTTGTTTGTGTTGTTCTACTGCACCCTTCATCTTATCCGACCAACACTACCAAACGACGGGTAGTGCCACACATCGGATAATCCAGGTGCATGATTCGTTAAAAAAGATTTTATCGCTTCGAAAACTGGAATCGCTTTCGTGCTTTCTTGCGCCCGTATTTTTTCCGCTCTACCATCCGCGGATCTCGGGTCAATAACCCGGCAGGACGCAAAATCTCTTTCAGTGAAGCATCATAGTTCACCAGGGCACGTGCAATTGCCAGTCGCATAGCTTCTGCCTGCCCCGTCGTTCCTCCACCTCGTATTCGGGCTTTGATAGCAAAATTGTTCACCAGGTTCGTTAACTTCAAAGGTTTCAGAATCTCGTCCCGCACGATGGCAATAGGAAAGTATGTTTCAAAGCTTTTTCCATTGACTTCTACCTGCAATTGATTACTGGGACGCAACCATACACTGGCTGTAGAGGTCTTTCTTCGCCCCGTTCCGTGATATTGCACCATTACTCCGCTATCCTTTATTTCTCAACTTCCTGCTGACTACGCCCGAAATGGCAATTCCAACTTCTCTGGTTTCTGTGCTGCGTGAGGATGCTCAGGACCACGATATACTTTGAGCTTTTTCAACATCTTGCGCCCAAGGCGATTTTTTGGCAGCATTCCCCACACTGCCCGTTCAATGATCAGTTCTGGATGACGACGGCGGAGGTGCAGAAAACTTTCCGTTCGTAATCCTCCCGGATAGCCGGTGTATCGGGTATACACCTTCTGCTCCGCCCGCTTTGGCGCCAATGCTACTTTCTCAGCATTGATGACAATGACAAAATCGCCGCAATCCACATGCGGTGTGTAGTATGGCTTATGCTTGCCTCGCAAAATGGCTGCTACCTGTGATGCTAATCGCCCCAGCGTCTTCCCGGCGGCATCAACAACATACCATCGCCGCTCTACATCTGTGGGGCGAACAGCTTTTGTCATTCGATCGGTCGGATGCTGAATTTTTCGTGCCATAGGTCGCTACTTTTCCTTTGTTGCGAAATTTGCAAAGTTACAAATTTACGGAAAATCGATCAGAAAAACAAAGGGCTTTCACGGATAAGCAGAACGGAAATTTTAAAGCACAGCGAAGCTATCCGCAGCGATGTTCCTGACCTCCAAAGCTCTGACTTATGCTTTGCAGTTTTTCGGATCGCCGCAAACGACACAAGTACACGCTACATTACTCTGCGAACTTTCAGTAGCAATACCATTAGCAGCAGGATCAGGCGATAAGAATACTACCCGGGCCTTAAAACCTTCTCTTATTGCGTCGTTTCCTTGAGATCCTCGACAACTTCCCGGATGCGCTGGAAATCAGGTAATTGTGTTGCATCTTCCAGCACTTCTGCATAACGGACAATGCCTTGAGCGTCGATCACAAACGCCGAGCGCTTGGCAACCCCTTGAAAATCCAGCACTCCGGGGAAAAAGTTATCGTAACAGGCACCATAAGCACGGCATACTTCCCGGTTAAAATCTGACAGCAGTGGAATGGTAATCCCATTTTGCTTCGCCCACGCTTCCTGTGCAAAGGGACTATCCACACTGATGCCCAGCACGGCTGCCCCCAAGGAAGCGTATTGTTGATACTCATTGCTCACAGTGCACATTTCCTGCGTACAGACATCAGTAAACGCCATTGGGAAAAAGAGTAAGACAACCGTCTGTCCGCGATAGTCCTGCAAATGTACAGTCTCGATACCAGTTTCGGTTTTCCGCTTGAGCGCAAAATCTGGAGCTGGATGTCCTATCTGAACCGCCATTGCTCATCCTTTCGTTACTTTCACGAAACTCACTCTGGATTTCGGACGGAATCACGTGTGGTCACGATCTTTATTTTGCCCTTGCAATCTCATATCAACACTCCATTTAAACGTCAAACACCCTATGGCGGAAACAGGGTTTTGCAAAGAATGAGCAATCTTTTACAGGATCCTCGCTATCAGAACCTGCGGATGAAGCGGGATCAGTTGAGCGCTGAACTCAAGCTTCTTCTGGATGAGTGGTGCTGGATCACGAACGTTCTCAATCCCGCACTGCGCCGCCAATATGACCATCTCTTTGGTGCGTTAGAACGTCAACTTCAACATTACACGCTTCGATACCTCCGCCTTCAGCGCTTTGCTGAGTTGCTCCAGCACCATCTTGAACGTCGCACATCTATCACCATATCTTTGCTCCAGACGCTCCAGCGCTTTGTGCTCCAGTGTTATCCAGATCCTCAGCCATCAACAACTGGTGAACCACCTCCCCCTGAAGGCTCATCCGCTGAACATCACCGGCAACTCTATCTGGAACTGGTTAAGCGACTGCATCCCGACCGTACAGGTGTGGAAAGCGATGCTTATCGTAAATACTGGAACACGGTACAGTCCGCCTACCGAGATGGCAACACAGCGCTGCTACGTACCATTCTGCAGCTTGTGGAAACGCCTTCGCCGGCAGGTACTACTCTGTCCCTGGAAGAGTTGCAAACGGAAATTGCAACACTGGAATGCCGGATTGCTTACCAGCGGAAAAAAGTGGAACAGCTCAAATCAGATGTCCCCTATCGATGGAAAGACTGCATCAATGATCCTGAGTGGCAACGCGAGCACCGGATCGCTTTAAAGGAGGAAATTGCAGAAGTGAAACGTCGTATCGTCCGGCTCCAGCAGCAACTGGAGCAGTGGTTTGGGGATCCAGTGAGAGCATTTCTCCAATCTGAGGATGCGGAAAATCAAGAAGCAGCTTCAATCCAATCGCAATTTGTTGCAACAACATACTTTCAACACCGATGAAACGATATTCAATCGAGCAAAGCGACGAGCAACTGCTGGGTAGTTCTGCGAGTATTCACTACGTTCTCCGTTTTGATCGTGCTGCTGCCCACCTCATCGACATTCAGCTACGCATCGAAAATGTAGCGGGACCGATCGAGCTGTACCTTCCTGTCTGGACACCCGGTAGTTATAAGATTCGGGACTTCATCACCAATGTCGGCGATCTTTATGCTACCGATGGGAATGGGAAACCATTGCACATTGAATGGCTGAGTAAGAACCGCTTCCGGATCGAGCATACAGGCAACAGTTCAACCATTGAACTACAGTACTGTTACTTTGCCCACGAACGCTCCGTCCGTACTTCCTTCGTCAACCGGTGGCATGCTTTTTTGATGCCGGGGAACTTCTGCTTTGCTATCGCCGGCAGAGAGTACGAACCCCATCATCTCCATCTCCATCTGCCTCCTCACTGGCAATCAGTTGCCACCGCTCTTTCACCTGTTACTCCCAATAACACTGACAGCCTTGGCGCTTTGAACTACGACATTCTGGTCGATTCGCCCATTCAAATCAGTCCTGATCCTGTGCACCACTTTTCTGCTGCTGGCGTCTTGCACCAACTATCCATCTTGGGTGAGTCTCCCTTTACCATCCCCTGGCTTATTGAGCAACTGCAGCGCATTGTGGAAGTCGAAGCCCAGCTTTTTGGCGGTCTTCCCTACGATCGCTATGTCTTTATGCTCCACTTCTTTCCTGATAGTCGAGGCGGTCTGGAACACGCTCGTTCTTCCGTCTCTGGCTGGGACCCCGACAGCCTTACGGATTCGGAAGAAATCCAGCGCTTCTTAACCCTGTTAGCTCACGAATTCTTCCACGTGTGGAACGGAAAACGCATTCGCCCAATCGAACTGGGACCATTTGACTATAACCGGGAAAACTATACTTCAATGCTGTGGCTGGCAGAAGGGTTGACTTCTTACTACAACGATCTCTTTCTCTACCGCTGTGGGTTTGTATCGGAAAAGTCTTTTCTCCGCATCCTTGCTCAGGAGCGAATCCAGCGTTTTCTGGAGCAGCCGGGTCATCGGAAAATGTCCGTTGCCGATAGCAGCTTTCTTGCCTGGGTCAAACTCTACCAATCCAATGCTGATTCGCCCAACCGATTCCCCTCTTACTATCTCAAAGGAAGTCTCATCTTCCTGCTGCTGGATCTCTTTCTTATCCAGCAGTCTGGCGGGAAAGTATCGTTGGATACCGTTGTGCAAGCGCTGTGGCAGCGATATCAACACAACCCGGCGGAAGGTATTACGGAAGCAGAGTTCATTGCCATTGCTGAAGCCAGTACCGGGATTCCGATCGGCTCTCTCTTGACGCAGTGGCTCCATACAACGGACCCCCTGCCTTTTGAAGACTTATTCGAAGGAATTGGGCTACAACTGATCCAGCGCCCTGTAGAACCGGAAACTATTGATCTGGGCGATACACACTTCACCGTGCCGCCTGCTAAGGTATGGACCGGGATGACACTCAAGGAAGTAAAAAATTCCGTGGTGGTCGAAAAGGTCATTGAAGGTTCACCGGCAGATGCTGCCGGCATTGGCGTTGAAGATACGATCATCGCTATTGCTGGTCAACGGGTCTGTACGCCAGCTCAGGCAATTGCCCAATTTGCTCGCCATCTCCATCAACCAGTTTCCATTACAGGAAGCTGCGATGGGAAGCTGTACACCACGCAACTGACGCCCGAACCAGCGGTGGAATACTTTTTAGAACCGCTTTCCAGCGCTCCTGATCCGGCACGGCACTGCTACCAGCGCTGGCTGGAGCGTCCAATACGACATATTTACTCTGACACCGAGGTTCTTTTAGGTCGTTGATCCCTCTTCGTCCAGATATAAAGCGTCCGTTTGGATAGGCTCGTTCCACCGGGTAAATCCGGGCAGCGTTTCAATGCGATACCAGAACGAGCGATACCAGATGGTCCGGGGTGGTTGCTTTACAGGAGCAATTCGCGCTGCTAAGGTTTCAGAATGGTAGGGCCAATTCATATAGTGGTTGAAATTGCGGATTATATCGGTCACCACGACGCCCAGATCATTCAGGAGAATACGCTGAAACTCCTGCCAGCGAAAAATGGAAGCATCCCGCAAGGTCAAACCAAAATACCCGCTATACCCTTCACCCCGCAGTGTTGCAATGCCGCGAGCAACAAATGCCCGGAAAGCGCTATGTGTTTCCGGCGGGTCGGTAATAAAAACATCGAAAGCACCAACCCATTCATCGGGCAACGGCTGTCGCAAATCGAAGACATGAGCTTCCGCGTTGGTTAATCCCAGTTCCGCTATGATGGTACGATCAAATTCAATCAAACGATCGTCAATATCCAAAATCAGCACTCGCCGTGCCAGATTCGTCATAGCAATTGCCAACCCTGTCAGATCATCTTCAGCACCCAGCACAATGATTTCCTTCTGGTGAAGATCGCCCAAATGCTTCAACATCTGCACCCGGGCAACCGTGGTCTCCGGTGTTACCGATGCCTGATCATAATTCCGCAGAGGCTTGGGACGATCCTTAGCAATCTCAATGAATCGTCGGTAGAATTCTTTGTCCAGCCAATAGGCATAGCCCCGCCCTTCACACGCCGGACAGTGCGCATTGACCGGTGCAACAAGATGAAATTTTTCAACTAATTCTCTCCCCTGGTCTGTAAGAAAAATGCCGTTTTCCGAATCTATGGTTACATACCCCTGTTGCTCCAGCTCCCGCACAATGAGCACACCGGTAGGAACGGGAACATCGGCATAGTCGATCAATTGCCAGAAATCCGACGTTGCCAACAGTGCTGAAAGAACCCGATAAACATTTTTCTCGTGCAACCGCAACTTCTGTGCCGCTGCCTGCTGTTGCAAATGCGCTACAAGCTCCGACAACTCCATAGTCCTCTCCCTTCGCCAGTTAACAAAACGGCAAATATAGCAAATTCAGCGATCACAATTCCATTGCTCAGATGATCAAAGAATATACTTGCACTTGCTGCCCCCACGATTTCAGCAGACGAGATTGGCTCTTAGAAGTGCAGCGGAACAGCAAACAGTCCGTGCCAATCGCAACATCTCCAGCGCCATCATCCGTCAAACACCGGGAATGTGCAAACAAGGAAGCACGAGAAACTGCGTCCAGCAAAACTCCATTGGCACCAGATTTGGGGACTGATGTTCTGCCTTTTTGTCCCGCTGTTTGCCCAATTACCCAGTACTTCTTCAACAGTATTGCCAGACACGGTGCAACTTCGTCCCACTACCGCATCCTCTCGGAGAAGCATTGATACCCTCATCACCTTTTTCGCCCAGGACACAAACCGATATGAGGTTTCATCCCAAACCCTTGTCCTGGTTGGAAATGCGTGGATCCAGTATCGCAACCAACGACTGGAAGCACATCGGATCATTGTGAACTTTCAAACCGGCACATTAATTGCTGAAGCAGACTCGGGTGGTTCGGCAAGATTTCAAGAAGGATCTGAAACTTTCATCGGCAAGCGTATTGAATACAACTTTCGGACTCGCAAGGGACGAATCCTCATCGGAAAAACACAGCGCTCAGAAGGACGGTATGGTGGTGCTATCGTGAAACAGGTCTCTCCGACCAGCTACTTCGTTCAGAATGGCATTTTCACCACCTGTACCAATCCTTTGCCACACTATGCATTCTTTGCCCCGAAGATGCGCGTTGAACGCAAAAATAAAATCTTTGTCGACCCCTTATTCCTCACCATTGAAGAGTTCCCGGTCTTTGGAATTCCTTTTGGTATTTTCATCGACGCACAGCGTGGTCGCCGATCCGGGTTTCTCATCCCATCCATTTTCTTCTCCAATGCTCCCGGCTCGCTCAATCGCGGTACCATTATCGAAAACTTAGGGTATTACTGGGCAATCAATGATTATCTGGATGCCAGATTTGCGCTCCGGCTCACCACCAAAGGAGGCTTTACGCTATTCCAGACAACTCGATACGCCGTTCGCCGCCTGCTCACCGGCTCTATACAGGCAGCATACGGCATTACCCGAACTTCTCCAATCCAGCCGTACACAACAGATTGGAATCTCCAGTGGCAGCACAAGCAACAATTAGGGAAAACCACCCGCCTGGACATCGCACTCCGCTTTAGTTCTTCCAATTTTTTCCAGAATGTATCCACAAATTTACAGGAGCGCGTGCAGCGCCAAATCCGCTCCGACGCTTCTTTCTATCACCAGTTTCCTGATGGGAGCAGTATCTCCCTTTATTATCAACGAACGCAGGATCTGGCAACAGGAACTGTCAACGAAACATTCCCCCAATTTACCTTCTCCCTGCCACAGTGGTATCCACTCCGCTCTTTGACAACGCTGGATTGGCTTCGGAATTTCAACATTCGCTATACAGTCCGTGGCTTTCGGCAACGGTTTGATACAACAACAAAATTTCGGATTGAGCACCGACCTCGCATCGCCCTGCGTCCCCGATTTCGCTTTTTTACCGTTATCCCCTCCGTTTCTTATTCCGAAAACTGGTACTTCCGGCGAATGATCCGAACAGTGCGGAATGATACAGCGGTTGTAGACTCGATGGAATCCGGATTTTTCCGGGAATTCCAATACTCTCTGGGACTTTCGCTTTCCACCCGGCTCTACGGCATTGCTTTCCTTCAATGGGGAAAACTCGAAGCAGTTCGACATATTCTGCAACCGACGATCACGTGGAATTATACGCCTGACTTTTCTGATCCTGCGCTGGGAATGTACGGCACATTTGTGGATCCAAAAACGGGACAACAGGTGAAGTATTCCTACTTCGCAAAAGACGGTGGTGGAGTTAATTCGCAATTGCGTCAGTCTGTGCGAATCACCCTTGACAATGTTTTTGAAGCAAAAATCTGGACAAATGACACAACAACTCGCGTCATCCGGCTGCTCAATCTGGGTTTGAGCACAGCATATAATGCAGCGGCGGATTCTCTGCAATGGTCCCCAATTACCATAACGGGACGAACCAGCATTGGACGTTTTTTCTCCTTCAGTGGCTCAGCCCGCTTCCTTCTGTATGATCAGGTTCCCGATGCCGACAATCCATTGACATATCACACTATCAACCGCTTTTTGTGGACAACCGGGAAAGGTCTTGCACGACTCGTTAATGCCAACTTAACAGCAACCCTGACCATCGGTCATCAATCCTCTGCATCCGCAGCAACAGAACGATCAGCAGACACAACCCTTTCACCAGCATCAACAGAGAAGCAGCACTATGCACTGGAAGACACTTTCTGGGGACAAAATGCTCCGGGCAGTATTCCATTGGCAATTCGCTGGCAGCTAACGGCAACACTCCAACTGGCTTATGCTGCTCCCACGCCCCGGTCGGTAAGCCGGACAGCAGCGATCAGCCTGGCTGGCTCTTTCGCTATCGCCAATAGCTGGGCACTCTCTGGTGGACTGTCGCTCGATCTGCTCACCGCAGCCATTAACGCCCCTTACCTTGAACTCCGAAAAGATCTCCACTGCTGGGATTTCTACCTGCGATGGTATCCAACAGGACTATCTCAGGGCATTTACCTTCGGATTGGGATCAAAGCGGCACAATTGCGCGATATTAAGATTGAGAAGCGAACAGGCTCTGTTTATTTCTAAGACTGCCGCAATAAATTGCGCGCAATAACTATCCGTTGAATTTCAGAGGTTCCCTCCCCAATGGTGAGCAGCTTTGCATCGCGATACAGCTTCTCAACGGGATACTCTTTGGTATAACCGTAACCACCGTGGATCTGAACTGCTTCTTCAGCCGCTCGCACAGCCAGTTCACTGGCAAAAAGTTTTGCCTGCGCTGCTTCCAGGGTATAAGGCATTCCCTGATCCCTCAGCCACGCAGCTTTATAGGTCAGCAAACGTGCTGCTTCAATGTGCGTCGTCAGCGCTGCAAATTTAAATTGCGTCGCCTGAAATTCTGCTATTGGTTGTCCAAATTGCTTGCGTTCAAACGCATATCGCATACTATGCTCCACGGCTGCCTCTGCTAAGCCCAGACTCAACGCAGCAATGGTAATACGTCCGCCATCCAGAATGCGCAATGCCTGAATAAAGCCCTCTCCTTCTTCTCCTAATCGATGGGATACGGGAACCCGGACATTTTCAAAGACCAAACTGGCAGTATCACTGGAGCGCATACCCAATTTGTTTTCCTTTTTAGCAGCATAAAATCCCGGCATAGATTTATCAACCACAAAAGCCGAAATCCCCTTTTTTCCTCGATCCGGATCGGTTTTCGCCATTACTACCGCAATTTCCCCAACGCTACCGTGCGTAATGAAATTTTTTGTTCCATTAAGAATGTAAAAATCACCATCTCTTCGAGCAGTGGTCAACATTGCGCCAGCATCCGATCCAGATCCGGGTTCTGTGAGCGCCCACGCCCCCATCGTTTCACCTGTCGCCAGCCGTGGCAGATACTTTTGCTTTATTTCCTCACTTCCAAACTGGAGAATATGATTACTGCACAAACCATTATGAGCTGCTACACCCAGCGCAATCGATGGACAGGCTTTGGCAATCTCTTCTACAATAAGAGCCAATTCTATGGCTCCCATTCCTGCCCCTCCGTATTCTGTCGGGACTAACACTCCTAAGAATCCCAGTTCCCCCATTTTGCGGAACAATTCTGTGGGAAACTCCTGCGATTCATCATATTCCAGTGCCACAGGTGCAATCTCGTTTTGTGCAAAATTGCGAGCCAATTCCTGAATCGCCTGCTGCTCTTCACTAAACTCCAGTTGAAATCCTTCATCGTTGACTACATCTAACGGCATCAAAATCCTCCCCCAATGTTGTTCTCTTTCCAGCTTGCTTGTTCTTTAAGCTTACAAAAATACAAAAATCCTCTGCAACCATCTATTCAGGAGCTTCGCCACCACACAGCAATTGAAACCGAACAAGGCAAGATGTCCCCGTCGCTGGATCGCAACTTTCCGCCTTACCGCTCGTTTGTATGCTTTGCAGTAAGACAGACATTTGAGTTAACAAAGAAGGAAAAACGATGGACTTCTGGAAAAATCTCTTAGCAGGATTTCTGGCAATCATTGTCGCTTTCATAGCGTTCAAAGTCCTGATGTGGTTCTTAGGCTTTTTGTTTCATTTCACCTTAGGAGTGCTCGCATTATTCATCATTGGTTTGTTCGCACTGCCGCTGTATTTCCATTTTCGGAGAATGCTCAGCCGATAATCTAAGCTGTTCTTTGTAAGTTAGCTCCGGTCTTCATAGGGTAGTCTTTAAGACGAAGCTTCTGCCCTCTATTACCGTTTAATCTTTGCAGTTAAAGGTCCGCGCAATCCCCGATATCCAACCAATTCTGCATAGATACTGCCTATCAACACTTTCGTTGAAACCTGTACTGGAATTTTGCGTTCATCATCACTGAGCCAGATCAGAATGCTCCCCTCGCTCTTAAACAATCCGCCTTCCTGAACCAGTGGTTCGATCACAATCGTTCGAAATCGCCCTGCCTCTACATCAACGATTTCACGTCCGCGAATGACAACTTTTAAGTCATACACTCGATCCTTGTAAAAATTCTGGAGATACAAAGTATCTCCCGCCCGCATTGTATCCAGCGGCAACGTGCGAACATAGAAAAAGGCGGAAACCACATCGTGGACAAACGGAGGAATCTGGTAAGCAGTATCTCCAACATAGACCAGGTTCCGGTAATGGTCAAATGCAGCGCGAAAATCGCGCCGGTACCCACCTTCTCGAATATGCTGTTCAAAATACCACGGGAACAACCCATCAACGTCGACCAGTGTGCGATAATAATCGCGCACTCGATACAACCAATCTAAACTCTTCAAAGAGCGAACATAAAACCGAATATCATAACACTGGGGACCGCTATCGCACGAAACAATTTTGGGGAACACTTTAAAAGCCGCTTTGCCCGCAGTTACAAACTCATAACGAATTTTGAAATACAGCTCCTCTCCGGCGCCAAAAGCAGTGTTCGACACGGTTCGCAGCGGAGCGCCCTGAACACCACCGCTGCTATCAGCGGCACCCCATCCCCAGATACTGCTTACCAGCCACAAGATAATGACTACGACAATTCTCACCGTTGACTCCTTTCTTCCAATCTCTGAACGAACGGTGGATCAGTAGATCAATAACAAAATCCCCTGCTGCTTTACAGAAAGAACGTACACACCTGAGAGACTCACCGATGGCAATTGCCCTTTCCCTTGCCGAAGAGGAATCTTTGCAACCAGCCGTCCGTTAAGGTCACGAAGCTCGCCTTGTGCAAAGGGAAACGATCGAAAACGCTGAATCTGTATCCATCGCTGCTCTCTGGGAACGCAAAGCGCTGGAGAAGAAGCGAAAACTTGAGAATGCTCAACAACCCGACTGACAGAAGCTCGATACCAGATTTGGAGAGATAGTTCCCCAACAGCGTTATTATCAATTACTGCCGAATCCTCCTTGGTAAGATTATACACATACGCCTCGAACGGGTCAGCCAGGCGTGCCGAATCCACAATACTTGCAACTGTCCACCGAATATGCAGTGGATATCCATCCCGCTGGATATGAATCTGATGTACAACGCTATCCGACGCATGGGGCACAGGTCGAAAATCCTCCTGCGTCATAATAGGAACGCCCGTGATAGTATCGATACAGGGCAACAAAAACACCGGAAACATTCCTTCTGGGGGCAGCAAAGGAATTTCTGCTTCCAGCGCTGTGTCCAGACAAACAGTGGCATCAAGAGCAATCCCCGCCTGAAGGGTATACTGATAACTGTTCGGACGTTCGCTGGCAAATTGTAGTTCTACTCCTACTTGCTGAGCAAAAATACTCCAACTACCTAAAAGGATACAGATCCCAGCAATATATCGACCCTGTTTCCACATTCTCCCTCCCAACTTACTTTGCTCTCTACTTCTCAAACAAGATTCTTTGGTACACAAACAAAAAAGGCAACCACCCTCATTGGATGGTTGCCTTTCCGCTACTTTGCAATCAAATTCTTGACAACCGCTACCGTGCAATGACTAATCGCTGGGTAAATTGCTTATCTCCCAGGCTGACTCGACACACATAAACCCCTTCGGGCAGATTTGCAACATTCAATTTTATGGTTTGGGTACCGCTATGCACATCATACCGATAGCTTGCGATTTTCTTCCCTAAGACAGTGATAAGTTCCACCTGTGCCGGTTGATCTTCACGGGCAGTAATTTCCACAAAGACGTATTGTTGTGCTGGAGTCGGATAAAGAGCAATCCCTTCACCAGACACAACGCCGATGCTCATTAACTGAACACTTTTCACCCGCGGATCTGTAATGACTACCGCTTCGGAACTTCCCTTATCAATTGTTCCCAAGACCTCACCTGTAACAGGATTCACAACCTTGTAGGACTGGGAAGGATTCTCAATGGCAACCACGACCGGATACTGTACACCCTGGAATTGAATCACCGGACTGTTGGCAGCACTTTCCACATAACTACCGCTTCCAAATCGCACATCGAACAATCCTGCCGGAGGAACTGGAGGCAATTCGAACCACTTGCTGATCCCACTTTCTCGAGAGAGATATAGCCGACCAACGTGATGGGCTTGATCGCGAATGACAACTACATCACTGCTGCGCAGAATGTCCTGCTTCCGGTCACGAACGACGCCCGAAGCCTTCATCGCATCCAGCCGGAGGTATCCTTCTTCATCGGTCTTTACCCAATATCCCTTTCCGGGCTCCAGCACGCTGACCTCTTTATACCCTTCGTCGGTCTTGTACCAGTAGACACCTGAAACCCGTGTTGGGATAGGACTCACATCTGTCAACGGATCAAACTGGATGTTATCCACATTGACCGGAACGGACAACCCTCCGATCGTATTCCATCCTTTACCCAATCGCACTTGATATTGCGTTTCCCGTCCGACACTGGTTACCCGAGCCCCGGCAATAATGCTATCCAGCAACGATCCATACTTCACAAAGTATCCCCGTCCCACCTGCAGATTGTCTTCCTGGTAATAGGCACCTTCAAAGAAGTAGCGAGGCTTATCCAGCGCATTTGGGAAGACTGTCTTCCAGAACGGATCTGCCGGACGAACGGGAAGCGATACCAGATTCCATCCTTTCTGGAGGAAAGCAAATCGCTCCACTCTTGGTGTCGCATACTCGATAATAAACGATGTAATACGCGCATCACGAATAGTAAAGGAATAGATCGTTCCTCCCACGTGCGTTGCGTTGCGCATATCAACACCAAAAATGGAGCCGTTCAAAGTATCACGGAGGAAGAGCCGGGCGTTTGGCGGAAAGTCGCTGATATCCCAGCTTACAACCACTGGATAATCATTCTGTTCTGCTTTAAAGCGGCACAGATAAATGATAGTCGTATCGGCGTGGGCATCTCGAATATCACGTGACAGTGAACGTCCGGTCAAATCTCCCATACGAATATCCGTTTCCGGTGGATACCATCGTGCCTCAAAGGGCATCAACGGATCAGTTTCTGCAACTTCACCAAACAGTGGATCCACACCATCGGAAGCCTCGGCGCCAGTACCAAAAATCAGCGTTTGTTGCACTCCCTGGGCACTCTCTAAGGTAATACGAATACCACGCCCTGTCACATCCTGATCCTCAACTAAGATTTCCTCATTCGGCTCGATCGGATTCCGCCATATAATGAAAGTTACTCGCAACCGCACAGGGCTCACCAGCATTGTCGGGGAATGGAATGTGATATAGCCAACATACACCCCTGCCGGTCCCGTCACTCGCGAAGGATCACAAATAATCCGCAAACGCAGGGTTGGATCGCTCTGGGTTGGATTCCCCAGCGGATCGTTAATATCCCCCAGGATCCCTTCATCAATGTAGTCTATATACCCTTCCCGTGAAGGCTGCGGAATGGGGTTTTTCTGTCCAACCGTCTGGAACAACAACCACGGCTGATCGGACTGGACAAACAAATCGGTAATCCGCGACTGATCAATGATGTTTACGACATCCAATTCCCGGGTAACGACCTGGGGATCCTGCGAAGCAGAGTCAATTGTCAATGGATCAATCAGCTCCCACAAAGCTTTATTTGTTCCCGGTACTTCTCGAACTACCGCGCTGGGACCAATATCCGGCTTAAATCCAAGCTGTGGAATACGGGTTAAACGCACGTATCCCATTCCCTTCAATGTGGGTTCTGTATTGAAGGTTAAAAGATTTTCATTCGTCAAACCGCCGAAAGGTTCTGGTTGCGGCTGATTGGGCACTGCATCTGGACCCGTCGTTGGGAATGGATATTGCCACGGATCTCGTTCATTCCATCGAATCGTATCTGCAGCAATGATCAATGGAGTGTTGGAAGCCGTCACATCGCTAATCGTGTTCGTTCCATCATCCTGAATCATTACCTTGAATTTCACGAAAAGCAGAATCGCCCAGTCGAACTGTCCTCGCTCCCCTGGAGTTGGATTCGTGAAGTTTGTTGGAGACAGAGGTTCCGAAGAAGTTCCGACAATCCGAATCCGCCGACCGTTCGGATCACCAGTATTTCCTGGAATACGGGTTTTGTAAAGAGGATCTGGACGATCATCCCACTGAATTTGAAAATGCTTCGCAATAGCAAAGGTATCGCTGCCTCGGGTTCCAATCATCTGAACCCCAACAGCTTTCAGCGCTCGCTTATCATATCGAATGCTGAACTGAAAACTTTTGATCGGCTCTGCCGAAGCCAAAGTGTTGGAAAGCCAGGGATTTCGCACATACACCGGCACGATCAAATAATGATCCTCTTTACCCAGAGGGGCAATAGGATACCATATCCGCAGCCCCGGATACCGGATCTGCATATTTTGCTGGTACTCACCATAAGCTGGCTCTTGCAATACCAAACCAAGCTGAGGCAGCGATGGTGGTTCCACCTGTGCTAAAATGTTACTTGCAGCAACCAGGGCTACAACCAGCAATGCGCTAACCTTACGGATAAACGGAGAAAACTTTGCCATCATTCTGTTTCCTTTGACTTTTATAAACATCCCTTTTTGCTCTTCTATTTCCTGTATATCCACTCAATATGTCGCTCTTGCCCATAGCAAAAAGCAATAGCGTACAATCCACGGCTCCAGGTCATTGTCGGAATCCAGTAATACTGCTTTCCCGTCTGTATTGGAACATCCAGAATTTTTCGTCCCATACTATCGTAAACTTCAATCTTCGTCATTGGCAACCTGGTGTGAACTTCTATACCATCCGTTCCTTCCGATATGAGCTTCCATCGCGTTACTGGCTCTGTTTCTACACCACTTATCTGTCGCCATTTGACCACTATACGACTCGTGTCAAACTGCGTAACGCAATGACAAACCGGCAACGCCTGAAATATGCCCACTGCAAAGCTCACTGTATCTGCCGACGTCGTATTGAGCACTACCCGCACTGAACACGCTGTCGAGCTCCAGTTGGAGTCTCCATAACATTGCCATTCATACCGTTGCTGCTCTGCACTCCATTCTGGTTGATCGCACTTTAAATCTCCGATAGGGAACAATTGCAATTGTTGCACCTCACCACTACCATCCAGTTGCTTGAAATACAGAGCAACCGTATCAACGCGATTGTTAAATATGTTCTGGAGCTCCATTGTGAATTGTAATGTATCTACCGGGATCGTCAGCACCGTATCATACGGGTATACATTCAATCGAGCTTGCCTGCTGAATTCGTCCCGAATCATCAATACGACAGGATCGACATTCCCGATAGTACCCGGCACATCGATAACGGTATTATTATGGAGTCGACCAAAAGTCACCCGGCGCAGCGCAACATAACTCGTATCCGGACATCGAGGCTCACGCACATTCCCTGCAATTGCTACCAGCGCTTTCTGAGGTTCAGCATTGTGCAGAAAACGCTGAACATTGCCACCTTCTACGACCACGACGCCATCTTCGACTGTATGCATCTGAACAAAGTCCATCATCTCACTCAGCGTATTCGTCTTCAATAGGGTCGTTAGCGCAAACCTCGATGGATCGTACCCAATCTCGACCGCAAATGATAGCAAACTATCCTGTACGTGAACCGTACCAACGGTTACCACCAGAATCACTCGCTGCACCGATCCACAAATATCCACCGGCTGACTCTGGATTCCGACCACCTGAGCCGCTGTTGGGAAACTCCCACTAACCAAACTCAGGAGCGTTCCCAACCACTTCAATTTCTCAAAGAACTCACAATAAAAAACTCTTTTAATCACAGTCCTACAACTGTTTGCTATACGCTTTGTCTATGACAATTTTATCGCTTTGCTACTTGGTAAGTGCCAACAACCTGTCCGTCTTGGACAATCTGCCAGAAATAGATACCTGTTGCCACTGGATTCCCACTTCCATCTTTACCATCCCAGCGCAACTGCTGCATTTGCCCAGCTTCCAAATGACCATCCCACAGTGTTCGAAGCTTCTGTCCCAACTCGTTGACGATCTGGACTGTATAATGCCCCGTCTCAGGAGCAACATATCGCATCTGAACTTCGTTCACAAAGGGATTCGGGAAAATCTGGATCGCGGCTTGCTCCATACCAGCATTTGCAATCATTAAGGTTGTCCCTTTGCGCTGGACGTCGTTAAACCGAAGATCTGAAATCGTCACAGTGCTACCTGCAGGACGAATAATCAAATATCCCACGATTCCGGGAGCAAAATCTCCAGTTCCTGCTACCGCCACACGGTTTCCACTCCATTGCGTATACAATCTCTGATCCCGGCCAGCAACCCCAACGAATTCTTCAATGGTAGCATTGGAAACTGTAAAAGTAAATCCAACGGTCGAATGCACATATCCATTGAGCCGAACTGGAATGCTCACCATTCCATTGCCTATTGCTTCGGCTGTTCCAAATTCTATGGTTGTTGCTCGCATTACCGCCGCTGCCTTCCCATATCCCGGAATGGTATCCAGCAGCCAGGGCAGATCTGGCACTTTTCCGGCAATGTAGTTCAAAATCAATGCAGCATCGTATTCATTTGCCTGGAAGTACAAGTTGTTCCGAGAATCATCGGCAGGCAGATCATCATAAACCCCAGCGCTTTTTACTGGCCACTCCCGACGATAGACAACCAAGTTTCCGTCCTGATCCAGGGAATCGCCGCTATTATCCAGCTTCCGGGAAGAATACCAGAAACGTCCATTGTGGTTCACATCTGCGTGGTACGCCTGTCGGAACATCAAGCTATCCAGGGGCTGATTCTGCGCTACCGCCCGGAGAATGGTTAACACGTCATTGAGTGTCACATACCGATTCTGTGGCAATCCCGCATGCAATTGTCCGGGAATTTGAGACATATTGGCATCACCATCTCCCCATCCAGCGATACCCGGTTTCGGCGTAGCGATAAATACAATAATGTTGTTATTTGCGCGAGACGGGGGCCAGATGCTGGTCAATCGCTGGCTCTTGATCACACTATCCTGCCCATCATATCCAGGAATGTAAGCACTGGAAGTGCTATCTTCTATGAAAAGCCCATTCATAAAAGAGGTATTTCCTCCCTGCGTCAGCGAGACTGACTCCAATCCTACCGCAGAACCACTAATCTTTGTAATACCTGGAATGCCACCAATGATTCCATAATGGAACTCAATATTCCCCTGATCGCCCGTTTTTGGCTCGCCAACAGCCGGTGATTCATAGATTTTCACCTGGAAATTGGCAATACTGGAAGGCTGCGGTGCTGGATTAGCTGCGTTGGGATTATTAGGATCAGTCGGATCAAAGAAATAATTCACGTTCAAATTCTTCCACTGAATGGTCAGCACCCGTGAACCGGGTTGTCCGGAAATGTAATAAGAAATTTCCGACGGCATAAATCCAACGTCACTGGGCGTACGATAATAGTGATCCCCCCAGAACGGAGCAATTACCCCATTAGGAGAGTTCTTGCTGAACATATTGTTGGGATCATTCGTCCCAAAAACGGCTGGCAAATCCCCTACTTGAACAAAACCATTAACATTGACCTGAATTCGGGTATATCGCTGTCCATCAAATTCAAATTCAAACGGCAACTCAATGCCGAATTCCTGCGTCACAGGATTATAATAAAATCCATCGTCCGGATCCAGAATACTCGAATTCAAAGGATCCCGAAAATCCTCAGCCGGGAGCACTACCCGGTCTGTTGGTAATTCCTGATAGGGTGCATTCTCAATCGTATTGGTAAAGTAAGAATAAATCTGTGCAAAAGTGTTTGCTACAGGCAACAAAAGAAGCCCTACAGCAAATGCTGCCACAGAAAAAATCCGTTGCTGCAACTTCATAACTCTTCCCTTTATGTTATTCCAACATTTTAACTGTCACCGTTTTATCTGTTCTCCGGGAACTCCTTTTTTATACCAAAGGAGCTCCCGGAAACATTTTGCCGTACTTACCGCACAACGGTCACTGGATAGAGCAGCACCTGGTCATCCAACTCAATGCGATAGAAGTACAACCCCGCTGCTACACGTTGCCCGGCCATATTCACAACATTCCACTCATACCGATAAGTGCCAGCAGCAACTTTTGCCTGCCCAAGCACCTGCACGGTTTGTCCCATCACATCTACCACTTCTACTTTCAAGTGGGTTGGATGGTCCGTTGTAACAACCACCGTTGCTTGCTCTTCAATCGGATTGGGATAGGTACTAATCCGCACACCTGCTGGCTGATGACCTTCTGCAACGCTAACAGCCGTTGAGGAATCCTTGACGATCTCGAATCCGGTAATCTTCGTATCGTAAACTGTGACCGTGATTTGCCCGTTATCATCCTGAATATCAACGCCAGCCGATGCCCGGTAATGACCAGTGCGCATATTGATATAGAACACATTCCCCTTGGAATTCGCATCTCGCATATACCAATCAATTCCGGGGAACGGCGATGGCACCGTATTCTTATCCCAGCTAATCGTCACCGGATAAAGCGCCCCCGATTGATCTCCGTATCCCGCCTGGAACCCTGCTTCCAGTGGCCGATCTGAGGACTTGGGAACGATATTCCGTAAGATTCCTGTCCGTTCCGGAATCATCCACCGAGCATCGAAAATGTTTGCTGGCGGAATGGGCGGAATTTCAAATTCACAGTAATTGGAATCCAGCTTCCCAATACCACCCAGATCTGCGTCCTTCCCGGTCGTCGCATTGATAGCGGTTCCCCATTCCAGAATCTGATAAGCACCAGCGGCATTTTCAATGCGAATTGTGCTGACAAAATCGGTTTCTTCGGAAACAGCAATCCGATAGGTCAGGGTTGCCTGCTCACCTTCTTTATCCACCGCTACAATTTCAATCGTTACCGTTCCATCCGGATTGCGCGGTGTATTGTTATCAACCGTTCCTGAGACTGTTACCACAACAGTATCAATTCCACTCCCTGTGACGGTAGAAGGATCAACGGTAAATCCAGACGGTTGCGTAACAGTCAGCGTAATTTCCTCTACCGCATCATCGGGGAATGTCCGCTTCAGATCCAGATCGGTCAAGGTAATTTGCTCACTATACTGTTCACCCACATCGACACATTCCACCAGCGGATCTCGATACAATGCAGGCGGATGATTGACCATCTGAACTTCGATGGGAATCTGCTTGACGTGCGTCAAACCATACTCATCAGTTACCAACACCGTGATCGTATCAGCATTGGCGCCCAGGCGTGGCGCATCTTCCACCCGCGGAATTCCGTACAGTCGACCGGTCTCAGGATCAATCTTCAGCCATCGTGGGGTCTTGGCACGCGACGTGATTTCATCCCAGTTTCCTGCTTCGGGATAGCACGGATCCCGCAGAATACCGGTTGTCGGTTCATACAACAACTCAAAGGTATGCCGCTGGTCAAAGTTGGGATCGTAGACCTTAATGACCCGTGTCGTATCGAACAATTGAGCATTATACTCTTCATCCTCTACAGCAACAGCCACCTGATCGGTTACAATCAACGGTGAGAAGTTAATCAGGATCGGCTTGGTAATCATATTGACCCCACCGTGACCATCGTGGACAACAACAGTAATAATCGTATCAGTGTACAACCACTGGTTATACTGCGATATGGGCTTCAACAAAGTTGACCGTGCTGTTGCCGAATCAATCCGAGCCCGCAAGAGGCCTTTCTCAGTGAACGCAGCAGCATAAGGATCAGGATTGCCACTCTCATCCTGCAAGTACTCTGGAGCTAACCACTGCGGACGCACCTGTGACAATCCGCCAACGGCTGTATCTTCCGGATTATTCCGAACACCTACCGTTGCAAATCCATACGCAACCTTCCCGTATCGGAAATCCCATCCCTGGGCAGCAGCTACTGAATCTTCCGCCTCATCATCCGTATCAAAATCAACGTCGAAGCGCAAGGAATCTGTCACACTTGCAATCAGGGTATCATTAGTCTGGCAGCGAGCATTAACAGCGGTGAACACCGGAATACTGTCGATAACCAGAATTCGGAATCGATACTCAATGGTATGATCCCACGCATAGTTGACAGTATCCTGTTGCAAGAAGCGCGCATTATCGCTATCATAAACAGTAGCGTTGAGATAATCCCGATACAGGTAGATGTACTTAGCGATTTCCTCGTCGCTCAATCCCAATTTCTTCAGGCTATCCACCACTTCTGCGGATGGCGCCCAATTGCGGACCCGCACAACTACTTCTTCACCGCCCGGCACAACGAATGGATTCGTTGGCTGTCCTTTAAATTGCAGGTAGCTGATAGCACCATAGTACGAGGGTACGTTATAGAAGAGCGTATCAGCATCCAGCCAATAGGACAAACCACTACCCGGTGCAACTTCCCACTCATAGGTCAACGCCGGGTACTGATCCGGGAAGAACACGGATCGTGGATCATAGAATTTATTGGTGTCCACTGCTGTCGCTGTGAGAATCGAATCCCGTCCAATACCACTCCCTGCCGGACGTGGATAGCTAATGTCTTCCTTCAACATTATCAGATTCTGCAATTCTGCCGGCTGCACTTCTTGCAGATCCACAATATTCCCCGTCCATACCGGTGGCTTCGTAGATGCAGCAATGCGGAAGGTAATTCCCTTATTGATTGCAGCGTTCACGCCCTCACGCCACAATACCGTCCGTGAAACAATCAGGATTTCATCCCCAACATTCACTGGCAAAGCAGAATACTTCTCACCAGCGAAATAAACCACATTTTCACCACCATTCGTAGAAGCTGGTAGATCGGGACGGTTGGAATACTGAAATCCTGTTCCACCCAACCGATCCTCACTGTGTTCATATTTTCGTCCACGCAGCACTGCTAAGTCCTCATTTTGGGCATTACGATAGAGGTAATCAAGCAATGTTGCTCCTGAACCAAAGTTTGCTAATCCCTCAGCCGTCCGGCGAATAAACGGATTATTATTCCGATCTGCCGAATCGGGCACAAACTCAACGCGACCACGGAAAACTTCACTGGTCTTATCAATCTGCTTTAAGTTCACCCGGATAAAGTCACCAGTGTTGTTGTTAATGACAAAGAAGACGGTTTCGTGGAATGCCCGCTCATCATTGTTGTTCAGCTCCGCTGCTCCAGAGTAATCTGCCCACGCTTCTAAGAAGAGCGGATATCCAATGGGATGATCTCCTACAAATTCCGTTTGCAGTGCAGCAATATTGGGATCACTTTCAGCCACAAAAGGATCTCGGGTCCAGCGCCGTACTACTTTACCAGCATAATGCTCGCTATAATTCGGGTCGTTCGGATCAGCGCTATACGTTCGAAGATGTGGCGGAATACCAACAGCAAAGTCTTCGACCCGTGCAAGTCGCCGCTTCGAGTAATCTGCCGTTTTAATATCTGTTCCCTTGTCGAAAATGTCATACACAACCCCTTGCTGGAGGTATTTTTCGGGAATGCTCACGGTAAAGTCATCCGAGACCGGAATCGGTGTGTAAGAGTACTTACTCAAAGACTCAAACGGTCCCTGTTGTTTCCCGCTGCCGCCCTGGACAAATGGCAATTGCGATTCATTCGGATCGCCACCAATAAAGAAGGTTTCTTGAACCGCGTTCCGATCTACAATGATAGTATGAACATCCGGTCCGGTTTCACCCCAGTAATTCCCCTGGAGCAAATTCACCCCACCATAACCGATTCCTGTTGTACCTGCCAGCACTCCCTTTGTATTCGGAGCATCCGGCAGACGAATCAAAAACCGAGCGGAATTGTCATAAATAGCATTTGCCAAAACGGAGTAGTCATCACTGGGATACGGTCCTACAACATCACCGTACAACACAGCTCCTGCCAGATCACTGGATGCCTCATTCTGCCCATTTACGTACGGACCGGTAATAACGTTCTGATCCTTCCCGATCTCAGAGGTTGCAACATTCCCTGTAATCAGGCATCGATTGAACACAAGTGCTAAGTCATAATTATCCGAGTAAACAACAGCCCCGGAATATGCTTTGTTGTCCTGGAAGCGGACACGATCAAAGACAAACATATCGCCACGAGAAGCCATTGGTTGATCAACGATATAGATAGCACCGCCCAATCCGGTTCCATTCTCCGGAATGTTCGTTCCCGGATGGTATCGAGAAACATCACCGGTTTGTGGCTGCGTTGTACCACTCCCCATTTGATCCATATTGGGAATCGCCTCATTTTCCAGGAACCGGGTCAATGAGCGTACATCCGCATCAACACTGCCACCATAGGTGTAAACATCGTCACCACCAGTAGTGTAGGTATTGCCGCTGACAGCATCGAAATCCGTCAGGAAATATCGGTTGACGCTGACATCCGGTGCAACGATACACAATGCACCGCCATTACCGTTGTAAGCTTTATTCCGCAAGAACTCCACAGCGCGGACCGACTTCACTTCGGCATTAAACGCATAGATCGCTCCACCACCACGGACCTGCGCCAAAAGCCCCGAAGTAATATTGCCAAAATACTTCTTCAAGAACACCGTGTCTCCAACAACGTTATCCTCAAAAAGCACGCGAGTTAAATCAATCGAGCGATCATCAGGATCCAGCGAGCTAAACGTTACCACACTAATAGCACCACCGGAAAAGCCAGCTTTGTTACCTTTGAACTCTACTCGATAACCTGCACCGTAGTTGATGGTGGTACCAAACACGCCTCCTGCCCCGTAAACTCTAACACGCTTCTTGGCATAAATGGCACCACCATCGTGGGAAGCTTCGTTATTAACAAAGCGAATTTTATACCCGTATCCTCGGGTAACGGCGGTCGCATTGGATCCACCGATTGTCGGAGAAGGCAACAGATTCACTGCATTGGTTGGAACCAACAGGAACGTATAGATAGCACCACCACGTGCTGCCGAATTTTCTTCAAAGACTGTTTCAACCCCACCCTGATCCACATCATAGCTGGAACGCACTTGAATGCGCGGAGAATTCGCTGATGCATAGATGGCTCCTCCCTGAGAATAATCGGCAGGATTCGTATTAAAGGGGGTTGAGGTAGAATTATTTTTAAATCGTCCTGCAAAAATGACAGAGGTTGCATCCCCAACATAAACAGCACCACCTTTTGCTCCCTGGGTTGTCTTTCCGTTATTCGGCGTTACGGGTTGCAGATTGATCGCCTGATTGCCTTCGAAGATCACAAAATCCCGATCTGATTCGAAGCCTTGATTATCACCCAGCGAAATCTCCATCAAGTTCCGTCCGGCGATATACACCGCGCCACCAAAAGCCTGGTTTTTATAGTCGTGATACGGATCCACCGTTGCCGCTTCGTCCATATTATCTTGAATGCCGATGGGCACTCCATTTTGATCATATACTTGCACTACATCTGCCAGCAGCACTTTATTATTCCGGAAAGTCAACTGCCGGACTCGTCCAAGATAGATGGCTAAACGTCCATCATCCACTGCCTGCCGCTGCAAATCTGTTAATGGCTCACTGGTGGGATACATCAACTGATCAATTGCTCGAATCTGTTGATTGATCGGCATTCCAGTTTCCGGATCCGTAACATTAGGATTGACGGCATTCATCGGATCGGTGGAATAGTATCCAACGCCCAAATTATCCAGATCAACTGAAGGATACACTGCTGGTGTTCCTCCCGGTCCAAAATCATCTAACGGAGCCTGCAAAAATTGGACAGCACCTCCTCGATATCGAGCCATATTGTTTTCAAACACACAATTCACCAACCACGTACGGCTGGAGAACGTGGTCAATGCTCCTCCGGATCCATTTGTCATCGACAACAGCCGCTTATTGAAAGCTTCATACTGCGCTGCAACGCCTGGCGTTGGCGGCTGATAAATTGGCACCCGATCAACAGTAGTATCTTTACGGAAATTCTTGAAATCAACATCCCGGAAGTACGCTGCTTTGGCTCCCGGCAGCACAATAATGTGTCCCCATTCTCGAGAAAAGCTATTGACCGGACGCCCTTCAAAAGTGATCCGTCCTGCGACTACATTGACTGATCCTCCACCGGGCCGCGACCACGGCGTTACTTTCAAATTTGGATCGATATCGGCAAACTCAATGCGAGAAGCCTTGTAAATAATCGCCTTCCCTGCTGGCAAATTCTGCAATCGGGAATCGGTACTACTCAAATTGATGTTAAAAATATCTTCTCGCTTCGAAATGTTCACCGTTGGTTCATTGATTACCGAGGCGGAAACAACATTCGGATAGGCGAAATAATCCAGATCCGCGTATCCGTCCTCAAACTGCGTATACTGTGGATCCAGCGGATCGATCACATTGGGATTGTACGTTGCAGTCACCCGACCATCGGCAATCAATCGACCGCCAGCCCAGACAATAATCCGCCCGTTCGGCAGAAACTCCACCTTGGTTCCGGGCTCAATAAGCAACGTCCCTTCAATCTTATAAGTACCGCTAATGCGGTACAGCGTATCCTTGAGAAAGATACGCGTTTGATTACTCGGCAAAACCCCGGAAATTTCTTTAACCGGTTGTGCCAGCAAATGCAAAATGCTGAACAGTGCGACGACAACTACGGAAAAAGTACGAATCCACCGTTGCATAGGTCCCTCACCTTTATAATTGTTACTCACTTTTTGATTCCTCATTCCTGTGATTCAATAGTTTCTGGAACAATCGCCTTCCCCAAGCGAACCAATCCGGATTTTGCAAATCCAGCGTAATAAGAAAACGGTGTTGTCAAAATAATTTCTCGATACAGTTGCTCTGCTTTTTCAGGCTGCTTTGCTACCTCGTACAACTGAGCACTATACAAGAGATACCGCTGATATTCACTCCGTTCTTTTGCCTGCTCTGCCATTTCCCCCCATTTTTCCGCTGCTTCAGCATAGTGAAACGCAGCATCGCTGACAGTCCCTATCCCTCCTAACCCACCTAATCGCACATCAAGTGCCTCACTCTCATACGCTGTCTCGTAATAAGAATTCGCTTCATCAAATTTCCCCCGCAGCGTCAATGCATGCCCTGCGAATAAAGCGGCTATCTGAGCACCGGGCGTTCCACTATACTGCTCCACTATTTGCTTCAGTCCAATCACCTGTTCTCCTCGAATCCGCTTACCCGGATCACCTTCCAGTGCTTTCTGGTATTCTCCCCGCTCGAAATATGGCAGAATTCTGGACAGTGCGGTCAATGCTTTTCGATTTTGCTCGTGGCGATTCTGAACATAGTAAACAATCCCGCCCACAAGCAGTAAGACTCCAACAATCCCCCATCCTATCCAGGGAGCATATTGCTTCACTTCTTCAACAACTGGTATCCCCTGCTGTCCCTGTTGCTGCTGTTTCCGAACGCGCTGCTTTTCTAACTTTGCAACCTGCACCATAAACCCCGTTTGCTCTCTATGCCAACGCTACTATTTGTAATGTCGTGCGCCCGGAGGGACTCGAACCCCCAGCCTTTGGCTCCGGAGGCCAACGCTCTATCCAGTTGAGCTACGGGCGCCCTGCCGCGAGACTACGAATTGGCAAATATACAACCAATTTCTCAAATAACAATCATTTGTAGCCTCACCAGCAGCGGCACCCACACTCAACCGTCGTAGGTCCCCACCTACTGCACACCGCCTCTTTCCTATCAAAAACCATACCATCCGCAACTCACCCCCGACAAAATCCCCTCATTGTCATCCTGACTGCCAACCGTTGCTTACGCTTACTGTCAGGAAAACCTGACACTGTCTATCCGCTGGACACTTCGTTGTCAGGTGTCTGTTCGATGCCTGCCAAAATTTTTGTAGTTTTGTAAGTGCATAATCGTTGCGCTCAACGAAGTGTGATAACAGAAAGGATTCCAAATGAAAATTACAGTCATTGGTGCTGGACACGTTGGAGCAACAACGGCGCATTTGCTGGCACTCAAAGAATTAGCCCAAGAAATCGTGCTGGTCGACATCGTGGATGGTATTCCTCAGGGAAAAGCGCTGGACATCCTGGAATCAATGCCAATTATTGGTGCTGATGTTCACCTGACTGGAACGGTGAGCTATGAACCTACCGCAAATTCTGACATTGTGATCATTACTGCCGGGCTCCCCCGCAAACCGGGGATGAGCAGGGATGACCTTCTGGCAAAGAATGCCGACATTATGAAAAGTTGTGTTGAGCAATCGTTTGCCCTCTCCCCCAACGCTATCTTCATTATTGTTGCCAACCCTCTGGATGTGATGACCTATCTGGCGTGGAAACTAACAAAGCTCCCACGGAACAAAGTGATGGGGATGGCAGGCGTTCTGGATACAGCGCGATACCGCACTTTTATTGCTCTGGAATTGGGTGTTTCTGTCAAAGATGTCCAGGCTTTCGTGCTGGGAGGGCATGGTGACGATATGGTGCCCATTGTCCGATTAACCCGCGTCGCCGGTATTGCGCTAACAGATCTACTACCTGAAGAAAGAATCAACGCCATTGTAGAACGCACCCGCAAAGGCGGCGGTGAAATTGTGAACTATCTAAAAACCGGCAGTGCCTACTATGCACCAGCCACTTCCACCGTTGAGATGGTAGAATCTATCGTGAAAGATCGAAAACGCATTCTTCCGTGTGCCGTCGCCTTAGAAGGCGAATACCAGCTCCACGATGTGGTATGTGGTGTTCCGGTCAAACTGGGGAAAAACGGCGTTGAAGAAATCGTGGAAATCCAGCTTACAGACGATGAACTCAAAGCGCTACACCAATCGGCACAACACGTTCGGGAAAACATTGACAAACTGACGGTGCTACCTTCGGATCAGTAACCGGCGACGCTGACGTTCTAACCAGCTTTGCAACCGCCTGACCTGTTGCTCAAGCTGGCGGCGTGAACCGGCATTGTAAATCACATAATGAGCAGAAGCGCATTTTCGCGCCTGTGGTAATTGAGCCTGCATCCGCAGTTCCCACGTATCGCGAAGAAAAGGTGGCACCCTCGCTTTTCGGCATTCCAGTGGCGCTGCCACACATACAATGTAAGTATAGCAATGCGCAATATGTGCTTCTACCAGCAATGCGCTTTCGTGAATCACGACAGGAACCTGAGCCTCCACATAGCGTTGTGTACGCTGAACTAATTGCGCAAACACATAGGGATACAACACTCGTTCAACACATTGCTTCAATTGCGGATCACGAAAAATCTTGTGTGCAATTTCCTGCTGTGACAACAATTTCCCCTGATAAAACAATGCCGGACAGCGCCTGCGAAGCTGCTCAACAACGTCACTATCCTCGTATAGGCTCTTTGCTATACGATCTGCTTCCAGCACGGGATACTGTTGGGCAAGCATTGCTGCAACTGTACTTTTTCCAGCAGCAATTCCTCCAGTCAATCCTACCAGCAGCACCTGTCGCTGGAGGCGAAACAGGGCACGACAGAACTCGCTCCGTTCCATCGAGCACAACTACTGCTGTCCTTGTTGGGAAATATTCAGCACGACACCAGCAGCAGCAGCATGGAACAGTAAGGATGTTCCCCCATAGCTTACAAACGGCAGAGGCAAACCAGTAGTCGGCAGAACCCCAAGGTTGACTCCGACGTGGACCACTGCGTACAATCCAATAGCAAAGGTAATACCAGCAGCAAGGAGATATCCTTCGAGATCTGGACTTTGGGCCGCTATCCGCATCCCTCGCCAGAGAATAATGACAAAGAGAATCAACACGCCAGCACAACCAACAAATCCATACTCCTCCCCAATGATAGCAAATACAAAGTCTCCGTAGGATTCTGGTAGGAACAAAGCGCGCTGCACACTATGTCCGGGACCAACACCGAATATCCCCCCATTTGAAAACGCCAGCAAAGCCTGCTGTATCTGATAACTCGGATAGTGTCCGGTTTCCAGAGCCTGCAAAAAAGCGTTCAGTCGATCCAATCGATATGGTGCCGCCACAGCATAGGCTGCCCCGATGCCGCCGAAAACCATCCATACTATTGCCAACTGATAAAACGGAACATTCCCCAACCACAGGAGAAACAGTCCAATAACGACAATTAACGCCGCAGTCGATAAATTCGGTTGCAGTGCAATCAGCGTTGCAACGCCCAGAATCCACACCAGCAGCGGCATCAATGCCCGGCGATAGTCACGGATATACGTTTGCTTCTGGACCAGCAAAAACACCAGATACAGGATCAAAGCAAACTTTGCGAATTCAGACGGCTGAAACCGCACCGGGCCAATACTCAGCCACCGAGCGGCACCCTTCACTGAGGCGCCCACCACTAACACAG
>JALWUI010000166.1 GCA_027082775.1 Candidatus Kapaibacterium sp.
GCGCGGAGTTTCGTCGGCAGAGCATGCACGCGGGAGTGTGCGCTCCCAGTAGATGCACGCCTAAGGGCGTGCATTCCCGGTGGGGTATACGGAATTGGAGAGAAGCGATGCTGCACAGGGGCGGAGCGCTGCTACACCCCTGCGGTGTCTTTGATTGCGCTGGATCGGAAGGGGCTGAGGCTCTCAATGACTGTCTGATCGCCGCTGCTGGGAAGGTGCACTTACGCCGCCTGGAATTCCCTGAGGATTTCTACGTAGCGGTCCATTTCTGCTTTCGTCCGCTTTTCTGTCACGGCGATGAGGAGTCCGGGGATCAGTCCCTCCCACTGCGAGGTGTCGATGCCGCCGAGAATTTTTTCTTCCTGTAGTCGCTGGAGAATGGTGCCGGGCGGAACAGGAGTTTGCACGAGAAATTCTTTGAAGAACGGTTTCTCGATTGGCAGTGAGAAGCCGGGGATTTCTGCAATGCGGCGAGCTAAGTAGTGGGCTTTTTGCGTTGCCTGTGTCGCGACTTCCGCAATGCCCTGTTTGCCCATTAGCGCCATATAAACGGTTGCGGCTAACATCATTAGCCCTTGATTGGTGCAGATGTTCGACGTTGCCCGCTCCCGCTTGATCTGCTGCTCACGGGTTTGCAGCACCAGTACAAAGCCGCGTTTGCCGTCCACATCCACCGTTGCGCCGGCGATGCGCCCTGGCATAAAACGGATGTATTTCTTGCGAGCTGCGAAGATGCCCAGATACGGACCTCCGAAGCTGAGCGGAATACCCAGGGATTGCCCCTCTCCAGTGACAATATCAGCACCGTATGCTCCGGGCGGTTGGAGAATACCCAGAGAGATGGGATCGACGGAAACAATGAACAGTGCATTATGCTGGTGGGCTAAGTCCGCCAGGGGCTGTCCGTCTTCGATGGTTCCATAGAAGTTCGGATTCTGCAAGATGATCGAAGCTGGCGTTTCCTGCTCCATCGCTGCTTGTAGCGCTGCAAGATCTGCGGTCCCGTCCGGTTGAGCAAAGGTGCGAAATTCCAGGGATTTGCCCGTCCCATACGTTTGCATTACCCGCAGGTAGTTGGGATGAATGGTGCCGGCAATGTAGTGCAGCGGGCGTTTCGTAATCGCCGTTGCCATCAAAGCTGCTTCTGCTAATGCCGTTGCGCCGTCGTACAGCGAAGCGTTGGAAACCTCCATTTCGGTGAGTCGACAGATCATCGATTGGTATTCAAAAATGGATTGGAGGGTGCCCTGCGATACTTCTGGCTGGTACGGCGTGTAAGCCGTCTGAAATTCCGGACGGGCGATGATGTAGGGGACGACGGTGGGAACGTAATGATCATACGCACCGCCACCTAAAAAACAGGTGTAATGCGTTGCATCAGCATTCTGCTCCGCTAAGGTGGTCAGTTGTTGCAGGACTTCCCACTCTGACTTCGGGTCGGGAAGGTTGAGCGGCTCTTTCAGTCGGAGCTCTTCGGGGATGACGTTAAAAAGTTCGTCGATGTGGTTCAGCCCAATAGCAGCCAGCATCTTTTTGCGGTCGTCTTCCGTGTTGGGAATGTAAGGATGCATAGCACTGCTCCAATTGTCTGACAAAGATTACAAAAATACGGAGAACCGGTGGAATGGTCGCAGAAAGAGAAGAATTTACAGCGATGCTGTGAACAGAGCGGTCGGGTTGTGTTGAGATAGCACAGTATTGAATCTGGGATTTACGGCGATTCCGTAAACAGCGAAGGGGTTTCGGGGGCGCTGGGAGGGCGATAGCCGAAGTGGCGGAACGCCAGAGGTGTTGCTTCCCGTCCTCGCGGTGTGCGGTGGAGAAAACCCTGCTGGATGAGAAAGGGTTCGTAGACTTCTTCGAGCGTGCCCGGATCTTCGCCGACAGCAACAGCGATCGTGTTGAGTCCGACCGGACCGCCGTGGAATTTTTCGATGATGGTCAGCAGGATGCGTTTGTCCATTTCGTCCAGTCCGTATTCATCCACTTCCAGCGCTGCCAGCGCCATTTGTGCAATGGTTTTTGTAATGACCCCATCACCTTTGACTTCTGCAAAGTCGCGGGTGCGACGCAGCAGGCGATTGGCGATCCGTGGCGTTCCACGAGAGCGGCGAGCAATTTCAGCAGCGCCTTCGGGTTCAATCGGAACACCTAAGATTTTAGCTGATCGCATCACGATATGAAACAGGTCTTCAGCGGAGTAGTAGTCCAGGCGATGGACAATGCCAAAGCGGGAACGCAGCGGAGCAGTCAGCAGTCCCATCCGGGTTGTGGCGCCAACCAGCGTGAATCGCGGAAGCCGCAATTGAATAGAGCGCGCTGAGGGACCGGAGTCGATGACGATATCCAGCACGAAATCTTCCATTGCTGCGTAGAGGTATTCTTCCACCGTAGTCGGCAGGCGGTGGATTTCATCGATGAAGAGCACGTCCCCTTCTTCCAGATTGGTCAAAATTCCTGCCAGATCCCCAGCCCGTTCCATTACCGGTCCGGAGGTTGCCCGCAGTGCTACCCCCATTTCCTCAGCGATGATATGCGCTAAGGTTGTTTTGCCAAGTCCCGGCGGACCACTCAACAGGACGTGATCCAGCGGCTCCTGTCGTTGCCGGGCAGCCTGGACAAAGACCTGAAGATTTTCCAGCAGCGACCGTTGCCCGATGAATTCCTCGAAGCGTCGGGGACGCAGTGTTGCTTCAAATTCCCGATCCTCCGATGAAGGTGTTGCAGCAATCGGTGAACCAGCCTCTCGCATTCTTTTCTCGTTCATCACACTATCCGTTCAGCAACTGCACAAGACGATCGAACGGATCAAACCAGTGCGCCTGTCAGGATGAGCCTTCGTCAGGTAAAGGCTCAACCGAGGTGACCCGTTCCTGAAATTGCGCTTCCAGCGTTTCTTTGACATCTTCGGTTGCCACCAGCGTTACGACTTCTTCCCCTTCTTCTGGCTGTTGGAGTAGCTCTTCCAGTTCACGCAGGCGAGGCAGATCCTCCAGACTGTTGAGACCAAAGGTTTTCAGAAACACCGGCGTTGTTCCATAGAGCAGGGGACGCCCGATGGTATCGGCACGACCGACAATGGTAATCAGTTCCCGCTGCAGCAGCGTCTGTATCACTTCATCCGACCGCACGCCCCGGATGGCTTCGATTTCCGGTTTCGATACTGGCTGACGATAGGCAATAATTGCTAAGGTTTCTAAGGCAGCGCGGGAGAGTCGGCGAGCTGCTTTGAGTTGCAGATAGGAACTCACGATTTTGCCAAATTCTGGCAGCGTTGCAAACTGGTATCCGCCACCCACCTCCACAATCCGATAGGGACGCTTCGAGGTTTCCAGCTCTTCGTTGATTTCCTCGATCAGGGATTGAAGCAGTGCTTCAACGCCGTTTGGTGCGAAAATCGTCTGGTCCTGTTTGGTCGTATCACCAAACAAAAATTTTGCTATCGATTTCAGCGGTAATGGTTCATCGGCAGCAAAGATCAACGCTTCCAGGATGCGGCGTTGCTCGTCACGATCATATTGCAAAAAATTGACGCTCATTGGCTTCCTGCTTTTTGACGTTACGGTTCATAAACGATGATGTCATCGAACACGGCAGCCTGTCGCACGCCCACCATCTGGTGTTTAATCAGCTCCAGCAAAGCTAAGAACGTTGCAATGATCACCAGCCGTTCCATCCCTTCCACTAACTGCTGGAAAGTGATTTCCCCGTGGCGTTTGACTTCGTTTAACAAGAATTCTGCCTGTGCTTCAACGGAGACAGGCGGGAGTTCGACCGTGTGCACGTTGGATTCTGAAGCGGCATTTTCTGCTTTTTCCAGAACGTGTTTGAGCGCCGTAAGGAGATCCAGCAGTGACGCATTTTTGTACACTGGCTCCACCATCTGAGCAGGAGTAGGATCGGGAATGGAGCGGTAGAGGTAGTATCGGTACTGCTGATGGCGTTCGGCTAACGCTTCGGCGGCTTCTTTGTAACGCTTGTATTCCAGCAGGCGGTGAACCAGTTCTGTTCGTGGATCTTCCTCTTCCGTTTCCTCCGACTCCGGCTTTGGCAGTAGCATTCGGGCTTTGATCTGGAGGAGCATACTGGCAGTGACTAGGAAATCGCCAACCACTTCCAGATTGAGCATTTTCATAAGCCGGACATACTCCAGAAATTCGTGCGTGATCCGTGCAATGGGAATGTCATAAATGTTGAGCTTGTCGCGCTTGATGAAGTAGAGGAGGAGATCCAGCGGACCCTCGAAATTCGTCAATCGGATGCGGTATATCATCGCTGCTGTTGTTCCCTGCGCACTATTAGTTGTTGCCCCGTCTGCGTCAAAATGCAAAAATAGGGATTTTGCAAACAAGAGGAACGATGACGAAGTTGCAGGAATTTTACATCTACGGTCGCCGACCGGTTCTGGAAGCCCTGGAGGCGGGAGCGCCGCTGGAAAAAATTTATATCCGGTATGGGACGCAGGGGAAGGAACTGACACAAATTCGAGTGCTGGCGAAGCGGCGGAAAATTCCGTGTGTTCAGATGGATCGACGGAAATTCGCCACGCTGCAACGGCAGGTGGTGCCGGCAGATAGTCCCGGCAAGGCACAGGGGGTGATAGCGCTCCGGTTGCCAGCGATCCAGTGGCTTTCCATCGGAGAGCTGATCGATCAGGCGTATGCCGCAACCGATACACCGCTCCTTGTGGCACTGGATCACGTTACCGATCCGCAGAATCTGGGCGCTATTTTGCGAACCTGCGAAGCTGCGGGTGTTGACGGTGTCATCCTTTCGCAGCGTTCGACAGCACCGATTACGCCCGTGGTGTGGAAAACCAGTGCGGGAGCTGTTGAGCATTTGCGATTGGCACGGGTGCAGCACCTGGTGCAGGCGCTGCGCGACTGCAAATTGGCAGATTTCCAGATTCTGGGTACGGCTGATACGGGCGATTCCGTATACACGGACGTCGATTTGACCCTTCCAACCGTGCTGGTTCTGGGGAGTGAGCATAGCGGAATCCAGCCGCAGGTGCTTGCTGAATGTGATGCGGTTGTCCGAATCCCATTAGCTGGTCGAGTCTCCTCATTGAATGTTTCCGTCGCCTGCGGCATCCTGGTCTTTGAAGCTGTTCGACAGCGCAAAGAAAAACGGTAGCTGATGGCAGAGGGGGCACTGTACCGCTTTTTGCTGTGCCAAACGGGGCTCAGAGAGGAAACAGCACGCTGAGCATCTGGAGCCTGCTATTACTGAGCACACCGTTGTTCAAGCGTTTGAAGCCACTGGTGGAAATGGGGACAGGCGTTGCGGATGGCGGAAAGTCCAATTCGTTGCGCAATGAGTGGTCCGTGGAGGGTTTTCTGGTACGCAGGGAAGAATGTAGTGATACGGGCAGCAGGGTGAGTCGCAGAGCCGTCGTTGATCTCTTCGGGAGGAGTGTTGCCGATCTGCTTTTTGAGTTGTGCCGCTCTGCTGCGATATTGTGGCAGTGCTTCCGCTAACTGGTCGGGATCGACCAGAACGAAGGTTTCAAACTCGTGCAGGGTAAGGAATGGAATAAATCGGTTGTTGTTGATGTTCTTGGCGAATTCGTTTTCAAGATAGAGAACCCGCTGCTCAGGTGTTGCGAAACGGAGGGTGTTCAATTGCTTTAGTCCTGGAAAATCCTTGGGTAGTCCATAAAAGTCGATCATTGTGGTGACAAATAAGGCAGCGGAATGGCGCAACAGTTTGTGGATCTCTTTCCGAATCCTGGCGTAACTGGTAATACCGCCGGTGAATGTTCGGACAGCGGTGCGCTTTGTTCGAGACACAATTGGTTGCAAAGTCAGGTTGCACCACTGCTGGAAGTGAGGCTTCAGCAGTTGGTCCACAAATTGTTCTTCTGAAGGACCTTCCACGTAAATAAATCCCAAGCTGCTCATACCGGGCGACCCCCCAGAAGATTTTTCTCCCAGAGATCACCCAGGCTATAATCCTGCAGCCAATCGGCTAAGCTTTCCGGGGACAACCGTTGGAAGACAGTTTCCCCGTTGAAGCGCTCAAGGACCAGCACGTTATCGACAGTAAAATGGTTGAGCAGGGTGACAGATTGTGTTGCAACGATCACCTGAGTATGGGTGGCTGCGCTGTGGATCATTTCTGCAAGGAGCGCAATAGCAGCAGGATGCAGTCCTAATTCTGGTTCATCTAAAATGATAGTTGCAGGCAACCTGGAAGGGGGCTGGAGAAACAGGGTAGCAAGGCACATAAAGCGCAGTGTTCCGTCGGAAAGAGCGTGAGGACCGAAGAGCATATCGGAACCGCGTTCCTGCCACTCCAGCCGGATGGTGTCCGGATTCAAAGGAGATGGACGGAGCACGAAATCGCCGAAGAATGGGGCGACCCGGCGAATGGTGTCGACAATGTTCCGGTAGTGTTTTGGGAATTGTTCCTGGAGTAGATACAGATACGCTGCCAGATTGGAGGCATCAGGGCGGAGGAAAAGGTTGTCATAAATGTCACCGGTTTGTTTGACTCGTGCTGATGGGCTTGTATCGTGGAAGTGGTACACTTGCCAGGACTTCAGAGCTTGCAACACGTAACGCGAGACGGTGTCTTCTTCCTCCACCCACTGAGGTAACAGCGTTTCGCTGTGCACGGTATGAGACTCTTTTGACCAATAAGGATCGGGGTACTCGGAGAGATTATGGAAAGCAGCAGACTCTTCTTCGAAGACGAGCAGGTCTTCATCGGTCGGGATCAGGGAGCAGCGATAGCCGTTGAGAAGCGATTCGTCCGTGCGGAACCAGAGTTCTACGAAGAGGCGGTCACTTCCTTTGCGGCCGTAGTGAAGCAGTTGGTTTGCGCCGCCTGCCTGAGCGACGTATCGTTGCATTCCCTGGTTGACGAGGCGGTTCATAAACTGGAAAATGCTGATGAAATTGGATTTTCCTGAGCCGTTGGCTCCAATGAGAATATTGATGGGGCGAAGTTCCAGGTCTACGTTTCGGATTGATTTGTATCCGCCGAGTACAATGCGTTGCAACATCTTTGTACGCTTTGTATTGTTCGGTATGATGCAAACGTGCTGTGAAGTCTTGTAGTTTGTCGCTGTTGGAATTTCAGCCTAAAGTTCTGAGCGAGGGTTTATTTTGTGAAGAACAGTGGTGGAAGTCGTAGAATCGAGGGGGATTAAGAAGGTGCTCAACAACACGCTGGGAGTAGAAAGGCACAGAGGATAGCGATGTAAAGTCGCCTGACGGAGGTAGCGCGTTGCGCCGTTCGATGCTTTTTTACAGCGCTGTCTGTTGTGTCGACCGATTGAGTGGAATGGTGGGACTCAAAAGAAAAAATGTTAAGACGAAAAGATGTTGGCTGAAAGTCGATCCTCTCTCCAAACGGTTTTCTGTATATTTGTCTTTTTGCGGTCAGAGTTCGGAAAGAGGATGCAGCGGATTGGTTTGCTGACCAGCGGAGGAGATGCGCCGGGGATGAATGCCTGTATTCGGGCGGTGGTACGCTACGCAGAGCGCAGGGGGATCGAGGTGCAGGGCATCCGCTCCGGGTTGCGGGGATTGGCGGCAGGCGATTTTATCCCGCTTGGTCGGCTGGATACGGTTGATATCATTGGACGTGGCGGGACGATTCTGGGAACATCCCGATTCCCGGATTTTCTGCACCCATCGGTTCGCGCCCGGTGTGCAGAGCAGCTCCATCGTGCAGGGATTGAAGGAGTGATTATCTGCGGAGGAGAAGGTTCGTTCAAGGCGGCTCACGCATTGTGGCAGGAGCATCAGATTCCCGTTGTTGGCGTTCCTGCGACCATCGATAACGATATTCCGGGAATTGATGAATCGCTAGGCTTTGATACGGCAGTCAATACGGCAATGGAAGCGATTGATAAAATTCGCGATACAGCAGAGTCGCACGGCAGAATCTTTTTTGTCGAGGTGATGGGACGATGGTCGGGATATATTGCCCTGTATGCCGGCATTGCAGGAGGAGCAGAATATATTGCTCTACCGGAGGAACGAACAGATTTTCAGAGTCTGTACGAAGAAATTCAGCGCGTTGGACCGGATCGGCGAGTGATTGTTGTCGTTGCTGAAGGGGACGAGAAAGGAGGCGCGCTGGCATTTGCGGAGTATTTTCGAGAGCAGTATGGCATTGAGTCGCGAGTAACGTTGTTGGGACATATTCAGCGGGGAGGATCGCCGACGGTGCGGGATCGGCTTCTGGGCAGTTTCCTGGGCAAGGTAGCAGTTGATGCCCTTCTGGAAGGGAAAACCGATGGATATGTAGGACAGCACCAGGGACAGTTGACATTCGTTCCCTTTGAAACGCTGGAGCGCTATCGTCGCATCGTTCCATCGGTGTATGTGGAATTAGCGAAATGGTTGGTATAATGCGGTGGGAAGAATTGGTTCAGCAATTTTACACGCAGGGAATGATCGGCTTAGGCAAACTGCAAAATCCACTGACAGGACAAACCCAGGTGGATTTGCGCCTGGCGAAAATTTCGATCGAAGTGCTGGCATTGCTGGAGGAAAAGACGCAGGGGAATCTTTCTGAGACCGAAAAGCGCATTCTTCAGGATGCGCTGCACGTGTTGCGCGTTAACTATGCGCTGGAAAAAGAGCGGCAGGCGCAGCAGGCTGCGCAAGCATCTGCTGAGTCTGGATCGGATACCCCATCTTCTCCTCCATCAGCGACGCCAGAAGCGTCTTCGTCGTCAGAGTCATCGGCGGAACAATGAGACGTATCGGATTATTTGTCCACCTTGGCAAACCACAGGCGCTGGAAGCAGTGGAACGCGCTATTCAGATGCTCCAATCGCTGGATGTACCGTGCTGCATCGATCCTGAAGCAGCGCGCCGGTTGAGCAGCACCGTTCGGGAATATGTGAAAGTGCTGCCGTTTGAGGAGTTTGAGCGCTTTGCCGACGTCGTGATGTCCTTTGGCGGCGATGGCACTATGCTGAAAGCGTGCCATATTTTTCTCAAAAGCGCTTTGCCCGTGATGGGAATAAACATTGGGAAACTGGGATTTCTGGCAGAGTTTTCCGTTGAACAACTGGATGCTGCTATTTCCGCAGTGTTGACAGGTGACTACATTATTGAGCACCGGTCAGTACTGGAATGCCGCATTAACGATCAGGTGGCGTATGCGCTGAACGATTTCGTCGTGCACAAGCAGGATTTTTCCCGAATGATTACGGTCAAAGCGTACATCGACGGCAAGTTGATTTCCAGCTATCGCGCCGATGCGCTGATTGTTTCCACCCCAACAGGATCGACAGCGTATTCCCTTGCCAGCGGAGGACCGATTATTGCCCCGTCGTGCGATGTTTTTTGTATCACTCCTGTGGCACCGCATTCGCTGACGGTTCGCCCATTGGTCGTTCCTGATAGCGTCGAGATTGCGGTGGAGCCGTTTTCGGAATCAGGACACGTACAATTGCTGGCAGATGGGATGGTCGTCCAGCCGCTGGGCAATAATCAGCGAGTCCCGCTGTATAAATCCCGGTATGCGTTCAAATTGCTGCGGCAGAAAACTCGAACGTATTACGATTTGCTGAAAGAAAAGCTGCTGTGGGCAACGGATGCCGTACAATCACCCCATTCTGGTATCACAGCGAAAGAACGTTCATAGCAAATGATGCGAAAAGCACCGGCGGTTACGTACCGCACGAAGATTCTATGTACTGTGGGTCCTGCGATTGCGTCGAAGGAAAAGTTGCGAGCGGTGCTGGAAGCAGGCGCTTCTGCATTCCGCCTCAATATGTCCCACGGCAATCACGAGATGCACGCCCGCATAATCGAGCTGATCCGGTCGCTGGAGAAAGAGCTCAACATTGTAATTCCCATCGTTGCGGATATTCAGGGTCCAAAACTGCGGGTTGGAGATTTGCCCAATGGGGAAGTGATGCTGCGCCCCGGAAAGCCGGTGTACTTCGCCAGTGTGCGAAAGTGGCAGGAGCTGGGCAAACCTTCGGATGTTATCCCATTGCAGTTTCCAACCTTAGCCCAGGATGTTAAGCCAGGCAATGTCCTGCTGTTTGATGACGGTTTGCTTCAGGTGCGGGTTGAGCAGGTGCGCAATGGCATTGTGAAGGCGGTGGTAATAAACGGTGGTATCCTGAAGTCCCGCAAAGGGATCAATGTGCCGGGAGTAGCGTTGACACTGCCTGCTTTTACTCCCAAGGATCGCCGGGATGTTCGCTTTGCGCTGGAGCATCAGTGTGATTACATTGCGATTTCCTTTGTTCGGAGTGAGAAAGATGTACAGGCAGTTCGTCGGTTCATTCACCGCCAGCAGCCAGCGGTTGAGCCGTGGCTGATTGCAAAAATTGAAAAACCGGAAGCGGTCAATAACATTGAGGCAATCCTCCACGTGTCTGACGGTATTATGATCGCCCGTGGCGATCTGGGCGTCGAAATTCCGGCGGCGGAAGTGCCGATCGTGCAGAAGCGCATTATTCGGATGTGCAATGAGCGGGCAAAGCTGGTCATTACCGCAACACAGATGCTGGAATCAATGGTGCATAATCCGCGCCCAACACGGGCAGAAGCCAGTGATGTTGCCAATGCTGTGCTGGACGGCACGGATGTGGTAATGCTCAGTGCGGAAACTTCCGTCGGTGCATATCCGGTGGAAGCGGTGGCATATATGCGAATGATTTGTTCTGCCGCTGAACGGGAATTGCCACAGTGGCATCCGCGCAGCGAGCTCAAAGGATGGTCAACCAGAGATCAACGACCGATTGCTATTGCTAAAGCAGCGGTGGAAATCGCCCGGAATTTGCCCGTTGCGGCACTGGCAATTTTGACCTATAGCGGGGAGACGCTGCGTCAGGTGGCAGCACAACGTCCCCAGCCATCCCTGTTTGCAGTAACCTATGATCAGACCATCGCCCGGCGGGTCAAATTGCTATGGGGGGTCGTTCCATTGCTCTTTCCGAAGTTTACCAATACCGACGAAGCTATTGAGCAGATCAAGCAACGATTGGCAGCAGAGTTCTTCCCGAAGGGATCAAGGGTAGTGATTACGCTGGGTCGACCGTTGCAACAAAAGGTGCGCACGAATATGATTGCTATTGAGCAACTCTGATGCCGTCTCAGTGGTACCACATTCTGTGGATCGGTGCTGTTGTGGGATTGAGCTCCGGGTTGTTTGGTATCGGCGGCGCGCTTTTATCCACCCCTTTGCTCCGGATTTTTCTGGCATTACCGCCGTTGCTGGCGCTGGGAACGCCCATTCCAGTTGCCATTCCGTCAGCCGTCGCTGGTGCTGTGGCGTATTCCCGGAAGAAACTGGTTCACTGGCGCGTTGCCCGAACAACGCTGCTGGTAGGGATTCCTGCCAACGTGTTTGGCGCATACGCTACGGAATGGGTGAGCGGGAAGTTGTTAATGATTCTCACCGCAGTGTTTTTGTTTGGAACGGGCGCAATGTTCTTTATCCGCGGCTGGATTTTGCGGGGGAGAGTGGAACAGGAACCAAACGTGACGACCTTTAACGTCCTGGCGACCGGGATGGTGGCAGGTTTTCTCTCCGGATTTTTAGCGATTGGCGGGGGGATTGTGATGGTGCCTGCCTTTGTCCGATTGCTGCGGTTGCCGCTGAAGCAGGCATTAGCAACGTCGCTGCTCTGTGTTGCCGGCTTTGCCATTCCGTCTACGGTTACCCATTTCCTGTTGCAGCATATTGATCCTGTCGTTGCTGGATTGCTTGCTGCTATCGTCATCCCCTTTGGCTACTGGGGAGCACGGATCGCCATTCGGTTGCAGAATCAGGTGCTGGAACGCATCTATGGTACCACGATCCTACTCTTTGCCCTCTACTTTTTGTATACCCAGTGGTAGCAACGGGCACTCTACCGGCAGTACCAACTTTTGCCGGCACTCAAACTGGGAGCGCCGGCTTCAGTCGGCAAAAAATAGAAGGATGCACTGACGTAAATGTGTAGGGGCGACCGGCCGGTCGCCCCTACGGGTGTGGGTGATGACGACCAGCCGGGGTGCGCCGACCTGGGAGCGCCGGCTTTAGCCGGCATGCACGCTGAAGCGTGCGTTTCCAGTAAATGCACACTAAAGTGTGCGCTCCCAGTGAATGCCCACTAAGGTGTGCGTTTCCGCTGGGAGCACGCACTCTCGAAGGAACGCGCGTTTTTACTGCTGGCTTTGTGTCACTTTGAGTTGCTGCTGGAGCTGTTCGATTTGCTGCTGAAGCTGGAGCACTACCTGCCGCAGTGCTGTTACTTCCGCTTGGCGTTTCCTGTCCTGCTCCAGCACCTGCTGCAGAGTTGCCAGTTGTTGCCGAAGCTGGTGGATCTCTGTCTGCTGTCGTTGCGTCGATGTCTGGAGTTGCTGGATCGTTGCCTGCTGCTGCTCTAAGATTTGCTGTTGGGCTTTGACCACCGTATGTAAGAACCCAATGTATCCCTGGAGATCGATTCCCTGGATTTCTCCTTTTTCATCGTACGCCATAATTTCTGAAGGTGTGCCCGGTTCTGCCATTGCACTGACCCTGATCGGTTCGCTTTCGGTTCGCTGCCATTTGTACACGGGCAACTGCTCGAACTGACGGAGGTATTCTTCCAGCGCATCAGCATCCAGTTTTCCTAACACGATTTTCGTCTCCGGCGTGGAATACGTTGTCCACGCATCAGCGATGGGATCAGTGGAGGAGTTTTGCACGATAGTGAGAATGTTGCTTGGATTGCTGACCCCAATGCCAACTCTGCCATTTTCCTGGATGACCATCAAATCCTCGGTACTGGTTGATGAGATCGTTTCTCCATTGTGGCGGAATCGGAAGGATCGAGGAGAGTTGATGTCGTCGTTATCGTTATCAGCATCGATGAAGAAGTACAAACTATTCTGTGCAGCAATGCCACCGCTGTAAGTAAAGAGAATGTCACTTTCTACCGATGACACGTTGCCGCTACCGCGCAGTTCCATAGCGTTCGTGATTGTCAGTGCTGCTGGTGGTGCTGAATTTCCAATCCCCACATTCCCATCTGCTGTGATCCGCATCCGCTCGGTGTAGTTGTTGGTGCTGAAAATAATGTCCCCCGTCGAGGAACTCACCCCTAAATAC
>JALWUI010000167.1 GCA_027082775.1 Candidatus Kapaibacterium sp.
CAGTTGGGGGAGTGAAGCGTCGGAGCCGCAGACTGTTCGTCACGACAGACACCGAGCTCAGCGCCATTGCAGCACCAGCGATCATTGGATTCAACAGCCATCCTGTAAATGGATACAGTACACCAGCAGCAACGGGGATTGCCAGTACGTTGTAGGCAAATGCCCAGAACAGGTTTTCTTTGATTGTTCGAGCGGTGCGTTCGGCAATTGCCAGAAAATGTGGCAGCGCTTCCAGATTGCCGCGGATGATGACAATGTCCGCTGCGTCGATCGCAACATCAGTACCGGTACCCATCGCTGCGCCGATCGTTGCTTTCGTTAAAGCTGGTGCGTCGTTAATGCCGTCGCCAACCATCAACGTGCGTTTCCCTTCAGCTTCCAATCGGGCGATGACCGTGCCTTTGTCTAAAGGAGAGACTTCAGCGATGACCTGATCGAAACCAATGTGGCGAGCCAGCGCTTCCGCCGCTGTTTGATGATCGCCAGTAAGCAGAATGACCTGATAACCGCGGGATCGGAGAAATTGTACCACCGCTGCTGCTTCGGGTTTGGGAGGATCGGCAATAGCGAGGACACACTGGATCACTGTATCGGCAACGATGAAAACCAGGGTGTGTGCTTGCCGGCGATGGGAGTTGACAAACTGGTGCACTGCAGATGACAGCGTGATGCCAGCGTCGCGTACGAGCTGTTCATTGCCCAGCAGAAGAATGGTATTGTCAAAGGTGGCGCGAAGTCCTTTGCCAGCAATCGTTTCCAGTTGGGCTGGCGCAATGCCATCGGGAGAATGGGTGGGCTGGAAGAAGTGCAAAATTGCCTGCGCCAGCGGATGAGTGGATCGCTGTTCCGCTGCAATGATCTGCTGAATCAACAACTGCTGCTGGGCTGGATCATCGATCAGCCATAGCACATCGACAACCTGAGGATCACCCTGCGTGATCGTGCCGGTTTTGTCAAAAACGATGGTATCGATCGTCCGAATGTGCTCAATTGCCTCGATGTTTTTGATCAAAATGCCGTATTCGGCTGCTTTGCCAATGCCCACAGTCAGCGCTGTTGGCGTTGCCAGTCCCAGGGCGCACGGACAGGCAATGACAAGGACAGAGACCGCAGCCGTAAAGGCAAACAGCCACGAGGGGGATGGTCCCCAGATGAGCCAGATGATGAAAGTCAGCAAAGCAATGCCGACAACGATCGGGACGAAGACGGCCGCAATGCGATCGACCAGACGCTGGATCGGTGGCTTCTGCGCCTGTGCCTGTTTGACGAAGTGGATGATCTGGGAGAGCAACGTTTTTTCCCCGACCTGTTCAGCACGGATGATCAAAGTGCCGTCCTGTACAATGGTTCCACTGAACACAGGATCGCCAGACGCTTTGTTCACCGGGAGCGGTTCGCCGGTGAGCATACTCTCATCAACGGCTGCCTGTCCTTCGAGTACAGTCCCGTCGACCGGAATTTTTTCGCCCTGACGCACTAAAACCCTATCATCTGGATACACGGCTTGCAGAGGCACCGTGACCCACTGACCGTCGCGTTCGACCAGGGCAAATTGCGGCTGGAGTTCTATGAGCCGGCGAATAGCATCTGTTGTACGTTCCTTTGCGTTTTCTTCCAGATACCGTCCCAGAAGGACTAAGGTGATCACCACTGCTGCTGCTTCATAGTACACGTGGACGCCGGTGCCCAGTTGAGCGAAAAAAGAGGGGAAGAGTGTCACCGCAAGGCTCAGCAGAAAAGCACTTCCCGTACCCAGAGCAACTAACACATCCATATTGGCAGTTTTGTGGCGTAACTGTTTCCAGCTATTGCGGAAAAACTCCTGGCCGGTGTAGAATACCACAGGGATGGCAAGAAAAAGCTGGATCCAGGGCGAAGCGGGAAATGGGGGAATGAACATTGAGAGGATCACTAAGGGCACGCTGCACCCGATGCCAACCAGCAGCTTTGTACGTAGCTCTTTTTTGCGGGAGGATTTGATTGCTTCCAGTTGCTCCTGCTCGTCGGGAAGGACCAGATCATAGCCGATGCTGCGAACAACGTCCCGAAGCTCTGGCAGCGTGATCTGAGCAGGATCGTATTCAATCAACACCGTGTTATCACTCAGGTTGACCTGCACTGCAACGACCCCTTCTTGCGCCTTCAACATCGATTCGATGCTGACCGCACAGCCGGCGCACGACATCCCGGTGACAGGCAGGATGATTTTTTCTATGGATGGCGATTCTTTGGTTGCTATTGTTTCCATCAATGGTTTCCAGTTCGTTGCACTTCCTTCGTCAGAGACGCTCACCACAGGGAGATTGTGTGTGGACGATAGAGCATCGCGCATGTCCCCGACACAGAGCCGCACCTTGCCGGTCGGGAGCACAGAGGATCCGGGTGGTAGAGCAGAAGGGAACAGTAAATGTCACGTTGTCACGCTCCGTCAATCGATGCCGGAGGAAGAAAGTGCAAATGGGGCAGTAATGAGTACATTTTGTCACGTGCTCAGGAATTGGCACGGAGTTTCCAAATAGAGAAGCGCAATGAATAAGTGTGACAAACCAAAAGGAAGGAAGAATGATGGCAGTCGTGCGATTTGAACCGATCCGTGAACTGGAACGCTTTATTGAGCGAGTTGGGGATTTCTTTGAAGAAGCAGGGAAAGGTATTACCCTGGAAATTGGAGGTTTCGTGCCGCGGACAAACATCTGGGAAGACGAAAATGCTTACTATGTGGAAATGGAGCTTCCCGGTGTGAAGAAAGAAGATCTGGAAATCTCTTTGCGAGAAGATGGCGTTTTGATCGTTCGCGGCAAGAAAGCGGTGCCGCAGGATGAGCGGCAATACCTGCGAGCAGAGCGAAAGTTTGGAGATTTTCAGCGGAGTTTCGCTTTTCCCGAACCGGTTGATGCTTCGGGCATTGCAGCGGAACTCAAAGATGGGGTATTGACCATCACCCTACCAAAGGTGAAGAAAGAAGAACCCAAAGCAATCAAAGTGGAAATTCAATAAAGGGAAGTTAAACAAAAAAAGGAGACGGAGCGATGACCTTAGTCAAGTATGAACCCTTCCGGGAGCTGGAAGCGATGACCCGGCGGATCAATGATCTGTTCCGCACGTTTGAAGAGTCCTTCTTTGCTCCACTGGCGACGACGCAGAATTTCACACCGCGAGTTGACATTTCCGAGGACGAAAAGAACATTTACATCACTGCGGAGTTGCCAGGAATGAGCAAAGAGGACATCGAGGTAACCATTAACGAGGATGGGGTGCTGACGATCCGTGGTGAAAAGAAGCGGGAGCACAAAGAAGAAGGTGAAAACTACATCCGGGTGGAGCGAGTGTTCGGTAGCTTTATCCGATCCTTCGTGCTTCCAGAG
>JALWUI010000168.1 GCA_027082775.1 Candidatus Kapaibacterium sp.
TTCAGTGGAAGCACACGCCTCAGCGTACATTACCCTCGCCCTCTCCCGGAGAAATTTTTGGTCCCTGTAGGGGCGACCCGGCTGGTCGCCCGCATAGGCTGGGAACGCACACCTTAGTGTGCATGAACGTGCCGACGAAAGTCGGCGCTCCCAGTTGGCGCTCCCTGTGGAATTTGCTGGGAGCGCACGCTTCAGCGTGCCTGGGAGCGCACACTTCAGTGTGCATCTTTGCCGGCTAAAGCCGGCGCTCCCAGTTGTTGCCGACGAAAGTCGGCGCTCCCAGTTTGTCGGGGGTATGCTTCAGCGGGCATTGTTGCCGGCTAAAGCCGGTGCTCCCAGTCGTTGCCGGCGAAAGTCACGCTTCCAGGTCACTGGAAACGCACACTCTTAGGTGTGCAACGATGCCGACTGAAGCCGGCGCTCCCAGTGTCGGCGCTTGCGGTTTGCTGGGAGCGCACGCTTCAGCGTGCCTGGGAGCGCACACTTCAGTGTGCATTCTCTGCCGGCTAAAGCCGGCGCTCCCAGTTGTTGCCGGTGAAAGCCGGTACTCCCGGTTCAGTGGAAGCACACGCCTCAGCGTACATTACCCTCGCCCTCTCCCGGAGAAATTTTTGGTCCCTGTAGGGGCGACCGGCGGGTCGCCCATCGGGCGAAGCATTGCTTCGCCCCTACACATAGCGCCGGGAGCGCACACTTCAGTGTGCATTCTTTATTCTCCGCCGACTGAAGTCGGCGCTCCTATGTCACTGGTATCAGCGCTACTGGCAATGTGCTACCGGTGGCGCCGGTATGGGCTTGAATGATGTTCTGCGCGGAGTGGTACTGTCACTTTTCGATCTACGGTCGATGCCCCGGATGATTCCCTTGAGCCTACTGCACGGAGTGGTACTGTCACTCCTCGATCGGTTCCAGATGGTAGCCGGAGGGAGTGTCGATGACGCGGAATCCTGCCTGCTGAATACGCTCCCGCAGCGCATCTGCTGTTGCGTAGTCTTTTTGCTGCCGCGCTGCCCACCGCTGCTCCGCTAACTGGCGGATCTCTTCCGGAATTTCTACTGCTGCCGGTGATTCTCCTTCCGGATTCCACAGGTGGAAGACCTGGTTGAGGTGGAGCAGCACCGCTTTATACTCTGCTCGCTCCGCCGGCGTCATCGCCGCAACAGGATGCTGCCGGAGAAAGGTGAAGAGTGCACCCAGGGCTTTCGGGGTATTCAGATCGTCCAGTAACGCACTGAATACATTATCCCGAAGCTGCTGCATCGCTGGAATTGTGACCTGTTCTGCCGGGCTGACGGCTGCCAGTTCGTCGAATACTCGCTGCACTCGCCGCCGCGCCCGGCGGGCTGCCTTCAGGGCTTCAAATGTAAAATTGAGCTTCGAACGGTAATGCGCTGCCAGCATAATGTAGCGGATGTCCATTGGATCGATGCCACGGGCTAAAAGATCCCGCAGCGTGTAGAAATTGCCCAGCGATTTGCTCATCTTTTCTCCCTCGACCAGCAGATGTTCGTTGTGACACCAGTACCGGGTCGGCTCCACGCCATAGCCAGCTTTGCTTTGCGCAATTTCATCTTCGTGGTGGGGAAATTTCAGATCGATCCCCCCGGTATGGATGTCGAACGGGAGTCCCAGCAGCACGTATTCCATCGTTGAACACTCCAGGTGCCAGCCGGGTCGACCATCGCACTGCTCCCCGCCCAGGGAAAACTGCCAGAACGGTTCGCCGGGCTTGCGTGCTTTCCATAACACGAAATCCGCGACACTTTCCCGGTCATACTCATCAGCGTCGATGCGAACGCCTTTGCGGAAGTGCTCGAAATCAATGGTGACCAGTTTGCCGTACTTGTCGATGCTGTTCCATCGGGTCACGTTAAAGTACACGCTTCCCTGGCTGATGTAAGCAATCTCCCGTTCGTAGATCCGGCGTACCAGATCCTGCATTGGCTCGATGTATTCGGTCGCGCGGGGAAAAGCAGCGATATGTTCCAGCTCAATGCCCAGCGTTGCAATGTCCTCTTTGAACGCCTGTTCGTAAAAGCGGGTGAATCGCCGCAAATTCTCCAGCGGATCTGGCGTTTGCTCCCCCATTTCCGGTCGCCACTCTGGCGAACCGGGCGCACTGCCCCGGATGGTCTTGTCATCAATGTCGGTAATGTTCATTACCCACGTTACCGGGTAGCGGCAAACGAACCGCAGAGTGCGTTGCAGCAAATCAGCAAACAGAAATGCTCGCATATTGCCAATGTGGGCGTAGGAGTAGACCGTTGGTCCACAGGTGTACATCCGGACGTTCGCCGAATCTAAGGGCTGAAACACTTCTTTTTTGCGTCCTAAGGAGTTGAAAAGCACCAATGGTTGCATATCGATTTCTCCCGTTTGCTCACTCACCGTTCCGTTTCCTCAGCGCTTCGTCCTTCCAGCAGACCAGGGCAAAAGCAGCGATCGCTACCCTCTTACGACGCATACGCTTTTGAAGGCTTCACGACCGGGTACTCCGTTTTTACCAGTCCCTTGCGAATTTGCCGCAATTGATAAAAAATTCGGGCACGCTGGACAGGGGAAAGATGGTCGAAGAAATAAATGCCGTTCAGATGGTCGATTTCGTGCTGCATCACCCGCGCCAGTAATCCCCCGGTGGTCATCCGATGTTCCCGCATCTGCTCGTCGTAGAATCGCACCTGAATTTCTGCCGGGCGAACCACCGTCGCTCGCAGATCGGGTAAGCTCAGGCATCCTTCCTCAAATTCGGCTGTTTCTTCGGAAAATGCTTCGATGACGGGATTGATCAGCACCATCGGCTTTGTGCCTTTGCCTTCCTCCAGATCGCTGATGTCGATGACTGTCACAGCGACGGTTTCTCCCACCTGATTTGCTGCCAGTCCGATCCCCGGTGCATTATACAGCGTGGCAAACATCGACCGAATGAGCTGGATCAACCGGTCGTCGATCTCGGTGACCGGTGTTGCTTTCGATCGAAGGATCGGATCGTCGTATAACCGAATCGGGAGAATAGTTCCGTCCTTAACGGTCTGCGAGTCCATTTTCCTGCTTGATAATGTCTAACAACTGCGAAATATCCGTTAAGACGTAATCCGCCTGGTGATTGGTAGTTCCGAATGGATCGCCGTATTGCGCAAATGCCGTGCGCATCCCGACATTCTTTGCACCCAGAATGTCGCGTTCTGCCCAATCACCCACCATCAGGGCGTGATGTGGTTCGACCTGCAACTGCTCCAGCGCTTTCAGAAACGGCTTGGGGCTGGGTTTCCGTTCACCGGTGTCGTCGTAGGTGACCACCACGTCAAAGATGTGGTGGAAATTGATGAAGCAGAGCCGCAGCCACGCTTCCCGCGCCGGGGCGTCCGAAACCAGCCCTAATTTGATGTTCATCTTAACCAGCGCATTCAGCGTGGCGGTAACGTGTGGGTACGGCTTCAGTGCCGCTTCACGCGCCCGGCGATAGCCAATGATCCCTGCTGCCAGGATCTTGTAGTCGACTCTGCCCAGAACATCCTGCAGCAATTGATCGAACACGCGCTGGTACTCAATGCCCTTTTCCTGGTAAATGCGGTCGATATGGGAGCGGATCTGATCGTACGTCAGATCAAACCCTGCATCGATCATTGCGTCGATAGCGGCGTCGATTGCCTGCCGCTTCATCGCCATAAAGTCGACCAGGGTATTGTCCAGATCAAACACCACTGCCTCGATCATCGCTGCGATCCCTGTTTGTGAATCCGCTCTACGACTGGCGGTACTTCATCCCAGTGAAATACCACGTGATCTGCCTGGCTCTGTTCCACATACTCCTCTTCCAGCACTGCGTTATGGTCGCCGCGAAACAACACCGCATACATACCCAGCGCTTTTGCGCCTGCCACATCTGTCCGTTCAATGTCCCCAATGTGCACAGCGGCTTGGGGAGAAGCGTTCAACTGCCGCAGGGCATAGAGGTACGCTTCAGGATGGGGCTTTGAAACGCCCGTCTGATCGCTGAAGCTATACGCAGCAAAAAATTCGGCGATGCCTGCTTGCTCCATCACTTTCCGCAAGACGGCACCAGGAGAAAACGCTGTATCCGAGATCACCGCCAGTTGAAACCCCTTCCGTACCAGATGTTCCAGTACGGATGCTGCACCCGGTAGCAATGCTGGCGGGTGCTCTAAGATTCCATAAGCAAGCTCGTGAGCAACTTCCTCGACCGCCGTCGCATCCGGTTCCAGCTTCAGGGTACGGAAGAAGAAGCGCACCAGCTCTTCCGTCGTCGGCGTCCGGTGCTCCCGCTTCCAGATCCGCTTGAACTCCTGCCAGGTCGCTGCCTGCGCTGCCCGCAATATGTCGTCGGAAACACGGGCGCCCAATCGTTCAGCGTGCGAGCGAATGACTGCCAGCCGATGCTGCTCCCGTCGCTCTCCATTGGCAGTGGTAAAGAGCGTGTTCCAGAAATCGATCGTGACTACCTGTATTGCCATCTTACAACCCTTATTGCTGCACCATTTGACGACGTAACTGCTCGGATAACTGGTGAAACCGACGGAACAATTGCTGTACACTGGCTGGCACGTTCGTCGCTTGCTCCGCTTTGCGAAGACTTTCGATACCATCTGGTTTGATGCGAGTAATGCTGGCAACGGCAAAATCGCCAGCGACTAAAAATTCCTGATTCCATCGGGATACCTGGCGAATTGCCCGCGCCAGCGTGTCCACCATTTCCGGTGAGAGCTGGACGACAACGGAATCGACGCCAATGTACAACTTTGCTTCGCCCGTCGGATAAACAAACAGGTGCCGCGCTGGCTGTCGCTCCGTTGGCGGCTCATAGTATTCGTAAACGGTCTGAATACCCAGCAACTCCTCAACTTTTGAACGCTGATCACATCCTGCTATCAGCAGCACCAGTACTCCTATCACACCGATCAGAAAACGCATTGCTTACAACTCCCGGTTACTCCCCCACCGTTCAGCGATCTCGCTTCGGACCAACTGGAGCAACGTCCGACCTTCCTCCGGCAGTCGCTGCCACAGCGGTTGCTCTTGACGAACGAATTGCTCCATCTGATACATCCGACCGAAGTGGGCAAAGCTGAGCAGCACCGTTGCTGCCACTCTGGCAAGCTGGAGCGCCTGTGCCGGCATCGTCGCGCTATCCGCAAAGTGGAAGGCGGAACGCATCTGCTGATAGTGCTGGACGAACTGAAACAGCAGTGAATCGACAGCGGATGCAACAACCGAGGAATCAGACGTAGCGGGAAAAAGCAGGACTGTGTCCAGCGCAAGGGGGAGGTACAGCTCCGGCAAAAATTCCGCTTCCGGCAACTGGAACTCCCACGGTCGCAGCAATCCTACAACCTGCTGAGTGTCCGCCAGGTGAGCTCGCACCGGCAATCCATCGATGGCAAAAACGGTATCCACATTTCCCGCTCGAATCCGGAAACCAGCGGTAACGGGACTTCCCCACCCGTGATCGCCACACCGTTCGACCACCATCAGCACCGGCTGCTGTCTGGCAGGAATCACCTCGAATTGGTCCAGGCACAACGACGGAAGCTGGATCGCCACTGTTCGAGCCGGCAGGGTGGGGCACAACACTATCACGATGGTAGAAAGGGACAAAGAATCCTGCTGGATTCCCAGCATATCGGGACAACCATCTCCATCCAGATCCATCGTGTCCTGCCATACCGTCGCTGCCTGCGCTGCCACGTTAGTCAGTACCGGAGAAGTACGTTCCGATGGCGGCTGTGCCGAGGGCGTGCATTGGGAGAGGAAAAGGAAACAGAGGCTCAGGAGGAAAAAGAAAGTGGACGGGGGCGGAATCGAACCGCCGACACCGGGATTTTCAGTCCCGTGCTCTACCAACTGAGCTACCCGTCCACGTTGCAAAAACACCTTCGGTGTTGTTTCTTAACAAAACGGCTATAACGAATGTCACTCAACGATAATGTCCCAATCCGACAAACTTTCATCGATGATGATCTGGATATCGCCATAATCGGTGTGCAAAATTCGGGGATCGGTGTGCGAAAGATCACGCCCGTGCAACTTCGCTTCTTCCGCCAGCAAATTCCGCAGCCACTGATACAGGTAGGGCGACATTAACACCCGCGTCGGTGGCTCTCCATACTTGGCTACATACGCATTCAGCGACGCGTACAGCTCTTCATATGCATCGAAGAATTCCATTCTGTTTGTAACCGTCTCTGAAACTCCACCTTATTGACGAACGCTGCCAAAAACATAGTTTGCTTCCACCAGAATAATCGGCGGTTTATCGGAATGTTACAGGATGTTTCCGCCCACTCCGGAACATTTGCCCCGCTGCTGCGCTCCCGGAGGAAACCAACAGTCCATCGGTTGGACACACAGATCTGCCTCGTCCCCCCTACTTCGTATACACGCACCCGTAGGGGCGCAGCGGCGCTGCGCTCCTACCATTGCATCGGGAGCGCACGCTTCCGTGGTCTGGGAGCGCACACTTCAGTGTGCATGCCGGCGAAAGCCGGCGCTCCCAGCGTTGGCGTCTATATCCTTGCCATATCCCATCCGTAGGGGCGACCGGCCGGTCGCCCCTACACATTTGCAACGTTGCCGGCGAAAGCCGGCGCTCCCGGTTAGGGCGTTCCCTGTCCGAAGTCCCATTGGTGGATATTTTTCAGGTTTTTGCCTTTTCTCTCCTAATTGTCACACAACAATCTTTGCGATATTCGGACAAAATTCACTAATTTTGTAATGCGCGTAAGCGCGTAAAACGAAGTTTCACAAAAGCAGGATCAGAACCATGCGTCGCAGTGTCATTGTCATTATGCTGCTTCTTTGTGCTTCCCTGGCAGGTTTTGCTCAACCCAACATCGAATTTTCAGGTCAATATCGGGCACGCTTAGAGTATCGAAACAACAAAGATTTTTCTTCTGACCAGTCGGATGCTTATGCCTTTGTCAATTCCCGATTGCGACTCAGTGCAAAAGCAACGCTGGGCGAGAATTTTGAGATCAAAGCAACGCTTCAGGATGCGCGGATTTTTGGCGCACCGGGTGCTGCTATTGGAGCTGGCACACCGCTGGAAGGGGTCAGGTTTACAGCAACGAACTCCCGTGGACTGGAATCGGTGGACCTGAACGAAGCGTACCTGCGCATTCTCTTCAGCAAGCATTTCCAGGCTATTCTGGGACGCCAGCGGCTGGCATACGGGGAACATCGTCTTCTGGGAACGTTTGACTGGTCGAACGTTTCCAATTCCTTTGATGGGCTCAAGGTACGGTACCAGATGAACCGTTTTCAACTCGATGGACTGGCTTTTGTTCTGCGGGAAAGTCAGGTGGTGGAAAGCACGGTTGAAACGCCCACAGGGATCAGCGAAGGGTCGTACCTGCTGGGAGCGTATGCTCAATATGCTATAGAGGCTCTGAATTTCGCTGGCTATGCCCTGATTCTGCAGGACAGCAAGAAATTGGGTGGGGGTATCGGATTTGAGCCCATTGGTAGTGCGGATCTTGCTCTCAAAGGAAATTCGATCGCTACAGCATCCGATAGTGCCCGAGCTGCCAACATTGCTGCTCTTGGCTTCCGCTTTACCGGGCATACCAATGTGGGCGGTTTGAAGCCTTTCTGGGCAGCGGAAGCTGTTTACCAGACAGGGCAGGCGTGGCAGTACGATCATTCCGCCTTCGCTGCTTCGGTGCGCCTCGGTACGCAGTTGGGGGGAGTGCCCCTATCGCCCAATCTGTTCGTCGAATACAATCTAGCTTCCGGCACCGATACCTCGGATCGAGCCGCAGGTAAGCGGGCGACCTTCTACAACTTCTTCCCCACCAATCACATTCACTACGGCTATGGCGATCTGTTTTCGTGGAAGAATATGAAGGGACTGCGCATCCATCTGGATGGGACATTGTTCAAACAAACCACGCTCTCAGCCAAACTGGCATTTGACTGGTGGAAATTCAATCTGTTCACCACCGAAGACTACTGGTATCACGCCGGACAGGGCATCTTTGTCGGTGGTGCGCCCTTCAGCTCTGATGATGCCGGACAGGAAATCGATGTGACCTTCATTCTCAAATGGAAAGCGCTCAAGTGGATGAGTGGTGTTGCCTTCTTCACGCCGGGGCAATTGCTGAAGGATATGGGGCGAGAAGACGCGATGCTGTGGGGCTTTTCACAGGTTGCTATCGGGTTCTAACCCAACGCTTCGTGACATCCGGACGCAGCGCTTCTGCCCACGCGGCAGGGGCGCTGTTTTTGTTTCTCCACCAGCGTAGCTATTTGCTTCGTTACGCGACCGGCAGGGCTTTGCAGGATGAATTCATTTTGATCGCGCCAGCGTGGCTATTTGCTTTGCTACACGACCGGCAGGGCTTTCAGCGCAGCATCGCGCAGCCGGGCGATGTTCTGTTCCACGGTCCCTCCCCGAAAGATACCAGAGCCGCTGACCAGAATGGAAGCGCCAGCACGGACCACAGCCTCAGCATTGGTTGCGTCAATCCCGCCATCGACTTCGATGGGAACCGGTAGCTGGTGCTGTTCCAGAAACGCTGCTAACTGTTCAATGCGGCGCAGCACCGAGGAGATAAATTTCTGCCCGCCAAAGCCGGGATTGACTGACATCAGCAGGATATAGTCACAATGTTCGGCAGCTTCAAAAGCGTAGGACAGGGGCGTCAGCGGATTCAGCACAATACCGGCAAAAGCGCCAGCAGCCCGAATTTGTTGCAACGTCCGATGCAGGTGCGCCGATACTTCCACGTGCACGGAAATAGCATTGGCACCCGCCGCAACAAACGCCTCGATGTAGCGATCCGGATTGGTTATCATCAGATGACAATCCAGCGGGAGATCGGTAATCTGACGCAAAGCCCGGACCACTGGAATGCCGATCGTAATGTTGGGCACAAAGTGCCCGTCCATCACATCAATGTGGAGCAGATCAGCACCCCCGCGTTCGCACCGCCGGACTTCTTCCTCCAGCCGTGCGAAATTACTGGAAAGCAGGGACGGAGCAATCAGCACTCTGTGTTGTTGTACCAACGACTCCATCAGTGTTCTCCATCGCTCATCTCACTTTCTTTGAGAGATTCCCGAAATTGCTGTAAGCGCTCCATTATGCGGGCATAGAGCGAGCCGGGCGGATAATGTCCTTTTTTATCCATTGTGCCAGTGGGAAGATCCGTCAAAATCTCGATCCCTTCTTCCACCGTGCGGATCGGGTAGATATGAAACTGCTTCCGTTTCACCGCAGCAACGATGTCGCGAGGCAGCATTAGATTCCGAACATTCTGCTCTGGAATAATCACCCCCTGTTCGCCGGTCAAGCCTCGATCGCGGCAGATCTCAAAAAATCCCCGAATTTTATCGTTGATCCCACCCACCGGCTGGATGTGCCCGTACTGATCAACGGATCCGGTCACCGCAATACTTTGCTTCACCGGCACCTGAGCCAGAGCAGACAACAGGGCATACAACTCCGCTGACGAAGCGCTATCGCCATCGATCTCATCGTACGATTGCTCTAAGGTAATGGAAGCAGTCAGCGTGATCGGATTTCGTGTGCCAAAGCGGCTCCGCAGAATACCGCCCAGAATCAAGATGCCCTTGTCGTGCGTACTCCCACTGAGTTCCACCTCCCGCTCAATGTTCACAATGCCAGCATTGCCCGGACTGACCGTCGCTGTGATGCGCACGGGTTTGCCAAAGTGGATGCCGCCGACGTGATAGACGGTTAATCCATTGACCTGTCCCACTACAGCACCGGTGGTCTGGATCAACACCGTATTTTCCAGAATCGCCTGATGATACTTTTCGTCCATCAAGCTGTTACGCCATCGACGCTGGCCGAGAGCATACTCCACGTGCTTCCGATGGACTACGGCTGCTCCCTGCTGCCGGGCATAGAATCCCGCTTCGCGAACAACATCCGCAATATCGCTAAACTTTAGCGTTCCGTACCCCCGCTTTTCCGTATGCTCCACAACAAACTCTATCAGCGCCGCCATCCCGGTCCGGCTAAAGTGCGGCAATTGCTCATCATTGCAGATTTTTGCCACAAATCGAGCGTACGCCTGCACCATCGACTGGCTCAACGGTGCTTCATAGTCAAACATTGCGTTGATCTTGAAAATCTTTTTGAATTCCTCCTCCAGCGCATAGAGGGTCAGGTAGTGTTCTTCACTGCCAATCAGGATCACCTTCACATCGACATTGATGGGTTCTGGTTTCAGGAAGGCGGGCGCTAAGAATGCCGAATCCACCGCCTGAATTTCCAGTCGCTGGTGGAGCAACACCCGTTTCAGTGCTTCCCACACACCCGGTTCCGCCAGCACATCAGTTACATTCAGGATCAGAAAACCCCGGTCAGCTTTCAGCAGCGATCCTGCCCGAATGTGAAGATGCGTGCTTCGCACCTCGCGGGTTGCAGGATCCATACTGGCTTCAATCGTGCCGAACAAATTGCGATAGCTCGGATACGCTTCAATGACCACCGGTGGATACTGTTGATCCGTCCGATCCACGATCAGATTGACTTCCAGCTTGCGCAGCAGATCTTCCCGCTCCGCCAGTTTCTGCGGATCCAGGTCCACTTCGGGATGGAACAGCTCAATATTTTGCAGAATCTGGTTCTCCACCGTATCCAGAAAAGCGCGTACTGCCGCCGTCTCCGATGCAAATTCCCCCCGCAGCTCATCAAAGGCAGCGCGCACCAGCCCAAATGCCGCCAGTTGATCGTGCTCCAGCAACTCGCGCTCCATCTCCTCCGCCAGTTGCAAACTTTTGCGCGTCCGTTCCAGCAACTCTTCCTCCCACTGCCGATAACGCTGCTGAATTTCCCGGTACTGCTCCGGCGACAGCACTCCCTGCTGCACCAGTTCCGGAAGATCATCGAAGGTATACAACTGCTCATCGTGCTGGAACAACAATGCCGGATAGACCGTTCCTTCCTCTTCGATCTGTCCGACGGTAAAACCGTACCCGGCAATTTTTTGCTGAAAATCCTCCAGCAACCGCTGCTGTTTTGCCTGATACCGCTGGTAAATCGCCTTGCGGGTGCGGCGAAAGCCTTCTTCATCGAAGAGTTTGGCGAGTTTGTTTTGCAGCAACGTCAGCGTTTCGTGCAGTCGCTGCTTCAGCCCACGCCCCATCCCGGCGCTGAGCACCAGCAACTTCGGTTCTTCGGGGGTCTGGAAATTATGGACATAGCAGAAATCGCGTAAGTTTTTCACCGGCTGGCGCAACTGCTCCAGAATATGCTGGATCGTTGTCAGCCGCCCGGTACCGCTCAAGCCCGAAACGTAGATGTTGTATCCCGCTGATCGCAGCAGGGCGCCCAGGCGCAGCGCTTCAATTGCTCGAGGCTGTCCGACGATCGTGTCCAGCGGTTCTAACTCCTTCGTGGTTCGGAACGTGAACCACCGGGTAGGGCAGGTCCATCGCAGCTCTGTATGCGACAATTCGGGATACGAACGGGGTCGACTCACGCGCTTGCGCGAGGCAGGGCTTCCATCGCCACTTCGAACCGGTTTCTTTGCCTGTTTCCGCCGTTGCGATTTCATTTCGGGGCGCGCCCTACGCTCCCGTTTGCCGCCACTTAATATTGCACCCGATGCTGGGCTTCTGCTGATCTTCCGGAATGGTCCGTCCTTCCAGCAGTGCATCCAGTGCCGCCCGCAGATCCTTACCCGTTACGGGTTCCTGATTGCCGGGACGGGCATCATCGAATTGTCCGCGGTACACCAGCCGCAGTTGGGCATCATAGACAAAGAAATCAGGTGTACACGCCGCCTGGTACGCCTTTGCCACTTCCTGCGTTTCATCAAACAGATACGGGAAGGGATACCCCAGCGCTTCTGCTACCCGCTTCATATTCTCCGGCGAATCTTCGGGATACTGCTCCGGATCATTCGAGTTAATGGCGATGAATGCAATGCCCTTCGGGATATATTCCTTCGCCACCGCCACCAGCTCCTTCTGGATATGCTTCACATACGGACAGTGGTTACAGATGAACATCACCACGGTGCCTTTCTCGCCCTGCAGCTCGCGCAGCGACTTCATCTCGCCCGACACGGCATCTGGCAGGGTAAAATCCGGAGCCGGTGTGCCCAGTGGAACCATAACCGATGGTGTTGCTGCCATCGCACTGCTTCCCGTTGTTCAACTTGCCCTCAGTCGGTGAGCCAGCCACAAAAAACGTTCAACGAATAGCCCCCCGGATTTCTTGCACCTGTAATGGAAGTATGCAGCGCGCAATAAGCAGGAGGGATTCGGACACATCGTCCCCGCTGGGAGCGCCGGCTTTCACCGGCAAAGGATAGAGGATGCACACTGAAGTGTGCGCTCCCAGTAACAGGGAGCATCTTGCTGGAAACGCCAACTTCAGTCGGCAAGGAAAAAATGCGCGTCCGCGGGCGCTCCCGATGTAGGGTGTAGGGGGTAGACCTGCGTGCCTGCCCTGATGATAACCAGGGCACACATATTGGTGTGCCCCTACGAGGAATGTGCCGTTGCGATGTTTTCTACCGCAACGATGATCTCGGTTCGCATTTCCCGAACGCGCTTTTCAATGCGCTCCAGGTAATCTTCGCCCAGCACCCGGCGTAAATGTTCCACTTCCCGGATGAACTTTTGCAGGTTTTCTTCGGATACTCCCTTTGTCATTTCCACCGCTGCCAGTCGCCGCAGGGTGTATTTGGGCAGCGTCTGGAAATCTTTCAGGTCACGCAGCAACGTCCTCACAAAGGAAGCAAGATTGCCAAGCCTGGCTTCGCAACACTGCAGCGCACTGTTGAGGTTGTTCCTGGCTTTATTCACGATAGAATGCTCACTCAGCGGCATCCGCGTGCGCTCGCTGTATCGTTTCACCACTTCATAGGCGTTCCAGAAGTTCGGGCTCAACGGCAACCGCGGGGTGTTCGGTGCACAGCGGATGCGATCCAGCGCTGATTCCAGCGTTATAGTTTCCACCTTCGGCTTCGAATGCTGCGTGTCTGGAACGACGTGGACAAAGAGCTGCAA
>JALWUI010000169.1:0-599 GCA_027082775.1 Candidatus Kapaibacterium sp.
GCCAGTACAGGGCACGTTCTTCGTTGATAACAATGGTCGACGGTGTTGTCATCGGGTCATAGTAGCCGATGCGCTCAATAAATCTGCCGTCCCGTCGGGCTCGGGAATCGACAGCAACAATATCATAAAAAGGTCGGAATTTGCGTCCCCGTCGTCTCAATCGGAGTTTGACCATCGTTCATCCCCTTTGTTGTTTAAAATCCTCGCAGTTTATTGCGTTTTTTCTTTTTCTTCATCCGTGGTGCTGGCGCCCCGCCGTGCACCAGCGCAGCCGGATCCATTGGACCCGGTGGCGGGACCAGTCGTTTGCCAAAACGCTTCTGGTTTTTCGAGATCTGCCGCATCAATTTCCGCATTTCCTGGTACTGCTGGATGAGCTGATTGACCTCTTCCAGCGTTGTCCCACTTCCCCGCGCAATGCGGCGCCGGCGAGAAGCGTTTTGGAGCAATTCTGGCTTTTGCCGTTCTTCCTTCGTCATCGAGTTGATAATGGCTTCGACGCGTTTGAGTGCGGAATCTTCAATCTGCACGTCGCGCAGCATACTGCTCATTCCGGGAATGAGACTAATCAGGTCTCGCAAAGGACCCATCCGCTTGAT
>JALWUI010000169.1:609-12996 GCA_027082775.1 Candidatus Kapaibacterium sp.
ATAATTCGCAGTTGCTTGCGCAGATCTTCGAAGGTGAATTCGTCTTTGAGGAGTTTTTCTTCTAACCGGCGGGCTTCTTCTTCATCGATTTCCCGCTGTGCTTTCTCTACCAGGGTCAGCACATCCCCCATTCCCAGAATGCGGGAAGCGATTCGGTCAGGGTGGAACAGTTCCAGTGCATCAAGAGATTCCCCGACGGAGACAAACTTAATGGGTTTCCGAACCACGGCTTTGACCGACAGGGCTGCACCACCACGGGTATCACCGTCTAATTTGGTCAGCACCACGCCGGTAAAGTCCAGTCGTTCGTTGAATGCCTTAGCGGTATTGACAGCATCCTGCCCAATCATTGCATCACAGACAAAAAGGATCTCCTGTGGAGAAACCGCCTCTTTGATCGCGGCAACCTCCTGCATCATTGCCTCGTCGATGCTAAGTCGTCCGGCGGTGTCAATGATCACAACGTTTCGTCCCTGCTTTCGGGCAAAGCGTACCCCCTCTTCTGCTAAGGCGACCGGTGAGAGCCCTTCCCGATAGAAAACGGGCGTTTCTGCTTGCTGTCCTAAGAGTTGAAGCTGTTCAATAGCAGCGGGTCGGTAGATGTCCGCAGCAACTAACAGGGGAAGGAGCTTCTTCTCCTTCCGAAGATACTGTGCCAGTTTCGCAGCAAAGGTTGTCTTCCCGGACCCCTGTAGTCCCGCAATGAGAATCACGGTTGGAGGAATCGGAGCCAGGTGCAACTGTGCGTGCTCCGACCCCATTAACTTCACCATTTCGTCGTAAATCAGCTTGATGAAGAACTGTTCAGGGCGTACTTTCCCCCGAACTTTAAGTCCGATTGCCTCTTTCTTGACGTCTTCAATAAATTGCTTCACAACGGTGAAGTGAACATCTGCCTCCAGCAGAGCCCGGCGAACCTCTCGCAAGGCTTCTTCAATGTTGGATTCAGTGATGGTATCTAAGCCCCGAACCTTTCGGATCGCCTGCTCAATTTTTTGCTGTAGAGTCTCAAACACGCGGCTGCCCCGCTTTGGTTCGACACACGATTGTAGCCTTTTGCAGTTCGAGCCAAGGACGTTTTGGCGACGAGAGAATTTTAAAAAAACAAAAAGGCAACCTTAATGGCTGCCTTTCCAAAAGTTGCTACCGTGACAAGGGAGATTCAACTAATGTCCCGTGCGACAAATGGTAACAGTGCCAGATGTCGAGCCCGCTTGATTGCCTCTGCGATACGCCGCTGTTGATAGGCGGTAACGCCTGTGATGCGGCGCGGCAGGATTTTGCCCTGGTCGTTGATAAACTCTTCCAGTAGATCGACATCCAGGTAGTCGACGAACTTGGAAGATCCCAGAGGATTGGGACGTCGCCGACCACGGTTGCGATCGCCATAAATGGTCATTAAGGGAATCTGGCTCATCCTTGCTCCTCAGTTGTTTGTTGTTGGGACTGTTGTTGCTTTCGCTGCTCTTGAATCTTGCGCGATTTTTCCAATCGCTTTTTGAAGCGATCTACCCGACCAGCCGTATCAACCAATACCTGCTTACCGGTAAAAAAAGGATGGCTTTTGGAATCAATTTCCAGCACCAGTCGATCCTTGGGGTAACACGATCGGGTTTTAAAGACCGTTCCGTCTGTCATCACGACCTCAATAGTGTGATATCGTGGATGAATGCCTTTCTTCATAGCCCTATACCCTTTTATTGCTGCTCTACAAATTTGCCGCTATTGCGTCGATTTCCGATAGGTCCTTTACCTTAACCATCTTCTTTCGCAGGCGAATGGTGCCTTTCGGGGAACGGTACGGCTTGATGACCATTACATTCATAATGCCGGGTCCCGCTTCCCGCTTTTGCTTGCTCTTCAATACCTTGGCAAAAAACGATTGATCCTTTCCCATCGGATTGCTTTAACCGTTTGACAAATTTTTGCAAACTGCAAAAATACGAAATTTTACGGAAATACACCCAGTTGCATATACGCCAGTGCAACTTTATCGATGCCAGAGACGTATGCAGCGGTCCGGAAATTTTCAATTTCAGGATTTGCGTTCCAGTAGCTTTTGATTTCGTGGTATGCGAAAATCATCGTCTCTTCCAGTCCTGAGTAAACCAGATCCTGCTCTTCAGCTCCCCGAATCAGGAGATTGCGTTCAATTTGCGAAAACTGTTTGCCCACCAGGCGTTCGATTGAATCGACCAGTCGGGTATTGACCGCTTCGTCGAAACGCTTCCCCATTCGTCCAAAGCGAATATGGGAAATGTTTTTGAGCCATTCAAAATACGATACGGTGACGCCACCGGCGTTTAAATAAAGGTCGGGGATGATTAAGATGCCACGTTTTTCCAGAATTTCTTCTGCCTGGCTGGTCACCGGACCGTTGGCTGCTTCGGCAACGATTTTTGCCTGGATGTGCTCTGCATTTTCTACTGTGATCTGATTTTCCAGAGCGGCAGGCACCAGAATGTCGCAGGGGAAGGTAAGCAACCGATTTCCGTTTTTGTACGTTTTCGCTTTGGGATAACCCGTGATGGAACCCGTTTCCTGACGCCAGCGCTGGACATCTTCGACGTCCAGCCCTTTTGGATTATAGATAGCACCGTCATACTCGATGATTCCCACGATAACCCCACCGCCTTCCTGGATGAACTTTGCTGCGTGATAGCCCACGTTGCCGAATCCCTGAACAATGACGGTTTTACCCTCAATGCCGGGCAAGATTCCGTAGCGTTTCAGGAGATCCGTATCGCGAAGTGCTTCTCGAAGACCATAGTAGACGCCCAATCCAGTGGCTTCCCGGCGTCCCCGCACACCACCTTGATTGATGGGTTTGCCGGTCACACACGCCAGGGCATTGATGTCGCTGCCGCCAGTGAGCATCATATATGTATCAGCAATCCACGCCATTTCCCGCTCTCCGGTACCATAGTCCGGAGCTGGTACGTCGACCGCAGGACCAATGAAGTGTTTGTGAAGTAATTGCGTTGTGTACCGTCGGGTAATCCGCTCTAACTCAGCTACTGAGTAATTGCGCGGATTGATTTTGACCCCGCCTTTTGCACCGCCGAAGGGAACGTGGACAATGGCGCATTTAAAGGTCATCAGCGCTGCTAAGGCTTCCACTTCGTCTTGGTCTACTAACTCGCTGAACCGAATACCTCCTTTTGTCGGTAATCGATGATGGCTATGCTCTACCCGGTAAGCGTGTATCACCTCAATGTTCCCGTCGTCGCGACGCAGCGGAAAGTGGAATGAGTACACAGCATTGCATTCTCGAATCTGCTTCAGCAAGCCAGCAGGGTATTCTTTCAGCAGGTGATTTGCAGCACGGTTGAAGTAGATCGAGACCGATTTAAAGAATGGAATAACATCCTTTTTTCGCCGCGAGCTTGTCCGTCGCTGCTTGACCACATCCTTTGCAATTGCCATTTCCTTCTGCGTCCTTTCGTCTGTTGTTGCTACTTGTTATCCGGGATTTATTTGTCCAGTGTACCACGCAATGCCTGTTCACGCTCGATGGCTTCAAACAGCGCTTTGAAGTTGCCTTTACCAAAGGACTGCGCGCCCTTGCGTTGAATGATTTCAAAAAAGAGCGTGGGGCGATCCACCAGGGTTCGGGTGAAGATCTGGAGCAGGTATCCCTGATCGTCGCGATCCACCAGGATGCGCAACCGTCGGATAGTGTCTACCGCTTCATCAATGGCTCCCACCCGGCTGGGCAAAGCATCGTAGTATGCATCCGGGGTGTCCATAAACTCAATACCGTTAGCACGCAGTTTTTCCACGGTTGTGACAATGTCGTTGGTCAATAGCGCAATGTGCTGAACTCCTGGACCCTCATTGAATTCTACAAACTCCTCAATTTGCGATTTTTTCTTTCCTTCTGCTGGTTCGTTGATGGGGAACTTGATCAGCAAATTATCGTTAGCAACTACTGTAGAGCGCAAAGCGGTGTACTCCGTTGAAATGTCCTTGTCATCAAATGACACAAACCGTTTGAAGCCAAAAACCCGGTTGTAAAAGTTGACCATTTCTTCCATCTGATTCCATCCCATATTGCCAACAATGTGGTCGATACGGACAAAACCAACCGGATCGGCAATTGGATCTTTGTCGACGCCCTGAAAACCAGGAAGGAAAACGCCCTGATAGTCTCCTTTTTCAATGAAGCTATGCACAATGTCCCCGTATGCCCTGACGGTTGCAATCTTTACTTGCCCATTCGCATCTTCAACCACGTGGGGCTCTACTACACTCTCAGCGCCACGCGCAGTGGTCGTTTCATATGCTTTTTCAGCATCATCGACTAAGAATGCGATGTCTCGCACCCCATCACCGTGCCTTTGCAAAAACTCATAGATGGGACTGTTGGAGTGATACGGTGCGGTGAGTACGAAAACGACTTCATTCTGCCGGAGCGCATACGCAGTGGAATTACGATTGCCCGTTTCCAGACCACTGTAAGCGAACCATTCGAAGCCGAAACCACGACGGTAGAAGTAGGCTGCCTGCTTGGCATTGCCGACAAAGAACTCCACATGATGGATCCCGAGGATTTTGAATGGTTGCTGCGCTTGCTGTTGCAGTGTTTCGGGGGATTGAACTTCCATTGGATGCTCCTTTGGGTTGTTTGACAAGAATTTTTATTTTATCTCAACTGCTGGCTGCTCCGGAACGAATCCTGATGTTGTTTCCCGATCACCGGTATTATCAAACTTCAAAATTACGCAAAACTGTTCCATTGGCTATGCACTTCCGTCAAAGTTTTTGCAACGGTTTAGCATTTGTGATCAAAATCCGAACCTTCCGCTGTTCGGGAGTGGTATCGGGTGTTACCGATCCAGCAATTTTCCAGTGAATGTGATCTGCCAATGCCTTCCACTGTGGATCTTCGGACAGCATCTGTTGCAATGAGCGGAGGACGAAATATGCCCGCAAGCGAGCCAACAGCGAGGGGGTTAGCGGCATATCGGATGTTACGAAGAGGTTGTAGTGTTCGTCCCATACGTCAGCCCCGGTATAGCGGGCATGCTCCGGAATTTCCTTTGGACTTGCATATCCTTCCACGATGATAAAGAGGTCGGGACCCTGACTCCGACACGGGTCACTGGCAGCCTGGAGCGCTTGCTGGAGCTGGTCTCGGAAGATATCCAGTTGTTTCTGGACAATCTGAGCATAAAGGTCATAGCTGCTATCCGGGTAAGCGATGGCAGCGTGTGCTAAAAGGTTCATCTCCAGCAGCAGCCGGAGATCCTGAAGGTTATGCATCGTTGTGGGTTTGTGATAGCCGGGAACGAAGTAGGGAATGTCGACCGTAAATGGGAACGTAGGCTCTGGTATTGGAATGGGAGGGATCGTAAAATCGGCTCGAATAACCGTCGGTTGCAGGGTGCACGGTGTTGTCACATCAATGGTAATGGGATCTCCTGAGTAGCAGGGATTTTCGTATACCAACTGGTAGTGCCGTCGCGCTGGCAATTGGAGTTGAAAGCGACCATCGGATTGGACGACCGTTTCGGCAAAGCGTCGGTGATGATGATCGATGGCAACAATCCGCTCGCGGGAATGCATGCCGGGATCTGAAAAGACGGTTCCAATCACCTGAACGGGTGGGCAGAGGGGGAAAGCGTAGAGATCAAAGCCGCCGCATCCTCCCGGTCGATTAGAGCTCAACAGCAGTGAATCTCCCCACAGTTGAGGGGTGATTTCGTCGCTGTTGGTGTTGATGGGAAAAGGGAGCAACTCGGGAGAACCCCATTGTCCCGCACCGGTTGACGCTGCCCGTACAATGTCAAAAGTCCGTTGCGCACTCATTGCCTGGGTTGCAAAGTAGAGCGTACCGTCGTGATCAACGACCGGAGACATTTCATCCCACCGGGAATTGAGCTCTCGGAGCGGTTGCGGAATGGACCACAGGCTATCGCTTAACCGGAAAGCGATGTAAAGGTCCAGACCTCCCTGCCCCTGGGGACGGTCAGAAACGAATAAGAGGTATGAACCATCCGGTGCGACGGCAGGGTATCCATCCCAGTGAGGGGAGTTTAGCACGGTCAGCGGTTGGGGTTGCGACCATCGTCCTTCAGACCCGGAAACGACAAACAGATCAAAATTTCCTTCTGAGACAGGAGCGGCAAAAAAGACATTGGTGGTCCCGGTAGCCGAATCATAAAAGTACGTGGCGCCAGCCCCGCCGCCATAGTGGTTGACCGGCGGTTCCTGGACCACGGCTGGTTCTGACCAGCCGTCCCGGTATCGAGTTGATGTAAGAAAAATTGGCTGGTCGTTGTCCAGCTCTATGGTGGTGCTATCTGTTTCAACGGTGACGGAGCGGTCCGATGCAAAGATCAGAACCTTAGAAGCGTATGGGAGCGGCGCCAGATCATCCGCAGGGGAGTTCAGCGATGCAAGATTCCCCGTAGCGTTCAGGTTTTCACAGCGAGGGGCAGAAGCACAGGCAGCTATGGTGAGAAGCAACAGGCAGAGGGGCAGCCATTGCCACCTCCTTTTCCAGCTCTGCATTTGCCACCGCTTGCCGTTCAAGATTAACAGCCTTTTGGAATCAGACAAAAAGAAAAGCGCCTCCCACCATCCGAGGCGCTTTCCGGGTGTGACCCCTACGGGACTCGAACCCGTATCGCCGCCTTGAAAGAGCGGTGTCCTAACCATTAGACGAAGGGGCCACCATTTTTTGAAAATCAGGCTTTGTAACGAACAACTGACAAATATAGTTTGCATTGCGTATCGCTCATCCCTGACGATTTTCTTTCTCCGTCCGTCAATTGGAAACAAACAAAGCAACAGAGGATGCAGCAATGCCAATTCCAGAAGATATCGTCGAATTGGTTCGTTCCCAGGCGGATATTGTCGAAATCATTGGAGAATTTGTTCCGCTGCGCCGCCGGGGGCGTTCCTATGTCGCTTTGTGCCCGTTTCACAAGGAGCGAACACCCTCTTTTTCGGTCTCGCCAGAGCGTGGCATTTTTAAATGCTTCGGTTGTGGAAAGGGAGGGAATGTTTTCACGTTCTTGATGGAATATCACGGAATTTCGTTTACCGAAGCGGTCCGGATGGTTGCACATCGAATAGGAATCGACATTCCGGAGCAACAGGCACAGGATGCACCGATTCGGAGTGAGAAGGAGCAGTTGTATCGAGTACTGCGAGCAGCGACGGATTTTTTTGTGCAGCAACTGCATTCGCCGGCTGGACAGGAGGCGCGCCTATATCTGGAACGCCGCGGGATTCGGAAACAGATCATCGAACAGTTCCAGTTGGGCTATGCACCTGCTGGGTGGGACGCGTTGCAAAACACGCTCCGGCAACAGGGCTTTTCTCCTGAACTCCTTGTCAAAGCAGGGCTGGTGGTTGAAACGGAAAAATCCGTTTATGATCGCTTCCGCCATCGACTGATCTTCCCTATTTTCCACTCTTTTGGGCAGGTTGTGGGGTTCGGTGCACGTCGCTTGCGGGAAGAAGACACGCCGAAATATCTCAATTCTCCGCAAACGATGGTGTACGACAAAAGTCAGGTGCTTTATGGCCTGTATCAGGCACGGGATGCAATTCGCCGGGAACAGAAGGCGATCGTTGTGGAGGGATATATGGATGTGTTAGCGCTGGTGCAGGCTGGTATTGCCAATGTTGTTGCCACGTGTGGCACGGCGCTCACGGCACAGCATCTGCGTACGCTAAAACGGTATGCACCAGCCATTGCATTACTCTACGATCAGGATGAGGCGGGACAACAGGCGGCTGCCCGTGCAGTTGAACTTGCTTTTGCGACCGGCATCGATGTGTTTGTCGTACAACTGCCTGAAGGAGAAGATCCAGATAGCTTTGTTCGCCGCTTCTCTGTCGAAGAATTGCGACGTCGCGTTGACGAAGCAACGGATGGTTTGGCTTTCCTGCTCCATCATTTGCACCGACAGGGACGGATGGCAACGCCGGTGCAGCAGGCGCAGGCAGTTAAGTATCTGGTCGAAGTAATTGCGCAGATACCTGATCCATTGCAGCAGGATTTTGCGATTCGCCAGTTAGCTCAACACCTCCGCTTTCCAGAAGCACGACTGTATCAAACGCTTCAGCAGCTTCGACAGAAACGGCGACTACCGACAGCTTCTGCTGCTGCCCCGTCATCTACGCAACCAGAACAAACACCGTCGACTGCTGAATCGACCGGTTTGCTGCCCGAAGAGGAAACTATCTTTCGGATTCTTCTTCGGCATCCGGAAAGCGTTACTTCTGTCATTGAGCGCCAGATTGTGAAAGAGGAGCTTTTTATCAGTGATGCAGCTCGGACTTTATTTCAGGCGCTGCGCCGCCGGGCACAGCCGGAGGGGGAATGGATTCACGGTGTTTTGCAAGACGAGGCAATTCCGGAATCAATACGAATGCTGCTGGCAGGACTGCTGGTAGATCCGGAAACCCCCAGCGACCGCTGGCGTGCTTATGAAGTGCGGATTGAAGTGGATGAGCGAGCAGCATTTCGGGATAGCATTCGTCGGCTCCAGCTTCGGCAACTCCAGCAACGGCAGGAGCAGATCAAACAGCAATTAGCAGGAGCGGATGATGCTGAAATGGTACAGTTGCTACAGCAGCTTCAGCAATTACAGGAGCAAATAGCTGCTCTCCAGCAGTCGGAGTAAAAGCAGATCCTGGCGGACTAATACACCCTTTTGTCCGTCTGAGAGGATGATTTGTACAAAAACCTGTTGCACTATATGGACACGACGGCTGAGAGTCTTCAGTATCGCGTCGCCGATTTTCTTCGACAATATCCACCCTTTTCTGCGCTTGACGAAGAGGACTTGCTCCAGTTAGCGCTCCATTGTCGCATTCGTTTTGTCCCCGAAGGAGCTTATGTGTTTCGGGAAGGGGAGCAGCCATCGGAAGATTTTTTTGTAGTTCAGAAGGGGCTCATCGAGCTTTTGAAAACGGTGGGCGATCAGGAGCAGTTGATAGAAATTTGTGATGAAGGGGATATATTCGGTGTTACTGCTCTGTTGGCTGGCACAGAGTATGGTTTGAGCGCACGGGCTCGGGAAGATACACTGCTGTACGCCATTCCGTGGCATCGGTTTCAGCCATTGATTGAACGCTATAATGATGTTGCCCTGTTTTTTGCCGCTGGTTTTGCCGCCGGGATGCAAATGCTGCGGCGATTGGTCAGAGAACCTGGTGCTGGCGAGACGCTGGAACTGATCCAGAGCGATCAGCCAGTGTCGCTGTTGCCAATCGAGGGAGTTGAACTGCATCCCCGGCGAGCGCCGGTGACCGTGACGACCGAGACCTCCATTGCTGCCGCCGCTCGCTTGATGACAGAGCAGGATGTGGGATCGGTGATTATTGCGGATGAGCATCGTCGTCCGCTGGGCATTGTGACCGACACAGACCTTCGGCGGTATGTTGCGACGGGGGAAGTACCGGTAGAGGCGGTGATTGCCCGTATTATGCATTCTCCTGTTGTGACAGTTCCGCCCGGTATTTCCGCCGCCGATGCTCTGATCCTGATGATGCAGCACCGCATCCGCCATCTGTGTGTGACGGCCGATGGGACGGACCGCAGCCCTGCTCTGGGGATGATCTCCGAGCGGGATTTGTTCTTACGAATGGGCAACAGTCCAGCCGTACTGGTGAAAGAGATGGTGCGGGCTCGGGACGTTGACACGCTGGCGGCAACCCGGGATCGTGCCGAAGAGCTCTTGCAGTTCTACATTGAGCACGGCGTTAATATTGCTTTTGTGACGAATGTAATGACCCATATCAATGATGCATTGATCCAGCGGGCAGTGCAGTTGGTGCAACAACAGTTGCGTTCTGAAGGCCACGAAGCGCCACTCCCCTTTTGCTGGCTTTCGATGGGGAGTGAGGGACGGAAGGAACAGATGCTGCGAACCGACCTGGATAATGCGCTGGTGTATGCGGATCCTCAGTCAAAAGAGGAAGAAGGATATGCGAGGGAATATTTTTTGCTCCTTGCAGAGCGGGTCATTGATATTCTGACGCAGTGTGGGTTTGCTCTGTGTCCCGGCGGAATGATGGCAAACAACCCGACGTGGTGTCAACCGCTATCGGTATGGAAAAAATATTTCTGGCGATGGATGACTGAACCGGATGAAAAAGCGGTGATGCATACCACGATCTTTTTTGACCTGCGCCCGGTAGCTGGTGACGCCCGGTTAGCAGAGGCTTTGTATGATACCATTCGTACGGGCAAAGAGGAAGAGCCAGCGTACTTGATTTTCTTGGCAAAAAATGCTTTGCAGAATCCTCCGCCGTTGAGTTTCTTCCGCAACTTTATCCTGGAGCGGAGCGGGGAGCACAAGGATCGGTTTGATATTAAACTCCGGGCAATGATGCCACTGGCAGATGCCGCCAGGGTATTAACCATTGATGCTGGCACTGTGCATATTACCAATACAATGGAGCGATTCCGGGCGGCTGGGGAGCGGGAGCCAGCAAATCGCCAGTTGTACAACGAAGCGGCAGAAGCGTATGGGCTCTATCTTCGACTGCGGACGCGCACAGGCTTGCGCCATCATAATTCAGGACGATACATCGATCCCCGGGAACTCTCGAAAATTGAGCGACAAACATTGCGGAATTCTTTCACCGTCATCGAAGAGGTGCAGAAAGTCCTGGAAGTTCGCTACCAGTTAGACTACCTCCGATAACACCGATGTTGGTGCATACCGAAGCCATTGTGTTGAGTACCCGCCGGTATCGAGAAAGTAGCCAGTTGGTGACGTTGTACACAGAAGCGTGTGGAAAGTGCTCGGTGGTTGCACCGCAGGCGCGACGATCTATCAAACGTTTTGGCGGCGCCCTCCAGCCGATGCGGTGTTCGTGGGTTGCTTTGTATAAAAAGCCGAATCGTACGCTACACACGCTGGCGAAAGCAGAGCCTGTTTTGCCATTTCGGCAGATTTTAGCCTCTTACGATCGTATGAGCATTGGTTTTGCGATTGTGGAAGCAGTGTATCGGACCCAGCCGGCAGAAGAGCCCAATCCCTCATTGTATCAAACGCTCAAGCAAGGATTGCACTATCTCAACGAAATGTCGCAGAATTTCTTTGCGCTCTACTGCTGGATGATGCTTCAGGTAAGCAAGCTCAGCGGTTTCGCCATCGAATTGTTTACGGATCTTACGGCTGGACAGCCGGTAGAAACCCTGAGGTCGTCGGTATTGTTTTCCATCGACCGCGGATGTCCGCTCCGCCCATCCAGCATTCCTACCAGTGTCGTCGTACGGCTGGAGCAGCCAGCACTCTCTTTTCTGCAGCAGGTTGCCCGATCATCTTGTGAGCAGTTGGAGCGCGTTACGCCGCTACAACAGGTGGCATATCGACAGCAGATCCTTCGACTGTTCGATCGGTTTTATCGGTATCACTTTGGAACGCCGGTGATTTCTGATGTTACCCGGACAATGCTCAATGGTGGTATAGCAGAATCAGTGAGTCGGCAATGATCGCAGATCTCTTGCTGACATTTTTTCTGGTCTTTTTAAATGGCTTCTTTGTTGCTGCTGAATTTGCCCTGGTGAAAGTCCGACACTCCCAGTTGCAGGTTCGTACACAGCAAGGGCAAAAAGTTGCACGGCTGGCACTCCATCTGGTAGATCATCTGGATGCATATTTATCGGCAACACAATTGGGGATCACGATCGCCAGTATCGGTCTGGGGTGGATTGGTGAAAGCGTTGTTGCGGAAATGATTGCTACAGTGTTGGGTGTGCTTGGTATTGGTGTTGATCCACAACTGGTCCATCAGATTTCTTTACCACTGGCGTTTGGTGTCATCACTTTTCTGCACATTACCTTAGGCGAGCTGTTCCCAAAATCTCTGGCAATTCGGTTCCCGGAATCGGTCACGCTGGGGGTTGCCTATCCGATGCGGTTTTTCTATATCGTGTTGTATCCCTTTATTGTGGTACTCAATGGTTTTGCGAACTGGATACTCCGGGTGGTCGGATTGGAATCCAGTGTGGAGCACGGTGTGCATAGTCCGGAAGAGTTGCAATATGTGCTGGAGCAATCAGTTGAAAAGACAGCAACTGATCCCATCGTCCCTCAGTTGGTGCGGAATGTGTTCCGCTTTGCTCGCTTAAGAACGCATCACATTATGGTGCCGCGAACGGAAATTGTTGCAGTGGATGTTACAATGTCGCTGGATGCCATTCTGGAGTTGGTCGTGGAGGAAGGATATTCTCGATTGCCCGTTTATCGTGACACGCTGGATAACATCGTTGGTATCCTGTACGTTAAAGACCTGCTGACGTTGTTGCGTCATCCCCAGTTGATTGTGCTGGAGGACATTTTGCGATCGCCATTTTTTGTCCCTGAAACGATGGCTGTGTCCACGCTTTTGCAAACTTTGCAACAACACCGGGTG
>JALWUI010000170.1 GCA_027082775.1 Candidatus Kapaibacterium sp.
GCTTCTACGTCCTGTGCCAGCAGTTCAGGATAGATGACTGTATCTTTCGACGAAGATTCACGGCGTTTGTGATGCTTATCCTTCATCCATTGGCAGTCGGAGGGCTGCTGAGGTTTCAGAGATTTCAGTTCCAGAGATTTCACCGGGTACAGATCCAGGTCTTCCCGAGCAAAGCGTGCATCGCCAACAATCAGGGTGCGGAACAGATCCCTGTTCTGTTTTGATCCGGCATAGTTTCGGTCAATGGTAGTGAGCAACTGTGCTTCGATTTCCTGTGCAGCAGATTTTCTGCCGTTTTTCCGAACTGTTTGCAGCAACTCTGATTGCTGACGTAGCTGGAGATGGTGAAACAGTTGACTGAGAACCGCCGTGCGGATAGCTCCTTTGATGGACGATCCGGGAATGTAAGGGAAGCCATCGGGAGTTTTGATGAATTCCAGAATTTCACTGGTTGTACACGGCGTTTCGTAACGCTGGATCCGTGGATCACGCAACTGCTGGATCTGTTCCAGCGGGAAACGTCCCTGGTCCAGTTGGAAACGGTACTCAGGATGAGCCTGGTAATACCCAAGAATCACTGGCAATGGGACAATATACGTGCTGGTTGCTGTTGTGAAGAAGTCAAACCCTTTTGTCAGCTTATTCCCGCTGCCGATGTGGACCGGTGTTAGAATACTGATTCGGATCTTTTCAGCTTTCTGCATTTGCCCACTCCTCTGGTAGTTGCAGAACCAGCGACTGGAAATTGCGAATCACTGGCGAATTTGCAGGATCCAGAGCGGGGGCGATCTGCCCCGATGGAACGATGGGTTCAGAGAAGGATAAAGTGGCACCTTCGAGAAAGGCGCGCATAGGACGTCGCCGCTGGTTGCGGTAGCGAGCACACCAGATCCATCCCCGCCGGAGGGTCAGGGTATAGTATGACGCTGAGGGTTTCAGACGACGAAGCTCTTCCGCTGTCGGGATGTAGAGTCCGAGGTTGCACCACACGGTATGTGGTTTCTCTGCTGCAATGAGCAAGGGACCTTTATAGGGTTCTTTCTGCCACTGAAACCATCCTTTCCCAACGGTACGGTCAGCACCGATTCCCTCATCTGCCAGGAGTGCCAGGGCGGCATCAAAGCGCTGTTGGGCTTCTTCGGTGTCAAACGTTGCCCAGAAGAAGAGTCCAGTGTCGACCTTTCGGGATCGGGCGTGATGAACTTCTGTGAAATAGAACACATTGCTGCCAGCGGTAATGCGGTCGATCGTCACGCGGGGACGTTCAGCCATATGCTGGAGCACAATGGGAAAGTGGTCTTCAGATTGCTTGCTGTGCTGCGGAAGACGTTGGAACGCAGTGCGCAGCTTCGCTGCTGTTTCTCTGGGGAAAAGGCAGTTGCCAAGAACATCGGCACTGGAAAGCACTTTTGTTAGGGGATCCCCGGGATTTTGGAGCATTTGCGCCAGCAGCGGTTCAGCAATAAATCGAATCTGCTTCCGCTGCTTAAGCGGCAAAGCATTGTCAGCATTATAAAAGTGCAGCAGTTGATACCGGAGGGCAGCGGGGAGTGGCAAACATCGGATCGAACCGATCAACGGCACTGTGGAGCTGAGCCGGAATGGCAATGTCGATTGCTGCAACAGTTCTTCCAGCGCAGCATCGCCAAATAGCAGTGCGTATGCGGAGAGAAGAGCGCCGCTGAGCGTGTCGGATGCGATTTTCGCCTCCGTCCGGTTTTCCTGAAAGCCGCCGGAGGAGACGTGATAGCCGTGGGGAAACTGTAACGAGTAACACCAGAGTGCACCCATTTCCATTGCCCTACGCTGTTGCTTCGGATGCAGGATTGGCACTTTCAGCTTCTTGTTCCTCTGGATGCTTCCGCAGAGACCGGGGGACTGAATTGTCCGGGAGCGAACGCCACGCTTCGTTTAATTGCTGGTAGTCTTCGGCAGTTTTTTCTTCCACCGCGAGGATTTTGATCGATACGTGCCCACTTCCGCGAGAACCGGAGCCACCCAGGTAATCATCCTGCAACAGCTCAAAGGCTGTCCACAGTAGATCGAGGTATTCCTGAACATTGTCACCTTCAAAGACGTTCAGGATGCAGCTGAACTCAAACTCTGCGCCGCTGGGAACTCGTTCCAGCGAACGAGGATTTGCCGCAGCAGTAATGCGGTCAATCGCTGTTTCTGCTTTGATTTCTGAGTATGGTAGATCCGTGTCGGCATTGCTCAGCCACTTGCGGGATTCCTGCGTAAGGTAAGCATCGCGGACAATCAGGCGGGAGGTTGGCTGTGCTTCCACATTTGCGTCCTTCAATGCTTTCGGCGTTGTACCAAAGAGCAGCGTGCCGACAAAGTCCGGTTTAAGATAAGGTCCAACTTGAATGTTGGTACTGCCTTTTCCTTTCTCTTCCCACTTAAATTTGCCATTGAGCCGTTCCACCAAGGAGCGGAGTTTCCCCTTTAGCGAAGAGCCGGGAATGAAGGGTTCCTGTGTGATGGGGTGTCGGAGAATGGGATTATCAACCCCGCCGATTTCCAGTCCACCGCCAGATCCGCCGATGTGCAACCCGGTAAGCAGCTTAATCGTGCCACGAATCCGAATTTTCTTTTCCAGTTTTCCCGTTTGCTGAACGTTTGCCATGGCTACTTCCTTTTATGTTGTTTTACACTTTCGTAGTATTTGAAGTAAGCAAGGACAGCTTCAAATAATTGAACAAAGTTGAGAAACATTGTTTGTTTTTTTTGATCGGAGGTTTCTTCAACGATAAGATCAACAATGGAGGAAATAAGCTTATCGAGTTTCGCATTTCTAATTTCTGAATGTCGCCCTGCTAAATAGGCAATACGTGGTTTCATCATTAACAATTTGAGTTCCCAGTCATTGGAGAAATTGTCACTCCGAATCTGGAGCTCCAAGTCTTTGAGTGTGCCAAAGATTTTCCGGATTTGGGAACTGCTCGCTCTTTTCGATTTTAATTGTTTCCCTTGAGCATTTGCAAACTCCAGCGCATCTCTGTTAAATTGCTCAAGCCATTGGTAAAGTATCTTTGGGGATGGAATTTCCCATTGCTCTTGCTGTTGGGCTTTCGATTTGCTACTCATCAGGATTCTCCTCTTGTATAACTCACTGTCCATTGAGCTGCCAGGTAATATATGTCGAATTTCCCGGCGCCCCCGGTAGTTTCGGGGTTGACGAAGACATTTGCTGCCAGTTTCTGGATGAAGCTCCGTGCTTCGTTATCGGAAAGGCGTTCAGCCAGTCGTGCCAGATGATAGGCACCTCGCCATTGCCAGGGACCGGGAGCAAAGTGCTGCCGCTTGCCAGCGCGGTACAGTTCGATCAGGCGATGCAGAAAGCTCCGGGGAAGAATGTTTTGCTGTACCCACTGGATCCATTGGGAGGTAATCTTCCGGGCAGTTGCAAAATCCTGCCAGTCCAGGGTAACGTCGAAGAAGGTAATCGCATCTTTGGTTCTGCCATTTGCCCGCTCGAAATGCTTCGCTGCTTCTTCCGCTTCCTGTGCAAGCTGTGCTGCCCGGAAAATGGGAAATTTATCGCCGAACAGCGCAATGCCTCCAGAAATGCTCAGGCGGGGGTGGTGTCCGGTGAATTTCCGAAAATGTTCCCGAATCCACAGTGCAACGTCGGGGAGAATTTGCCACGGACCGACGAGGAAAAGGTCATCGCCACCGGCGTAGACAATCAGCAGGGCTTCGGGGAGCGGGGTGCATTTGGATTTCGAAGCTCTTTCTACAATGCCATCGTGCAGCGACCAGAAGAGCCCTCCAAGGCGATTCAGGTAGCTGCTGAAGAAAAAATCCAGCATTGCCGAAAGCTGCATCATTCGGGAAAATGTAGCAGCCGTGCCGAAGCCGTGGGCAAAAATGCTTCCCAGGTTGTCCACATCCATCCGCAGCACTGCCAGCCGCTTCAATCCCTGCGCGTGTTCCTGAACGAGCTCTGTAAAATCCAGCAGCTTTCGCGAGTCCCTTTGCGGTGCCCACGTTCCAGCATAAAATCGCCAGCCGGTAAGGTGCGGATTGTCCGGAAATCGATCATCGTTGAAAAGCTGAACCAATTCAGCATCGCGAAGTCGGGGATCTGTGAGTTTCTGCGGTATTGCTACCCACCACCGACCGGGACGAATTTCAACACTATCGGGCAGTGGGGTGCGAGCGAAGGCGATGGCGCGAGGATGGGAGCGCAGAAGATATCCCAGCCGCTGCGCCCGCTCCTGCTCTGGTGCCACTGTTATGATTTCTTCGTTTCCATCTTCGGAAACTTCCAGCAGTTGGCTTCCCACGTGCTTGCCGTCGACAAAGAGACGGTCGACCTTCAGGGGACCGATGGGTTCTCCTTTCTGGATCTGCACCGGTTGATCTGTAGAATACAGATCTCGATTGGTGGCTGCGCACCGTTCTGTGTATCCAAATGGGGCAGAGGGGTTCAGGAAGAAGTCCATCGAGTGGATGGTTGTTGCAAAAGCGCGAAGCTGCTCCCGTTTGGCATCAGCGATCGCACGTCCCCATAATCGGGCGACCGTTGCTGAATTCTGGAGATCACCATCGGTAAAAGCGGTAGTGCCAATGGAAAGCCCAAGGACCGCATCGAATTCGTCGGCAAAGAACTGTTCCGTATCTTCTCGAGCAGCACGCAGCACCTGCTGTACCTGCTCCGTATTCGGAAGAAGCAAGAAAAATTTTCCGCCACCGGAGTACAGTAAGTTGGCAAAGGAGTAATCCAATCGCTCCAGGATGTCTGTTGCAACGATTTCCGTGAGCAGTTGGAGCAGGAAGGATCGCCCTTTCAGCGCTTTTGCCGCCCCTTTATAGCTGATGTCGTACAGATAGCTCTGGATACCAGAGAGGTCGCCAACCGCCAGTATGTAGCGTTGTGTGTCGGAACGTTCGATCGGCTCATCAGGATGAGAGTGCAGGTAATCGTAGAGCGCTACAGCCAGCGCAGCCGTTAGTTTGGAGTGTTCGTAGAGAGAAACGTCGGGCATATAATACGCAGTAGGAACGCACCACAGGTATTTGCGAAGGAAGAACAGGAGTCGGTTTCTGGAAAGAGGAGCGTCCTGAGCTAAGGATTGAATCTCGTTTTCCATTTGCTGGAGGTGAGCGCTGTATTGCTTCTGAAGGTGCTGGACATCGGGAGCGGTGGAAATTGGGAATTCGTATGCTTCAGGCGTCAGGGAGCACAGCGGCTGATAGCTTTGAGAGGCTTCGTCCTGATACAGAGTGCTAAAGATCGAATGCTGAAGCTGGAGTTTTCCGGTCGGGGAATGCTGACGCTCCGCTGCGGCTAAGGAATCCGCTCGGTGAATGATAGTGGCAAGCCGTTCCAGCGGTGCCGGAGTTTCCTGGGTCCGCTGATGATGGGTTTCGATGAGTGTCAGTAGCTGCTGTAATTGCTCTTCGGAAAGAAAGGGGGCAAAAATGCGGTGGGCTAACCGGGCAGAAAGCAGCTCGTGCACTTGCTGGAATCCCGTGGCGCGTTGCGGCAGCTTCCCGATGTCGTGAAACAGGGCTGCATAGAACAGCAAGTCGCGTTCCGAGAGTTGCAGTTGTTGGCTCATTCTGTATCCCGTCATTTTGTATGAATCAGCAGCGTTCGTTGCGTAAATGGCAGCTTGATGTAATGATGGGTATTCCCGTAATTGCCTGTTGCGGAAATTTTCAAAAGGCGGTAGAGCGATTCTGACGGTAGCTGGCGGCGCAACAAAAGGTTGATTTCGCAAATCTGCTTTTTGATCCGCTCCAGCAACTCCTGATTCGGAATTTTTGCCTGCTCAATGGTTTCCAGAAATCGCTGAAATCGTCGTTCTGAAGCGAGCGTTTGGTACAGCTCGAAAAGGCGCGGACGGATCTGGTTGATCGTCTCCAGTCCCAGACGCACCGGTGTGCGGGATTCAAAAATCAACGTGTAAATTGCTGTTTGCAAAGGCTTAAGCCTAACTTCAATATCGTAGCCTACCGGCGTAATGACCTGACGGTGGTAGTCCAGGATCGTGTGAGGAGGAGCAATGTCGAAAGTGAACTCCTGCTCTAAGTATTGGACCAGTTTTTGGTACGAAGAGAAATTGTTCAACTTCTGCACGTCCAGCAGGATCCGCAGCTTTGGCATCGGGAGGGATACAACGGCGATATGTTCCGCTTCCGCCGGAGATTGCGGGAAAAATTTTCGCCATTGAATGAATTCCGAGGTTACTAAAACGTGGGAGAGCTCATCCTGTGGACGTGCCCACAGGCTAAAAAGCAGCGTCGCCAGGGAACTCATTGTCTTACGCCCTCCCGCCAGCGACAGATGCAGGCGGCGATTGTCATCTTTGCTCTGTTCCTTGAAAATTTGGATCAGCAGATCAGGCAGTGTCGGATGGGAATGCGCTGTACGCCAGAATTTCGGATCGTCGATTGGCTCATTGCCAACAAAAACGGATTCTTCAGGGTCGAAGTGGGGCGGAGTAAATTGATAGTGTTCTGCTAAAGCGGCTATTTGATCCGATAGCGGCGGTAATCCGTTGTTGCCTAAGAGATTCTCCCGACCTTCGGGCGTGGTGATGACAATCACATCGGTGACGTTCTGTTTCCGCTCAACCACCAGATGATAGAGCGTTTCGGTCACAACCTGGGGCGTCAAGCCCACAATGCTGATCAGGGTTGTGGGGAGTGAATGAGTCATATTCCGTTGCGCATTCGTTCAACTTGCCAACAACGGCAAAAATAACGGATTGTGCAGGGAAAACGCAAGTGTTTTGCGATTTTGGGAAGGTTCTCAAAATAGTCGGGGGGAGAGAGCGGAATTTCCTCGGCGCTGGAGTTTGCCGGGGGCGTCAAGTCCTGCTGGTGCCGACCGGGGTACTGGCACTGGGAGCGCCGGCTTTAGCCGGCATACTACTGGGAGCGCCGACTTGAGTCGGCAAAAATGCACACTGAAGTGTGCGCTCCTGTGTTGTGCTGGGAGCGCCAGATTTCGGCAATGTACAAAGGGACAGGTTCGAACCCTATCCCTCCGCGAGAAAACACAAAAATCGAATTCTTTTTTCGATGAGCGAAGAAGCAAGCAATGACTTGCTGTTTTAGCTTTGCGCTTGCGCGATCAGCTCTTTGAGCTTTTCTGTTGTAATTGCCTTGGGACGAATGATAGGTGCCAGCGCAGCGCGATTCAACACCAGTTGCGCCGAAATACCTAAGGCACGAGAAACAGCGAACATCACGGTGTAGAATTGATATTCCGTCATTCCGTAGTGGTAGAGCAGAGACCCCGAAGCGGCATCGACGTTGGGCCAGGGATTCTTTGCTTTGCCGTGCTCTTGCAGCACCTTGGGAGCGACCTGGTACAGCAAGTCAACGATCTGGAAGATAGGATCATCACTGCAGTGCTCTTTCCCAAAGCGGTGGAAGGCGATAAAGCGGGGATCGGTGACGCGGAGCACGGCGTGTCCAAATCCGGGGATCACCTGTCCGGCGTGCAATCGCTCCCACAGAAGATCCCGCAATTGCTCTTCCGAGGGAATGCCATTGAACCGATCGTAAATGCTCATTACAAATCGAAGTACTTCTTGATTAGCTAAGCCGTGCAGCGGTCCTGCCAACCCATTGAATCCGGCGCTGAGGGCATAGTAAATATCCGACAATGCGGATCCTACCGTATTGGCGCTGAAGGCGCTGACGTTCCCGCCGCCGTGGTCAGAGTGGAGAACCAGATACATCCGGATAAGTCTGGTAAATTCCCCGTTAGGATCGGGCAGCCCTAACATTGCCGCATAATTTGCACCCCAGTCCAGGTCCGGATGCGGCGGAATGCGATCCCCTTTTGCAAACCGCATTCGGTAGATCCCGGCTGCTAAGGTCGTAATGCGCGACAGCAGAATAATGGCATCTTCCAGCATAAAGCGCCAGAGATCCTGACGGGGCGTTCCCGCTTCGTACGCCTGCCGAAAACGAGATTCCCGTTCCATTGCCAGCAGCCCAATGCTGAGCATCACCATTGGATGGGTATCAGGCGGTAGCGCTTCGAGCGTGTTCCACACATAGTAGGGAACGTTGGAGTATTTGGCAAAAGCTGCACGAATTTCCGCCTTTTCTTCTTCCGACGGCATACTCCCGGTTAACAGCAGGAAAAACACATCTTCGGGATAGGAGTCAACCAGTTCCAGAATGGGAATGTTCCGGATTCGTAATCCTTCGTTGGGCAGCACGCTGGAAGTATCGCAGAGCAGGCTGACCAGTCCTCGCATCCCACCCAGTACGTGCCCCACCGTAACGTTGCCTATGGCTAATTCCCGATGTTGCGCTAATTCTTTCCGCTCTTGCCGAACCTGTTCAGTGAGCGTTTCCATCCTGCTAAGGAGGCGTTCCAGTTTCATCGTTGTACTCCTGCATTTGTTCTCACAAACTGCACCAATTACAAAAATACGCAATCTTTTCAGATCGGGCACAATTTTCGGACAAATTTATCATAAACCGTAATTTTTCCCGTTTTTCGTAAATTGCAACTTTGAAAAACAAATTGGAGCTGGAAGATGATTTTTTCACGAGCGGCGGAGTATGCCATTCAGGCAATGTTATACCTTGCAAAATGGCACGAGACGCATCCAGAAGAGCGATATTTGCAGACGCGAGAGATAGCAGAAGCACAGGAAATTCCTTATTACTTCCTTGCGAAAATTGTCCAGGATCTCACTCGTTTTGAACTCCTGACTTCTGCGAAGGGTCCCCAGGGAGGTATTGCATTAGCACGCTCACCGGAAGAGATCCGAATTTTAGATATTATTGCTGCTGTTGATTCCACGCAGTATTTGTCTCGCTGTGTTATTGGATATCCTGAGTGTACGCCAGAGACGCCGTGCCCTTTACACTACGATTGGCAGAAGATCAAAACACAGATTTTTCACATTATCGAGCACGTCACACTGGCAGATCTGATCAAGGATGCACAATTTCAAAACGGTCGACTGGTCGCACCCCTGACCTTTGGCGTGGTGTCAGTCGAATTGGGAGAATCGTCTGGAAAATCATAGAGGATAGGGAAAGCGCGGCGTCAAAAACAAGAAAATCTGGTGTTCATTCCTGCCCGGAAGTTGTTTTTCGTTATTCTTGAATATCGGAACAATAAAATGCAACGCAGCTTGCTGATTGAGGAGTGGTAATTCGAATCTGTCAATGGAGCCTGACAGTGATCAGGTGAGGTTTTAGACTCTTCTGGAGAGAAAGCAAGTTCTCGCTGAAAGAAGACATACTGGTATAGATTTTGTACTTTACCTTATCGGCAGGTGTTGGACCGCACTGGAAAGTGTTCCATCCCTTCCGCAAAGTAAGTTTCATCAAGCAGAGGAGTAAGCGATGATGGTGTATCGATTCCTGGTGAATTTTGCCATGTTCCTGCTGATAGGAGGAACGGTTTTCGTGCGAGCGCAGGACTCGTGTTTAACGTTCGATGATCTCACCGTTCCGTATTGTCAGAACTGGGTTTTGTATGCAGTGAATTCGTGTAATGTGAATGCATCACCACCGGGAGGGCATAATTCTTCGGTGCTGGAGTTTGTTGATGGCAGTGGTTCTTCAAGAGCAGTGAATTCTGTTGATTTTCAGGGGAATTGGCTCGAATTAGCACAGGATGGCTGCCTGTGTTTTGATTATATGGTCGATTTAGTCTTTCCTTCCGATCCACCTCCGGCGTGGACGGTGCCGAAGCTTTCCATTACGTATGGGGTCTATCCCAACAACCACACCATTCGTGCGAATCTGGTCAGCGTTAGCAATGTTCCAATGCAGGAGGATGTGTGGTATCGAGTATGTCTGCCGATTGACTCGTGCCGCAATGGGCAACTACCGTCCAATGGACAGTTTACCTGGAAAATTGTCGAGATGCCGGCAGGAATGGATACCTGCACCGCGTGGAATACGCTGATTACCAACGTGTCCTCACTGGTGTTGTGGACGGATTATCATAGTTCGCCGAGCGAGCATGTGTATTTCGATAACTTTTGCTGGCGCTGCTCGCAGAGTTCCGATCAATGCTCCAAGCTGTTTGCTCGCCAGGCAGCGGTTGATACCAATTGCTGTACCTTTGAGTTTCCCCTGAGTAATCTGTCCCAGCTCTTTGGTGGCATTGCGATGATCCAGTATCAGGTGCTTGGGGGTACAATGGACACGCTGATTGCAAGCAGTAACCCGTTTTGTAATTATACGACCAGTCCTCCGGCACTGAACAATACGGTTTCGGGCAGTTTACAGTTTACTCCACCGTGTACTGGACAGATAACATTGTATGGCGAGGTGAATCCTCAAACCGCCAGTGGACAGGTGACCGTAATCCTCACCGTCGTTTTCGAAAATGATGTCGTCTGTAGCGATACCCTGGAGTTAGGATGTCGTCGTCCGCCCATGACCCGGTGCGATTCTTTGAGCGTGTCACCCTTTTTGTGGCCCGGTCTGAATCTTTCGGGACGAACCTTTACGATTTATAACCAGAAGCAACCGGCTTCTCCTATTGCAAAGGTCCTGATTGATTTGATCCCTGATCCCAATCCGGGGAATCCTACGTTTAAGTGGAATGGTGGCGGATTGGTTGTGGATGGAAATTCCCGAAGCTGGGGCGTGGCAAATAGCGGAATACCTTATTACACCACCATTCAGATGCAGTGTCCGGGAGAACCGCCGGCACCGCAGGGACCGGCAGCGAACCAGACTGTCCAGTTTAATCTGGGAGTCGACTACACATTGAACTGGCAGGGCGATGTTGTGCTCACGGTGATTCACTGTGATGGGGATACCTGTCGGCTGGTGTACGAAAATTGGTGTGCAAAACCGAAGCCCTGGGATTGCATCGATGTTGTCGGTCCCGGACCTGATGTGATCCACGTTCGGCAGATAGAAAAAGCGATCGCAGGGCAATGGGAAATTGTGGATCGGAAGCGGCAAATCTGTTATGCTATTATCGCACTGCATCCAAAAGTGGAGCAGGATACCGCAGTGGAAGTGCTGAGTGCAGCAATGGCGCTGTCGGGAGCAACCAGCATTCCCATTTTTGATTCTACGCAAACTCGCATCATTGCGTTCCGACTGGAAAAACCGTGCGTTCTGGATACTTCCTCGATACCCATCAATGCCCTGGTTCGAGTCTCAGAAGGCTATCCGCATCCTGACATTCTCTTAGCGTTGAAGCTCTATGATCGCAATGCCAATCTGATCAAAGACACCATTGTGCGTGCAGAAACACGGGTTGTGACTGTGGATGATGAGCGGGCAGTTCCAGGTGAAAGCGAAGGATTGCTCATTCAGCCGAATCCTGCGATGGATCAGGTAGTGATGCGCTTTGAACTCCATCAGCCAGGGGTTGTTGCCGTGGAATTGGTCAGTGCTGATGGACGAATCATCGGTCAATGGCAGGAGCTGTATCAAACGGCAGGATGGCAGCGGATGGGAATGAGTACGCAGAGGTTGCCGGCAGGGCATTACACGGTGCGAATCCGTACACCAGAGGGACGAATCTTAACCGCTCCACTGGTGATCGCCCGGTAGCAATTCCCGAAAGACCGTAGTGCTGACGGCGGAACGTCAACGTCCCGGCACCGGTGCCGGGACGTTTGGTTTTCGCCTTTGATCCTGCTTGCCTGAGCGCAGATTGCTGAAATTGCTACCGCCTTTTTCTGCGAATCTGTAGGTGAGTATACCTTCCCGGTTCGTGGTTTTTCTTGTGAAAAAAGCATCCTTTTCCGATGCTGGATCGCCCGGTGCGGCTTCCTGCTGACTTTCAGGCAAAGAACTCGGTGTGCTTTCGTGTTTGGTTGTTTAGTGCGTTTTTTGTATATTTGGGCGTTCCGTTAAGGAACACAAAGGAAAGGTATGTGTCACAATCAAAGAGGGCAGATTGATGATGCACTCTCCTTCACTCTTGCGTTCGCCTGTTAGCTCATCGAGCATTTCCAAGCATTTCCAAGCATTTCCAAGCATTTCCAAGCATTTCCAAAATCCTTCCTCTTATAGTCGCTTTTCTTCTTACGCTCCATCCGGGCTTTGCCGGAGATCCGTGTGAGGGGTGCGATGGTCCGACGGAATCAAAAAGCCTATGGATCGTGCCAGATTGTTGCCCGGGATGCCAGGTGCGGGTGGATTACATTATAACCCATTGCTCGGGCAAAGAAAAGAAAATCTGGATCACGGGGTACTACTTCGATACCAACGATCCAGATTGTCAGCCGTTCTGGCAGTGGATTACCGATACGATCGCAAACTGGAAGCAGTTTATGCACGAGGCGTTTTATGAAATCTCGATTGCTGAATTGTACGTTGCAGCAACTAAAGGAGAGAATGTCAATTGTGATCAGGACGGATTTATGACGACGCGCATTTACTGGCGGCCCTGCGTGGATCTGAATTCAATTGAAATTCCCAATCGTCCCATTGTATGGTGCAAGTTCGGCAATTGCTGTGAAGAGTGGTATAAGCTATGTAAGACGCCAGAAGGAGGATTTCAGGTTTTAGATCACGGGATTCGGCTGCTGTCGACGGATCGGTGTAAAGATGAGCCGGGGAGATTCTGCATTCCTGCGATGTGTGATTAGGGATCTGGGCATCCATCCTGTTCTGGCAGATAAGCACATAGGGTTTAATCCGGCGGGACGGTAAATGTCCCGCCGGGTTTTTTCTTGACTGAATCACTGAAGGAGTGTTTCACAACAAGGAGTGGGGTGGTTATGTGGAGAGTCATTGGACTGGTGGGACTGATTTTCTGGTCGCTTGAAGCGATCGGGCAGGTCCAGATCGATCGGTATCCAGTCGCGCCCTTGTATCCGGATGGGAGTAAGATGTGCGATGGGATCGTCGTGGAGAATGAGCTGATTCTGGTCGGCGGCGAAGGTGTGATCCTCCGATCCCACGATGGATTCCAAACCTGGCAACGGCAA
>JALWUI010000171.1 GCA_027082775.1 Candidatus Kapaibacterium sp.
CCGGTGGACTGTTTAAGACCAATATTTTGCTGGCAGTTGCTTCGTTTTTGTTCGTGCTCTACTCCACGTTCCTGACCCGCAGCGGAGTGTTGGGTGATACTTCCGTTCATTCTTTTGTCGATCCCGGCTATTTTGCCTACGTGCTGCTGCTTGGAGGAATGATCTTCTTTGCTGCAGCTTCTGTGGGACTGCTGTGGTGGCGGCGAAAAGATTGGAAACGCGAAGCACTTCAGGCTCCTCCACTGTCCCGGGAATTCTGGATCGGTGTTGGCGTTGTGGTGCTTTTTGCTCTTACGGTTGTGGTGCTGATTGGTACCAGTTGGCCCATTCTCTTAGAGCTGGCTGGTAAACCCAAGGTTGCTATCGAATCCTCATTCTACGATAAGATGACGCTGCCATTAGCGGTGCTGTTGCTGCTTGTCAATGCTCTATCATTGGTGCTGCGGTGGAAAGGAACCCCGAAAGATCGTTTCTGGAAATCGCTGATGGTTGATGCAGTTGGCGCTGCGGTTGCAACGGCAGGAATTGCTCTCTGGACACAGTTCCACAATGGCATTTTTCTTTTCTTCCTGTTTGCTACATTGCTGGCACTGTTGGTCAATGTCGAGTGGTTGTGGCAAATGTTGCGGCGTCGACCGCTGTTGATCGGTGCCTATCTCTCGCATTTCGGTGTTGCCATCCTTTTTATTGGCGTTATTGCATATAGCCAATTCCAGCAGCAAACGCACCTCCAGCTTCCCCAGGGAAAACCGCAGACATTTGGAGGGTACCAGTTCACATTTTTGCAGAAGGAGCAGGTAGAAAAGGAGTTACAGGATCGGGAAAAGTATGAGTATCACATCGAGGTTCGAACAAATTCGGATCGCTTTGTGTTGAAACCGGTGCTGTTCTGGAGCTCTTACAACAACTGGGAAGCGGCATTTTTGGAGCCGGGCATTGCGTGGGGCATTCGCAGCGATTTGTATATTGCCCCCAAAGCCGTTGAGGTGCACGGACAGCCTCGAATGGTTCAATTGATGAAAGGCGAAAGCGCTTCGCATCCCTTCGATTCTACGTGGACAGTCCATTTTGTTGGTTTCGATATGTCTCAGGCTCAGGGAGTGCAGGGGCGAACGGCAGCCGTTCGGTTGGGGGCAAAGATCCGGCTGGTCAACACGATGTCGGCTATTACCATCGATACAACGGTCTGGGCAACGATGCGAGGAAAGCGGTGGACGCCGGAAGAGTTGAAAATTCCCGGAACCTCTCTGGCAATAACGCTGGAAAAAATTATTCCGGATCGGGAAAATCTGGCACGCTCGAAAGTCTCGCTGGCGCTCTATTCGTACGATGTTCCGGAGTCGGTACCCAGGGAGGTTTTTGTGGCGGAGATCACCATTAAGCCCCTTATTGGATTGGTGTGGATTGGTACTGTACTGACTGTTCTGGGATTTTTCGTTGCTGTCCTTCGCCGCTGGCGAGAAATTCGCCGTCGTCCGCAGCGGTGGGCGGAAGTGAGTGTGAATGGACAGAGAGAGAAGCCGGAAGCGATCGTTGAAAAGCACGAATGACCATTGCGCTGGATGCTCGTTTATTGCGCCGGCAATTCTTGCAGGGCATTGGCAGAGTCACGCACGAACTGCTTCGGCGGATCATCCCACGCCATCCGGAGATCCGATGGATCTTTTTCCTCCACCATACGCTGGAACCACCTTTTCGCTATGGTGAGAATGTAGAGCCTGTGCGATTATTCCCACCGGCGCGCCATCCTCTCATTGAACTGCTATGGTTTGAATCGTACCTGCCGTGGTTCGTCCGCCGCTACGGTATCGATCTTTTTTATGCGCCAGCAGGATTTCTCAGTACCCGCCTTACCATCCCGCAGGTGATGACCATTCACGATCTGGCGTTTTTGTACTATCCCCGGGCGTACAAATGGTCGTATCAGTGGTACTACCGGCGGTGGTATCCGGTGTATGCCCGAAAGGCAGCGCATATTGTAACGGTTTCAGAAGCGACCCGGCGCGACATTGTTCACCATTACGGCATTACACCAGCAAAAATCACTGTTATTCCCAATGCTGCCACAGCAGAATTTGCTCCGCTGACAGAGGAAGCGCAGGCAAGGATTCGGCAGCGGTGGACGCAGGGAATTCCATACTTTATCACCGTCGGCACCATTCAACCGCGTAAGAATCTGGTGCGGTTATTTCAGGCGTTTGATCAGGTGCGGCAGCAGGTAGAAGAGCCGTTGAAATTGCTGGTTGTTGGACGGAAAGGGTGGCGGTATCAGGAAATCTTTGCGGCGTACCAGCAAATGCGGCATCGCCAGGATGTGCACTTTCTGGGCACGGTCGATGATCAGACCTTACGGCAGTTGTTGGCTGCCAGTGTGGCATTGTGCTATCCCTCCCTCTACGAAGGGTTTGGATTGCCGGTGCTGGAGGCAATGCAAAGTGGAACGCCAGTCATCTGTTCTAACCGATCGGCACTTCCTGAAGTTGCAGGGGATGCGGCGATATTAGTCGACCCGGAAGATGAGACAGATCTGCAACGGGCGATGGTGAGGGTATTCCGCGATCCGCAGTTGCGTCAGCAGTTGATACAACGGGGCAGGCAGCGGGCACAGCAGTTTTCGTGGGAACGGTCTGCACAGCAGTTAGAGCAAATTTTCTTAGCTTTGCTTTCTGGTTAACAATGCCAACAGCAGGGGTGGCATCAGAATGGCACGACAGGTTCTGGATGTATCGAAGGTTTATCATCGGTGTGATCCGCAACAGATTCCTTTTGAGACGACCGCAGAGGTTTCCGTACCTGCACAAATCATCGGGCAGCAGCGGGCAACGGAGGCAATCCAGTTTGGAGCAACCATCGAAGATGAACATTTCCATCTGTACGTACTGGGTCCGAGTGGGGTTGGCAAGCATTCGGTGGTACGGCAGATGTTGGACAGCATTGCGCAGCGTCGTCCTGCGCCGTACGACTGGTGTTACATCAACAATTTTGAGGATCCTCAGAAACCGCGGGTGCTGCAATTGCCAGCCGGGCAGGGAAAGGCATTGCAGCAGGATATGGAGCAGCTTGTAGAAGAGCTCCAGAAGACCATTCCACTGGCATTTGAGCAGGAAGAATATCAAAGCCGGCTGGCAGAAATTGAATCGCATTTTCAAAAATTGCAGCAGGAAGCGTTTGAAGAATTGCAGCAGGAAGCAAAGCAGCACAACATTGCGGTTATTCGAACGCCGGCAGGGTTCTCTTTTGCACCCGTGCTCAACGAAGAGGCTGTTCCGCCAGAGGTTTTTCGCTT
>JALWUI010000172.1:0-961 GCA_027082775.1 Candidatus Kapaibacterium sp.
TGGTGATAGGCAATGGCGGCAGCAATGCGGTGCGGATCGATACGGTGGTGCTGGAAGGGCAGGTCGAACACTTCCGGATCACCGGGTATGAGTTTGCGGGAAGCGAGGTGGAAACACCGAAAGGGATCGTGCTGAATCCGCAGCAGGAGGTGGTGGTGAAGGTAGAATATGAGCCGCAGGTGGAGACGGCAGCAGATGACACACTGCGGGCAGTGATTCGGGCAGTGTTTGCGGATGCGGAGCCGGTGGAAGGAGAACTTCGAGGGCAGGCGTATGTGCCGAAGATCGGAGCGGAAGGATACCGGTTCGAGTGTGTGGAGTTAGGGCGGGAGTCAGCGGAGCGAGGGGAGGTAAAGATCTGGAATGCGGGGCAGGTGTGGCAGTTGCAGATCTGGTCGGTGGCGTTTGACGATGGAGCGATGAGTGATCCGCAGGCGTTCCGGGCGGAGAATTGGCCCCAATTTCCGGTGACGCTGGATGTGGGAGATACGCTTCGGCTTGGGGTGCGGTTTCGGGCGCGGACGTATCCGTCTGACAGTGTGCGGGTGCGGATATGGAGTGATGCAGCAGCGGGACCGGAGGAGGCGCCACGGGTGGAAAGTGGGGTAATGGTGCGAGGGTGTGCAAAGGTAGTGGGGCTGGAAGTGGAAGGGACAGTGATCGGACCGGTATTGGGGTGTGATGGCGGAGAAGGGGCGATTGTGGTGCGGAATGCGGGAAGCGTGGCGGTGGAGGTAGCGGATGTGCGGCTGGCAGGTGGGGATGTGAATGAGTTTGCGATCGCAGGACCGAAAGCGTTTACGCTCGGTGCTGGTGAGGAGCAACAAGTAGGGGTGCGGCTGTTGCCGGGCGAGGCAGGAACCTATCGGGTGATGGTGATAGTGGAAAGCAGTGTGGGAGTGGAGCAGGTGGAAGTGCGAGGGAGACGGGAGCAGGTAGGAATAGGCGTATGGGTGGAAGC
>JALWUI010000172.1:971-12632 GCA_027082775.1 Candidatus Kapaibacterium sp.
AAGCAGTGGATGAAGCGAAGCTACCGGGTGAAGAGGCGATGGTGCGGGTGGTGTATGCGGATAGCAGTGGGGAAGCGAAGGTGGAGGCATTGCAGATTGAGCTGGAATGGGACGGGAGAGTGCTGGGGTATCGCAGGCTGGAGTCGGTAGAAGGCGAGTGGGAGGTAATGGAGGAAGGGATGGGGACGGTGCGGCTTGCGGGGCAGCGATCGGGAGGATTTGGTAGTGGCGAAGTGGTGCGGCTGTGGTATGGGGTGTATGGCGGAACGGACCGGGAAGCGGTCGAGGTAAAGGTGAGGGATGTAGATGTTGGGGATCGGGCGGTGTGTGTGGCGGCGGGGACGGGAATGGACACGGTGCGCTTAGGGGAGTACTGTTTGCGGGAGGTGCGGGAGATCCGGCTGGGGAAGGAGTACGGATTGGAGGCGAAGCAGGAAGGGGAGGAGGTAGTGATACGGTATGGGATTGGGCTCAGTGGAGCGGTAGAGGTGGTGCTGTATGACGGGTATGGGCGGAAGGAGGTGGTGATAGCGAGAGGGCAGCAGGAGGCGGGGTGGCGAGAAGTGCGGGTAGGGACGGAGGGGTTGAGCAGCGGGATACATTTTGTGCGTTTGCGGAGCGGGCGGTATATGAAGGTGGTGCCGGTGTGGGTGGTGAAGTAGGAGAGTGTCGTCTGAGATTGGGGCAAACCTGCATGTCCCCCGTACCTTGCGCAAAGTTTGAAATAGTATGCCGTGCCCTTACGGGTCAGGGAATTCGAGTGCTTTACTGACACCGGGAGCGTTGGCTTTCGCCGGCAAGAGAATGCACACTGAAGCATGCGCTGCTGGCGAATTATGCTGGGAGCAGGGCTGAATTTTTCTCACGAAGATAGTAGTTGCTGCATAAGCTGAACGCCGCTGCTGGTGCCGAGCCGGGTCGCTCCAGCCTCGAGAAGTTGCAGGGCGAATTGAGCGTCTCGAATGCCACCGGAAGCTTTGATTTGAACATTATCCCCAACGAGTCGGCGGAGCAGATGGATGTCTTCTAACTGTACGCCGCGGCTGAGAAAGCCTGTGGAGGTTTTGATGAAATCCGCTCCTGCCTGCGTGACTGCCTGCGCTGCCGCTGCTATTTCCGGCTCTGAGAGGAGACCGATTTCGATGATGACTTTGACGATGGCATTCCGCTCGTGGGCGAGTTCGACGATTTTCCGAATTTCTGATTCGACTTTGGAATGTTCACCGGCTTTGAGAAAACCGATGTTGAGGACCATATCCAGTTCCCGTGCACCGTGGTCAATGGCTAAATGTGCTTCATATACTTTCGCTTCAGTCAGTGTGGCTCCCAGCGGAAAGCCGATGACGGTGGCGACCTGAATGTTGCTGCCTTTGAGGATGCGGGCAGCCAGTCCCACGTAGCAGGGATTGACGCAGACGGCGGCAAACTGGTATTGCAGGGCTTCTTCACAGAGACGCTGGATCTGCTCCGGCGTTGCTTCCGGTTTCAACAACGTGTGATCGATATGTTGCGCTAAGAATTGCTGTGTTGCAGTTTCGGTGTGCATCATCGGCTTTACGGTATTGGTTCAACATCCTGATCTGTGCCTAAGAAGAAAATGGATGGCGGCTGAATATCTGCAAATTGTGGCAGCGGCAGTTGCGTAGAAAGCTGGATGAACCACTGTCTGGAGCGGATCGCTAACCCTCCTTCCAGTCGGAGGAAACGAGGGAGCGAAAAGAGTCGATACTGGCAGTGTAGCCCGATGCCGACAGCGGGAAAAAAAGGTTGGTGCAGGAATAGATCGCCTTGATTCCAGATGGCGCCAACATCAGCAAAGAGTACGGCAGAGATGGAGGGAATCCACGGCTGGGGCAGCATATAGTGGAGTTCTGCCGTCGCAATGAAGCGATTTTCTCCTGTTCTGTTTACATCGGCATATCCTCGAACCCCAAAGCGCTCACCAGCGAAGAGTTGGGTAAAAGCTCTCCAGTTCCAGTGCGTTCGCTGGTGATAGTAGAGGCGTACGAACCAGGAAGAGTCGATTTGCCAGTGCAATCGCCCTTCTGATTCCTGCGTTGTGAAGGCCGCATTGCCATTTGCAAAACCGCTGCCGCCGCTGACAGCGCCGTACAGATAGAGCGAGTGGTGGAAGAGCCAGGCGCCCTGTTCTGCCCGTCCTGCCAGGTAAACCACAGACGAAGCAGTAGAATCAAGGGCAAAGGTCTTACCAAAGAACACAGTGCCGGAAGCGCCAGCCGGAATGACGGGAGTGAAATCCGGAAGAAACTGAAAGGTATCGTATTCCTGGCGGAGCGACGTGAGTCCGACGAGAAGGCTCAGGGTGTTGTCTAAGAAGGTTCTGAGCAGGGGATGATGGGACGACAGCGTTTTCTGCACCGCTATTGCGGCCGTAAAGTAGAGCGGCAGCGTTGAGCCAACGTCAAAGTGGAATGCGTTGAAAAGCCGAATTCGCGAGCGGCGCAGCAGTTGCTGGTTCAATGGGTAATAGTCATCGATGGCATAGAGGGCAAGTCGAGCGCCAAGCGCAATGTCAGAGCGTTCCACCGGACGGCGGATGAGCAGGGAGAAAAAGCGGGTTGAATCGGCATAGATCCCGGTTAGAGATCCAAGGAGGTAGAGAGGGGACAGTCCCTGAAACTGCAAACGACTCGTATGCCGAATCACAGGGGATCCTCGAAGATTGCGTATCTCTATGCGGTAGGCGGCAAGCAGCGCAGGATTGCTGATGCTGGTAGCTTGCAACTCGACGCCGATAGCAGAGGAGAAGGGCGAGAGCCAGATGGTGGGAGAAAAGGAAAAGGTGGGGCGAGGATGTGCTTTGAGAATGACGCGACCAGTGTTCGGCGAGAGTGAGTCCCACCACAGGTGGGCGGTGGAAAACAGTTGCGATCGCTGGAACCAGTACTCACTTTCCCAGAACAGGAGTGGGTCGAGCATTTCGCCTTCTGCCAATAGTGAAGTGCGATATCCCCAATCGGGGTGCACGGACGGCGGTAACTGGATCGCTTCGATCAGTTGTCCACGGCTGGAAAGAAGAAAGCACAGCAGCAGACTCTGATACAGTAGAATCCGGAGAAGCGTGCGGACTTTCGATTGCTGACTGTTGCTGCAGAATAGCATCGGGAAGCAATTCTTACCCATTGCTGGATACTCAACATTTCGGGTACGCACCCTCTGCGGGTTGCGCAAACTTTTGTCACGTTCAAAAATTTTTGTAGAATTGTGAACTCGCAAAGACGATTATTGGTCAAAGCGGTTTTATTCACAAAAGAGGGGTGAAGAATGGGGCGTGGGCTTTCCTATCTTGGAAGTTTTCTTCTTTCAGTTGCTGTGGTCTTCGCAGGCGGGTTTCAGTTAAACGATCACAGCGCCCGGTCTGTGGGGATGGCTTTTTCGACTGTTGCCCTGCAGCGGGATGCGACAACGCTGTATTACAATCCGGCAGGGATGGCACAGTTGGGCGCGGGAATCCATCTTTCCGGTGGCAGTGCCGTGATTTTACCGGGGGCGAAATTTACCGGGATTACGTCGCTCAATCAGGCGGAGACGTACGAATTGCAGTCGGAAACCTTCGTGGTGCCGCACTTTTTTGCTGTCTGGAACTCGAAGAATCTGCCATTGTCTGCCGGCATAGCGGTTTATGCTCCTTTTGGTCTGGGAACGACCTGGGATGCCAATTGGATCGGACGACATCTGGCAATTAAGACAGCGTTGCAAATGATCGCAGTGCAACCATTACTGGGGTATACCTTTGCGCTGCCGACCGGGAAGCTATCGATTGCTGCTGGTCCATATTATGCCATTAGTTCCGTGGAATTGCAGCGGAAGATCCCGACCTTTACTCCGGAACCACTGGTCAAACTCACCGGTGATGGGACAGGCATTGGCTTCGGTGGTGGCGTCGTGTACGAACACGGTCAGGGATTGAAAATTGGGCTTGCATACCGGCATCCGGTTGAAATTCAGTACGATGGGACAGTAACGTATGAGAATGTTGCTGGACTGGAAGCGCTGTTTCAGGAAAGCGATGGCGGAACGACGTTGAAATTCCCCGCCGATTTCCGGCTGGGCATTGCCTATCAGGCAACCGATCAACTCTGGGTCGAAGTGGGAGCAAATTACGTTGGATGGTCCTCGTATGATACCCTGAAGATCGAGATTGCGAAAGCGCCGGGAGATCCCGGTCAGTCGACCACGCTGGTGAATCCTCGAAACTACAAAGATGTCGTTGCCTTTCGCTTCGGTGCTGAATATCAAATATCGCCCAGGATGCAGCTTCGATTTGGCATTACGTATGATCCAATGCCGGTCGATCCGGTCTATGTAGAACCCACATTGCCAGAAGTTGATCGATTCGATCTCAGCATTGGCTGGGGCTACCAGCTCAGTCCGTGGTTGCATCTGGATCTGGGGTATATGGGCATCATTGGTCCACAAACGGATGTTGTTGACTCTCCTGTCGGCTTCGATGGAGTTTACAATGCCTGGGCAAATATTTTTGTCGCAACGTTCAATGTGTCGTTATAACAATTGGGGAGTTGATAAATGAAGCGAATGACAGCACTTACGATCGTATTGGTGATTGCGATTGCTTTGATCGTTGCCAGTTGTGATCCGAAGCTGACATCTCCCATTGGAACTGGCAGTCTGGGAAGTCTGGTACCGCAAGGGCAGCCGGTTCGGTACGTGGCTGTTGGCAACAGTTTAACAGCCGGTTATATGGATGCTGCTTTGTTTGAAAGTGGGCAGCGGTATAGCTTCCCGTATTTGATTGCGCAGCAATTGGGCGCTGACGATTTTCAGATGCCGTGGATAGCAGATCCCGGCATTGGGAACCGGCGCTTCTTCCGCGGATTTACTCCCGATGGCAGTCCGATTGTCGAAGCGGAGCGAGTACAGAGCGATCTTTTGAATGCGAATTTGCAAAGACCCTACAACAACCTGGGGGTTCCGGGAGCGATCTTGTACGATGCTATTGATACTTCTGATTACGTGCAGCGGGGCGAAGCGCGGGGTAATCCCTACTATCAGATTGTACTCCGCAGCAATCAACTGGGTGCTTCGATGCTGGATCAGGCAATTGCGCTCCAGCCGAATGTTGTCACCTTCTGGTTGGGCAATAACGATGTGCTGGGCTATGCAACCAGCGGCGGTACCCGGGGAACAGGTGGGACACCGGAGGAGCCGATGCCGACCGCTCCAGCGCAATTCCAGGCACTCTACGCAGCCGCTTTGCAGAAGTTAACGACTGCTTTGCCAGATGCAAAAATTCTTGTGCTGAATATCCCGGATGTTGCAGCCATTCCATATTTCACGACGATTCCGTGGAATGCACTGGTCCTGACCAGTCAGGAGCAGGTGGACGCACTTAATCAGGCTTATGGACAGCTTGGTTTCCATTTTGCGCTTGGACCCAACGGCTTTGTGGCAGAAAGCAAATCCTCACCGTACGGGATCAAGCAGTTGACGGCAAAAGATCTGGTTCTGCTGTCAGTGCCGCGTGATTCCCTGAAGGCAGGATGGGGTTCAAGCAAACCCATTCCCGATGAGTATGTGCTGGATTCAGCCGAAATTGCGGTGGTGCGGCAGCATTTGCAGCAATATAATGCAACGATTCGCAATCTGGCTAATCAGTTTCCCAATGTCTATCTCATTGATGCCTATCAGCTTTTTGAGGACATCAAAGCAAACGGCTATTTTGTGCCGGGATCCAATCCGTTGACGACATCATACCTTTCTGGTTCGTTCTTCAGTCTGGACGGCGTTCATCCAACGCCTAAGGGATATGGTGTCGTTGCGAATGAGATCCTGAAGTTTATCAACGAGCAGTTTGGAGCGGATATTCCGCTGATAGCGATTCAGAATCTTCCGGCAATTCAGGTGATGCCATAGCGATTGGGAGAAGCTGGCAGTCTTGAAAAAATAGATTGTGGAGAAGCAATGGATGAAGCAGCACTGCGAGAGCTCATTCGAGCGGTCATTGGCAAAGTAACACAGAACGCTCGGTCTGGCGATCGGTTGCTCCATCTGGTTCGTGCAGAGCTGGAGGCGCAGGGATTGCGATGGAAATCCGTACGACGGTTGGTGGACGAAGAGTTTCGTCGATGGACTGAAGAGCAGATGCGGCGGTGGAAGCAGGGTCAGTAGGATAGTACTTTAAGCAGCGGAAGCGTCGCCAGTCGGTCAGAGTTTTGTAATTTCGTATTTGCTGAATTGAGGGTGCAAGTGGGCTTAATTGAGGGGTGAAGGAATGTACGAGACCCTGGAAGTTGAGCGCAAAGCAGGGTTTATGGTGGTCTGGTTGAATCGGCCGGATAAGCTCAATGCGCTCAATGCGCAGATGTTGCAAGAGTTGCAGGATCTTTTTGTGAACATTGCAAATGATGCCAGTGTTTATGCAGTCATCCTTTCCGGTCGAGGAAAAGCGTTTGCGGCTGGTGCTGATATTGCGGAGCTGCATCGGCTGAATGCGGATACGGGAGAAAGCTTTGCTCATCGGGGACAGGGAGTGATGAATACGATTGAGCAGTGTGGCAAGCCGGTGATTGCAGCCGTCAATGGCTATGCGCTGGGCGGAGGGTGTGAACTGGCACTGGCGTGCCATTTACGGTTTGCCTCAACGAAAGCCAAATTTGGGCAACCTGAGGTGAATCTGGGGATCATTCCGGGCTATGGGGGCACGCAGCGGCTTCCACGAGTTGTTGGCGTTGCTACCGCGCTGGAGATGATCTTATCGGGTGAGATGATCGATGCAGAGCAGGCAGCCCGTATTGGGCTGGTTAACCGGGTGTATCCACCAGAACAGTTGATGGAAGAAACGGAGCGATTCGTGCAGTTGTTGTTGCAGAAGGGGCAGGCGGCGATTCAGGCAGCATTGCGGGCGGTGCTGGCAGCACGGGAGCTTTCTTTGTCCGATGGGTTGCAGTTCGAAGCAAAGGCGTTTGGGCAGTTGTGCGGAACACCCGACTTTCTGGAAGGAACGGCGGCGTTTCTGGAGAAACGACAACCCCGGTTTCAGCATCAGTAACAGGGTGACAAAGGGGCGCATTTATGATTCAACTGCTACGCTTTGTGTATACCTACATTGTGCTTCCCGTCGTTTATGCTGCCTTGTGGATCTCACGATTGTTTTTTCCGAAGGCGGTTGAGCGCTTTCGGGGAGAGCATCAGACATTGCAGTGGTTGCGGGATTTCCGTCGTTCACGTCAGACGCCGCTGCTATGGTTCCACGCCTCTTCGATGGGAGAATTTGAGCAGGCAAAACCGGTGATTGAAGCGGTGAAGCGAGATCATCCCGACTGGCAAATTGTTGCCACATTCTTTTCACCTTCGGGTTATCGGCACCAATCAAAATATGAGTTGCTGGATGCAGCGCTGTATTTGCCATTTGATTTTCCAAAGCGGGTGGAATTGTTCGTGCAGCAGTTGCAGCCGGATATTGCCGTGTTTGTGCGTTATGACCTCTGGCCCAATATCGTTGCGGCGCTGCGATCGGCATCAGTCCCGATCGTTGTTATTTGTGCAACCCTCAATCCCAAAGCGTTAGCCTGGAAAGCCTTTTTTTACCCATTGACTCGATGGATGTATGCTCAGTCTCAGTTGATCTTGGCTGCCGGTGAGGATCAGGAACGGCTGTTTCGACAATTCGTGCCGGAAGCAACAGTGGAAACAGCGGGCGATCCTCGCTTCGATCGCGTGGCGCAGGCAGTTCGGCAGGCGGAGCAGCAGCAGTTGCTTCCCGACGGATTGCTGGCACCTGCCGATTTAACCCTGATTCTGGGAAGTTCGTGGGAAGAAGAAGAACATTTGTTGGCAGAAATGCTGGAGGAACATCCCGAACTGCGGGAGCGGTTGACGGTTCTCATTGTTCCACACGAACCGGATGCAGAACATATCGTTTCGCTGCAGGCAACTTTTGCTGACGCATTCTGCTATACGAAGCTGGAGCAGTGGACCGGACTGCCAGTCCGGATTTTGATCGTGGATGTTGTTGGTAAGCTGGTGTATTTGTACCGGTACGCTGATTGCGCTTTATCGGAGGAGGGTTTGGAAAGGGAGTGCATAGTGTTGTCGAAGCGGCAGGTTACGGGTTGCCAATGGCTGCTGGACCGAAGATCGACGTTTCCCGCGATGCGGTCAATCTGGCACAGTTGGGAGCTTTGCGCGTGATTCGCAAGCCGGAGGATTTGTACCAGTGGATTCAGCAAATGCTGGACGTACAGCATCGGGAAGAGCAGCGACGAATAGTGCAGCAGTATTTCCAGCAGCATCAGGGGGCAACAGCAACAATCGTTGAACGGTTGTATAAACTGCTGCCTGAGAGAGTGCAATGATCGCCTCTTTACTGGCAGTGGATCAGTGGCTGTTTGTTCTTTTGAATCAGCAGGTGGCAAATCCCCTGTTCGATTGGATCTTTCCTTTGATCACCCAGCCGCAGCCGTGGCTAATCGTTGCAGCGGCGGGAACTGGATGGCTAATCTGGAAATACCGCAGCGCCGGACTGCAATTTGTGCTGATGAGTGCATTGGCAATTGGGGCGACCGATGCGTTCAATAGCCGAGTACTGAAGCCGTGGTTTGAACGGCAGCGACCGTGTCATTCGATAACAGCAACGCGACTGCTGGTTCGTTGTGGTAGTGGCTATGCTTTTCCGTCGTCGCACGCTGCGAATGCTTTCTGTGCTGCGGGACTCCTGGCGTGGGGATTACGCCGCTGGCAGTGGGGATGGTGGGGAATGGCGGTACTGATCGGTTTTTCTCGCATTTACTGTGGCGTTCACTATCCTGCCGATGTTCTTGCCGGCGCTGCAGAAGGATTGTTGCTTGCCCGTGGCTGGCTCTGCATTACCCGGCGATTTTTTCCCTGTGCAGTCCTGCCGAACAGTCCGTGTTGGAAAAATTCGGGAGCAATAGATGCTCGTCAAACGAGCTAACCGCTGGAGAATCTTCGCTGGAGTGTGGTTGTTATGTGTCGTTGCCTTGCCGGCACAAATTCCGGCTCCGCTGGCAGGAGTGGTGGCACAGGAGGCAATTGTGCAGTCCTTAGAAGGAATGTGGCTCTGCTCTCTGGATGAAAATCAGTGGTTTGAATATCGTTTGCCTTTTGTGGATACTTTGAATCGACAGTGGTGGTGCAAGAAGACGATTCGGTTGACGAAGGAACAAATCCACAACTATCAGTGGGAGCTGGTGGGAATTGGTGCTGGCTATGAGGTCAAATGCTATGTCAACGGGCAATATGTCGGCGTCCACTTTGGCTACTGGCTCCCTTTCCGTTTTCCTTTACCAGCCAATTTGCTGCGTGAGGGAAAAAATGAACTGATGATTGTAGTTGCCAATCAGCGAGATCCGGAGAGCACGCTGCCATTGCAGGGAACGCCTTATGAAGTAGCAATGGCAGGAGGGGTTTTTCGCCCGCTGTACCTGGTCGGACGTCCACAGGTAGCGCTTAGCCATTTCTCGTACCGTACTTCCTTTGCAGCGAATAATCAGACCGCTACGGTTGAACTTCTGCTGACGCTGCAGACGGGTGCAATAAAAGATCCTGACAGCGTAGAAATCATCGCTCGAATCCAGTTGCCGGAAGATAGCATCGCTGTTGCTCAGGCACGCCAGTTGACAACGGTTCGGGCAAATCGCGAAGAGCGTGTGACGTTGACATTGACGATTCCACAGCCGAAGCGATGGTCGCCGGAGCACCCAAATCGTTACCGGGTAATTGTGCAGATTCAGCGCTCGGGGCAGCCGGAAGCAACGTATACAAGGAGCATCGGACTGTGGGAGTGGGAAGTGCGTGGTAAACAATTTCTGTTGAATGGCAAGCCGTGGCGGTGGCGGGGGGTGGATTATGTCGCTGTTCCTCGGGGAAATGCACAGCAGCAACACTTCCGACAGTTGGTGGAACGGGTAAAAATGCTGGGCTGCAATGTGCTCCGTTTCCGGCACTTTGCGCCTGATCTGGAGCTGGTGCAGATTTGCGAGGAGATGGGACTGTTTGTAACGGTCGAATTACCGGTAAGTCACGTGCCTTCTGCATTATTGGGTCGAGAAAGTTTTCGGAATAACGTTCGCTACCTGATGCAGACGCTGGCAGCGTGGTATGATGCCTCACCAGCAGTGTTTGGATGGGGAATCGCCGAAGCACTACCGGAAGCGACCGCGGAAGCTCAGGAATATCAGCAGTACGCCGCAGCCGTATTTCGACAGTTGTCGACAAAGCCCGTGTACAAAGTCGCATGGTGGATGGGAAAAGATACGATCCAGGCAGCATCGATGGATCTGGTGCTGCTGTTTACGGCGTGGCAGTCGCCGGCACGCTCTCAGCCGCTTGTTGAACAGGCAAAGATGTTGCCGTGTCCCGTGATTGGATATTGCGGCACCGTTTTCCAGTCGGGAAATCATCGAGGGTATTCCGATCCTTTGTCAGAAGAAGCGCAGGCAAAGTATCTCAAAGAATGGCTGGAGGTTTTTCAACGTGATGGGCAATTTCAGGGAGAACATATCTGGGCATTTGTGGATTATCCTGTGGCACAACCGACCGTATTGGTGCCGGCGGCGAAAGTGCTGACGGTGGGGTTGCTGGATCCCGCGGGACGACAGCGCTTGAGCTTCGAGGTTGTAAAAGCCCTGATCAATGATGAACAATTGCCGCTGATCCCGGCGGGGAAAAAGGAGCAACAATGGGATTTTGTTTTTCCGGTTAGTTCAGTGTTGAGTCTCTTTTTGGTCTTCATTCTGCTGAATCGCTCCCGACGGTTTCAGGAGAACTTTGTGCGGGCGTTGACGAAATCCTTCAATTTCTATGCGGACATTCGGGATCAGCGAATTATTCCATTGCCCCATACGCTGGTGCTTCTGATTGCGCTATCGCTGGGCGTAGGTGCCTTTGAAGCGGCGTTGTACTTTTACCTAAAAAGCGATTTCCGGTTCGATTGGTTCGTGGATCTGTTCTTTCCACAGCCGATGGTGAAGTATACGGTGGCGTATCTGCTCTGGAATCCTGTTGAATTGATCGCAGTATGTGCTGTCGGGTGGGTTCTCTCTTTTCTGGGAATTGCCCTGCTGGCGCGAGGATTGGCGGTTTTTGTTGAAAGTAAGATTTTCTTCCGGGATACGTTGAATGTTACCACGTGGTCGGCTCTGCCCTATTTGATCGCTGCGGTTGGGGGAATGGGTATCTATTCCGGATTTTTAGCTGGCGTGCCTGCTGCGGTTGCTGTCTGGGTGCTGCTTGGCTTGACGCTGTGGTTTTTTATGCGATCAATGAAAGGGTTTGCTGTTGTCTTCGACCTGTGGCCCCCCTATGTGTACACCGTCGCACTGGCGATCCTGGTGGTGCTGCTGACGATCTGGGGCGTATGGTACGATTTTCAATGGGGACTGTTCACCCGGTTGCAGTATTGGATCGAAACGTTCTGAGATGATGCGTTCTCTGCTTTCGTTCGGTGTTGTTGTGGTGAGCCTCCTGCTCTGGGGATGCGCCAGCCTGCCGTCGCAAAAAACGGAGCGGTGGAAAGTCACGCTCCAGCGATTTGCCTGCCTGGGCACCTGCCCGGTGTATACCGTTTCGATTGACGATCAGGGGCGAGTGGCATATCGTGGACAACAGTTCGTCGCTGTTGTTGGCGATCGGTATGACACCGTACGCCGGGCGGCGGCG
>JALWUI010000173.1 GCA_027082775.1 Candidatus Kapaibacterium sp.
CTGGATTATCCGGGTCCGGAGACGTTTTACCAATTGATCGAGGAATTTGGCGTTACCGGAATTTTTACCGCTCCCACCGCTGTTCGATTGCTGATGCGCTACGGTGCCGCTCCTGCGCACGAACACGATTTGCGATCGCTGACCAGAGTAGTATGCGCTGGCGAACCCTTGAATCCCCCGGCGTGGGAGTGGTTGCAGAAAAAAGTGCTGCGGGATCGTGTTCCGGTGATCGATCACTGGTGGCAGACGGAAACAGGAGGACCGGTCATTGGCAATCCGTACGGGTTAGCAATGCTACCGATCAAACCCGGATCTGCGACGATTCCGTTGCCGGGCATTCATATCCGGATCGTGACCCAGGAAGGAGAGGACGTGCCAATTGGAGAGAAAGGCATTCTGGTCATTGAGCGCCCATTTCCCGGCTTGACCTCAACGCTGTGGGGCGAACACGACCGGTATGTGAAGGATTACTGGCAGCGTATACCGGGACGGCGGGTGTATTTCACCGGCGACGCAGCGCACGTCGATGAAGATGGCTACGTGTGGTTCTCCGGTAGAGCTGATGAAGTCGTCAATATTGCCGGTCATCGGATTGGAACGATCGAGGTGGAAACGGCGCTGCTGACGCATCCAGCAGTTGCAGAAGCCGGCGTGACCGGCCGCCCCGATCAGCTTCGCGGCGAGGTCCTTGCCGCGTTTGTCGTCCTGAAACCCGGTTATGAGCCTTCGGAAACGCTCAAGCAGGAGCTGATCGAAACGGTACGCAAAGAGCTGGGTCCGATTGCCGTCATCGGCGAGCTGAGCTTTGTGTCAATGCTACCGAAAACTCGCAGTGGAAAGATTATGCGGCGAGTGCTCAAAGCGGTGATTCTGGACAAAGATCCCGGCGATATTACCACCATCGAAGAGGAAGGATCCGTGGAAGAAGCGCGGGCAGCGTGGCAACGGTTGAAAGCGGAACAGCGCGGCGAAGAGTCGTAAGCAGAAAAGCACCGGATTGCCGGAAGAGAGCGTGCATTTTACAGCGTTTCCAGCAACGCCAGTAAGTCCTGGTGGAAAGACTGAAACTGGTCTTCTTTGTACCACTGCTGGAGCTGTTTCTGGAGTTCCTCTTTGGGAACGCCTTTAGCGCGCTCTTCCAGAAACCGCTGGTGGAGTTTTGTTGGGCGTGGACCCCAGGTAAAAAGGACATTTCCTTCCGGATCGAGGGCGATGAGTTTGGGAATACTCCGCTTGCCATTGGTGAGAAACAGGTCCATAAGATCCAGATGCTGATCGCGCCGCAGAATGCGGAGCGTGATATGCGGCTGGGATTCTGCTAAGCGAGCCAGTGGGGGAAGAAACTGCGCCGAATCTCCACACCACGGTTCTGTAATGACAATCCATCGCTGCGGTGGCAGTGCCGCAAGCCGCTGGAGCAGCGATTCCGGTGGCACATAGGTTTTTTGAATGCGGAGCGTACGGGCAAGGTTCAAGCGGAGTGGATCGCTTTCACCCTGTACTTTCGATCCTGCTCTCCGGTGGGTCTGGACTTCCAGCTCCCACTGTTGCAGGAATTCATCGTACGTTATGCCATATTGCTCTGCTCGTTGCAGCGCCAGTTGCCCGGGAGCGATGAGCATTACAGCAACCCCTTTTGTTTGCGGAAAAACCACTCGATGGCAAAAAGCGTGATAATGAGGACGATGAACCATAGATTTTGCCACAACGGCAGCGTTTGCGCCGTGGTAACAGATCGCTTCTGGAATTGGGGGTGGCGGTGGATGGCAGCAGCTAAGGTATCCAGTGCATAGGGGAAGAATACCGTTCCGCCTGTCCGTTCCGCTAAGGTCTGGAGCAAGCGGAGATTTGCCCGGATGTCCAGGTATTCGATGGACTGGCTACCGATTCGGAAGCGTCCCTGATCGGTGCCATATTGACGTCCGCCGACAAATGCTGTCCCGGTGAATCGGTAAGTCCCGGCAGGCAGTCCCTTGACGTGCGCGATGTAACGACCGGCACCCAGGGGCAGGAGGGGAATAGTGCGTTTTTCCGCTGCACTTTGAAGCTGGACTTCGACGCGTGCGTCGTTGATGGGATTGAGCGCTTCATCGTAGATTTGCGCAATGAAGTCTACGGTTTCCCCCTGAGCGTATAGTTTTTTGTTCGTATGAATCCGAACCAGTTTGTCGATCTGCGTTGCGGTCAGCCATTGGAGAGCATTTTGAAAGAAGCGAGAAAACACATCGGGCACCGGTCGTCCCTTCGCCCGTTCCGCAGCGTATCCCAGCAGTTTCCAGCGGTACAGATGGTATCCCAGGACGGCGACGCTTCGGTACTGCTGGAAAGATTGAGCGATGATCAGCGGATCGTCGAAAACGCGTTGCCCGATTTTGATCTTTGCCAGTACCTGCGCACCGGGTTTGGGAAGGGCAAAAATTTCTGTGCGGAAAATCGGCGGAAGCTGATTCCACCAGCGAACATCGTTGGGGTCACCGGACAGTTTCATCAGCGGATGGTACATTGCCTCTGGCGGAACGGCAGGAAAAACGACCAGTTCCTGATTGCTGCTTCGCTGGATGCGGAACGGCAGGAAAAGATCCAGCAACTTCAGTTTGGAGTAATCTAAGATTCTGGAGGCGACAAAGAGCAGCGGTTTGTGCCGCTGAAGCGCCGAGCGGATCTGATGGAGAATCGTAACGGGCGTTTCTGCGGTTGGGAAGCCAACCAGCACGATCAGTTCCGCTTTCTGCAGCACTGCGTCGGTAAGCGGTCCTTCAAAGAATCCCTTGCCGTATTTTTTCTGCGTGAAGGAGCGCACTTCGATGTCTGGATGATACTGCAGAGCATTGCGGATGAACGAAACATCCGGGTACGGTGCGCCGGCGATGAGGACGATGGTGCGTTTGCTTTCCAGCACTTTGATGAAGGCAGTTTGTTGATTGTTGATCGGTGTGAGTTCGTGATCGACGGTGTCGACTGCTACCCGGAGCGTATGCGTCCCCGGCTGCTGAGGAGTGTAGGCGAAGCGAACGGTGTATGATTGCTGCTGCGGATGGATTTGCAATTCCTGTTGGTCGATTTGCTTCCCATCTTCGAAGAGGCGGACGGCGATGGTACGTGCAGGAATGCCCGTTGCCTGAACGATCGCGTGCACCGGGACGGTTGTTCGAACGTACGCAATGTCATTGGTTGCAATCGAGCGGAGTTGAATGTCGCGGGGCGTTGCTGTGTCGCCAATAACGATCGGGTACACCC
>JALWUI010000174.1 GCA_027082775.1 Candidatus Kapaibacterium sp.
CCTCCTTTTATCTTTTGCCGACGAAAGCCGGCGCTCCCAGTGATGTGCCGGCGAAAACCGGCGCTCCCGGTGTATGCCAGTGAAAACCAGCTCTTTCGGACGAAAGTCGCCTGGAGGAACGCTCCGGCACCGATCAGCGAGCGATCCAGAATGGTAGTGTAACGATACGGTCCGGAAAGATTAGCCGGAGCTGATAGGTTCCTGCTGGAAGCGAACGGACTGGCACCTGCGGGACAAATTGATCCGAGTGCCACTGCCGCCTGCCGTACAGGTCGGAAATGTCCATTGCCAGCACCTGCTGCTGCCAGCGAACTGGCAAACGCACTGCTATCCATCGGGTAGCCGGTTGGGGAAAGAGCGTCACAGTGGGCATATCTTCTTTCGCCGGCTGCTCAACCGCCGACACATTGGGGAACCGCATCAACAGCATCTCGGTTTCTCTTCCCACCGCAATCCCGTTTGCAACGCTACAGAGGCATCCGTTGCGAAAATCAATCAGGTGGTAGCGCCGGGGATCATTGGTTGCAAACGGGTGGACGGACCATGCCAGTCCATTTTCCGAAAACAGCAAACGCCGACCGTTTTCTGGCGATTCTACCAGCACAGCTTTCACGCGCCGATCCTGTCCAGCGATTTCTGCTACCGGTGGACGGCTGCTCAATTGCCAGCTCGGATCAATCTGATCCATCCACCAGCGGAGCTGCCAGCTACTACCACCATCGGTTGAAGACCAGAGTCCAACGGTATACCCCAACGATGTCCCATCCTTCACCACCAATCCTCCAAGGAGCATATCCAGATGGAGGCGGCTATACGCCACCATTGCATAAACCCGCTGATCCAGCATCGTATCAGCGGCGGCGTGGTGAAAGAGAATATTCAGCACGTACGGTGTCCAGGTAGCTCCGCGATCTTCAGTTTTCCAGAGCTCCATCCGCTGTCCCGTGTGCACCGCCACCCAGCCGATTTGTTCAGTCGGAAACTGCGCTGCATCCAGCCGCTGTCCTGACCCACTCACATCCAGCATCATCTGCCACGTTGCTCCTCCATCGGCGCTGTATTGCAGCACCACTGGCGTCGCCCCATCCTCGCTGGCAAGGACTCCAAAACCGCTGGTGCCATAAGGAAACGCAGCATTGATTTTCAAAGTACCGATAGATTGCACCTGCCAGCTCCGCCCGGTATCAGAGGACAGCCAGAGTACTGGCAGCGGATCTACACTCTGGATGACGCCGTAAGCACCGTTCATCACCATTTTCCCCGCCCGTGCTCCCTGGAAATACCACCCTTCCGGCGTTTGTCCCGCAAAATCGATAACGGGCAGTGAGGCAAAAGTAGTCCACGCTCCGGTCTCACCGTCGTACTCCAGTACCCGTGGTCGCTGCGGTTCACCGACAACCAGCCGCACCTGTCGGCAGTGCCGCACCTGTCCTCCAACGATAACGGTTGCCTTCGACGGTTGGCCCCAGAAAGTCCAGCGCCACGCTTGCTGCGGCACGCCGACGACCACCGCTGCACTTTCCTCACATCCGCCAGCTATGATCCAGCGCTGTCCGGATGCAACGAGTCCATACCAGCGAACAGCGCTACAACCGGGATTCCCTGTGATAGCATCTGAGATCGCTTCCCAGTTCCAATTACTGGTGGTAAGCCGCCACAGGGTAACAGAATCTGCTGAAGATTGTGCTAACGCCCAGCCCTCGCCAGCATTCAGGAATCGCACTGCAATCAGATTATCTGCCGTTGGGGATGCAGGCAATTGCCAGGTATTCCCTCCATCGGTCGAGTACCCCGTTATCCCGCTATCGCCCACCACCACAATGGTAGTATCATCGATGATCGCAACATCCCGAAGAGCATCTGCGCGATCTTCCAATCGCCGCCGCTGCCAGGTTATCCCACCATCCGAAGAAACGCCCACCACTGCTGAATCCCCAACGACGACCAGCAGCGAACGGTGCACTGCAATGCTATGCAATGCGGTGGCAAAGGGCAATAGCCGCTGCACCCACGTGCCTCCGCCATCCGTTGATACAAAAACACTCCCTGAAGCAGCAGCCACGGCGATCCGTCCTCCATCTGCCCGCACTTTCCGGAGCGGAACGTCAAACTGGAAGCCAATCACTTCCCAGGTTTGTCCGCCATCGGTCGATCGATATGCTATGCCTTCCTCGCTTACAGCAACGGCGGTTTCAGGCGGGATCACTACAACCGATCGCAATGTCGGTGCATCCGCAAGTTGCTGCACCGTCCACTGCTGCATTGGACCGCCCGCTCGCAGAACCACTCCGGCACCGCCAACCAGAATGACCGTATCTCCTGCGACTGCGCCATCATAGAGCACACTACCCGTCAACGTTTCCAGCGGTACGGCAACCCACATACTTTCCCACTGCGCCCATCCCCATCCAGGCATCATTCCCAGCGCAACGATCCATCCGAACATCTGCATCGAAAACCGCTTCACCATTGCTGTACTTCTTTTTACTTCCCACTTCATTCTCCATCAACCATACCGCCGATTTCCACGACTTCGAGAGCGATCCATCTCTGTCGCAGAAAAAGCAATCCTTTCAACCAGCCGGACATCTTACTCCCCGCGTGGAAATACTCTATCAGGGACAAGCCGCACGGCATCATCTTTATCTTACAACCCCGCCGGGACATCCGGACGGAACTTATACTGCGCAGCAGCGGAAAAATCTTTCTGGAACCGGGGAACATAATCGGCAATGAGCTCATTGAGCCGCTGAGGATCGGGGGATGTGAGCACCAGCCCTGCATAGTACTTTTTCTTCTGCACCCACGCAACTTCCGGATCGTTATACGCAGAGAGATCGGGCCACTCCTGCCGTGCCAAGGTAAAAATCCCGGCACCGTAATGTGGCGTCCATTCCGGCAATTCGTACGGCTTCCCTTCCGCATCCCACAGCTCCATCTTTGCCCATTCGTGCCACAGGCAGATACCGGTCGCGTGCCAGATCACATCGGGGATCCGTGCTCCGGCAACGCGAGCAGCGGCTTCCAGCAAATAAAACTGTCCATCCGACCGGCTTCGCAGAAACTCGATGTGCGTTACGCCACGCTTCATTCCAAAGCTCTCAATGACTTTGCGATTCAACTCCTGCAATTGCTGCTCTTCTTCGCTCCCTCGCTCCAGCATCCGGGTCACAAAGACGCCGCCAGAAGCGGTGAGTTCCAGCAGCGGACTCCCATACTGTGAGGCTACGGCAAATACGACTTCGCCGTTGTAGATAAGGGAATCGACGTGATACACGTCACTTTCCACGAATTGCTCGATCAGGTAATCGTTCTGATGATCCCCCAGCTCACTGAGTTTGCGCCATACCTCTTCCTGCGATTCCAGCTTCAGGATCTGGTACGACGTGGAGCTAAAGCGGGCTTTTAACAACCACGGTGGTGTCGTTTGATCCAGAAACTCCTCCAGATCGGGGTAGTAGAAAATCCGGGAAAACTTCGGCACCGGAATTCCGTCTTCCTCTGCCTTCATCCGCATCGCCAGTTTATCGCGGAAATACCGGGCAGTCGTTTCCCCCATTCCCGGAATACGGAGATATTCCCGAAGATCGGCAGCGACCTCGATATCAAACTCACCCAATCCGATGATCCGTTGAAAGGGAATGGTCCGTCCCAGGTAGCAAACGACCCGGCGAACGACCTTCCGATCGAACAAATCCGGAACGGCAAAAATATCATCCAGCACGTCGCGGGGCCACGCTTCCTGCAGCAGCTTTGGTACAGTCATCAAATACACGCGCCAGCCCAACTGCTTTGCCTGAATGAGGAAGGGCCTGCCAAAAAGTGCTCCTGCGATGCACAAGACCGCTGGTTTGTCTGCCATTGCCTCCAATCTCCTCTTTTTTATTCTCCTGACACTTTTCGTCGCTGTCGCGCCAACAGTTCCTGTTGCTGATGCGGCTTGCCCAGCCAGGCGATCATTGCATCCCCGAAATTCGAGCGCCAGTTGCTCCAGCTATGTCCCTGGGCATATTCCAGCAAAATCACTTCAGCGCTCAATCCCAGCAGCACCTCATACATCCGGCGGGTCAACTGCTGCGCATCGGCAATCGTTCCCGTTTGCAGCACCACTTTCTTTCCCCGCACATTCCGCAGAATCGGCATTCGGAAAATATCGCCCTGGCGCCACCAGTAGGAAGGCGATTGAGCAATGCATCCTTCCAGGACCTGCGGATAGAGCAGCAGTTGCACCGTCGCCAGCCGCCCTGCCAGCGAAGCGCCCATCACCATTCGCCGCGGCGGTGTCTGCGCAATGGGCACTCCCTGCTCGCGCCACCGATCCTCTGCAGCAGGCAGCACTTCTTCGAAGCAAAAGCGGCTATACCGCTGCGGATCGGTGTATTCCGCATTTCGGAATCCCGGCGGAATGAACACGGCAACACACGGCTCAATGGTGCGATGGGCAATCAGCACATCTAACAACTGGTGAAACTGTCCCAATCGCAATGCTTCTTCCCCATCGTGGACAATGAGCACCGGCAACGCCGTTGTATGCCAATCGCCTGCGGGAGTATACAGGAAAAACTCCCGCCGCCCATAGTCCTGGCTGTCAATGAACTCCTGCTGGATCTGGCCCGACGGCACTGCTCCCGCCTGTTGCAATTCCCACACCTTTGGCAGCTGATATTCCGGCATCTGAAATTCCGAGTTGACGCCGAATCCTTCGGGTGCTAAAACGGCATTGGCGGGATCAACGATCCATTCTCCATCGCGGATCAGTTTGTACTGCAATCGGGAGTGTGGCGGGAACGGGATGATGCAGTAAAACAACTGGGTTCCCTCGATCCGCTCCATCGGCACCGGCTGCTGCCAGTAGCTCCATTCGCCAACTACTGCCACATCGTGTGCAGGAGCGCTATGGACAAACAGCGCCTGATTCCCGACGCAAATGGGATTTCGCTTCTGGTGCAATACCAGTTGCCAGAACGCTTCACTCTTGATCCGCCGCACAGCGGGATCAGGCTCCTGCACCAACTGCTCGAACAGCTTCCACAAGTCCTGACTTTCAGCCATCAATCTGCTATCTTCGTCCGCTGGCGTCGAAAATAGGAAAAGTTGTGGAAATAACCAATCGCCGCAGTTGTTCGGTGCTCCTCCCGCAACTCCCGTGCTGGCAAATTTTGTATATTTGCGTTAATGAGCAGGCAGCAAACATATCGCGTTGCCGTTGTGGGCGCAACGGGGCTGGTGGGACGTACAATGTTGACCGTTCTGGCAGAACGTGCATTCCCCGTTCGTTCCCTCCGCCTGTTCGCCTCCTCCCGCAGCGCTGGCACAGTGCTGGAATTTGAGGGCAAATCCATCGAAGTAGAACCGCTCACGCCCGATGCATCGCTGGAATCGCTGGATCTGGCGCTTTTCTCTGCTGGTCGATCGGTCAGCCGGGAATTTGCGCCCCGGTTCGTAAAAGCAGGGTGCACGGTGATCGACAACAGCAGCGCCTGGCGAATGACGCCTAATATCCCGCTGATCGTTCCCGAGGTCAATCCCGATCATCTCCGCCCGACCGATCGTATCATTGCCAATCCCAATTGCTCCACGATCCAACTGATGGTTGCTATCGCACCGCTCCACCGTTCTATCGGGCTACGCGAAGTTGTCGTCAGCACCTACCAGGCACCATCGGGCGCTGGCTATAGCGGCGTGCAGCAGCTCAATGCGGAGCTGTCTGGCACCGCTCCTCCAGATCCTCCCGCTTTCGATCGACCAATTGCTTTCAACACTATCTTTCACCCCATCGACCCTGCGACGGGATACACAGAGGAAGAAACCAAAATGCGCAACGAATCGAAAAAAATTCTGGATGATCCGTCCTTTGCACTCCGGGTGACCTGCGTACGCGTGCCGATCAAAGGGGGACACGGCGAAGCGGTGCACTTCACGACCCGGCGCCAAAGCTCACGGGACGAAATCCTTGAAATTCTCCGTTCTGCTCCCGGCGTTGTGGTGATGGAAGATCCACGGGAGTACCCAATGCCCATAGCAGTTGAAGGACGGGATGAGGTATTTGTTGGGCGGATTCGGCAGGAGGATGAAGAAGGCTATCAGTTCGCACTCTGGGTTGTTGCTGACAATTTGCGCAAAGGGGCGGCAACCAATGCAGTGCAAATTGCTGAACTGTGGATGGAACTGCAAAAAAGTTGAACAAGTTTTCGGTAAAGAATGGATGCGCTAACGCTTGGGCTGTTGATTTACTTAGCTGTAATTCTGGTTGTGGGATTTGTCTCTGCCCGGCAAAGCAAGACTCACGCTGACTTTCTGTTGGGTGGTCGCCGCCTGGGACCGTGGGCAATTTCGCTGTCGGAACGCGCCAGTGCGGAGTCCGCCTGGCTCATTGTCGGACTTCCGGGCACCGCGTACGCGGTTGGAATGATGGAAATCTGGACGGTCATTGGCTGCCTGGCAGGAATCGTTGCCTCGTGGTTCTTTATCGCTCAACCGCTCCGGGAACTGGCGGGACGCTACAACGCTTTGACCCTTCCGGACCTGCTCAGTGCCCACTTTCAGGCTGATCACCACGAATCCCACACCATCCGGCTTCTGTCCACTGCGATTATCGTCTTCTTCTTCGTGTTCTACGTTGCCGCCCAATTCGTTGCCGCTGGCAAAGTCCTGCATACTACCTTTGGACTGGATGCGCAAACGGGAATGCTGATCGGTGGTGGCGTAATTGTTCTCTACACCCTGCTGGGTGGCTTTTTCGCCGTGGTGTGGACTGACGTTGTGCAGGCACTCATTATGTTCACCGCTTTAGTAGTGCTCCCGATCGTTGGCTACATCGCTTTGCTGGACCAGGGCGGTTCGCTGGCAACGCTGCCTGCTAACCATCTCTCCTGGGTCGGTGGAGCGGTTGGCATCGCCGCTTTCGCCGCCGTGATGAAGGGATTGAGCTGGGGATTTGGCTATCTGGGACAACCGCACCTGCTGGTGCGCTATATGGCGATTCGACAGCCGGAAGAAATTCGACGGGGACGGCAAATTGCTCTCACCTGGGCTTTCTTTGCATTCTTCGGCGCCTTCTTCCTTGGACTCATCGGCGCTGCCCTCTTCGGTATCGGAACCTTAGAAGATCAGGAATTTCTGATGCCGAAAATGGCGATGACCCTGGTGCCCCTCTGGTTTGCCGGTATCCTGATCTCCGGTGCCACTGCTGCAATGATGTCCACTGCGGATTCCCAGTTGCTGGTGGCAACCTCTTCGCTTACTGAAGATGTGTACGTGAAATTTCTGGGACGCACTCTGCCACAACGGAAACTGCTCCAGCTCAACCGTCTGGTGATGGCAGTTGTTGCAATCGGCGCCTTTGTGCTGGCACTCTTTTCCACGGAAACCGTCTACAACATTGTCTCCTATGCCTGGTCCGGCCTCGGCTCCAGCTTCGGTCCCGTGATTGTCCTGATGATCTACTGGAAAAAAATCACGCGGCAGGGTGCGATCGCCGGACTGCTCACCGGATCGCTGGCAACGATTATCTGGGCAGAAACGCCGTGGCAGGAGATTCTGCCAGAGCGGTTCAGCAGCTTCATCCTGGCGCTTCTTGCCGTCTGGCTGGTGAGCCTGTTGACCACTTCTAAAGCGCAGTCAACGCAGCAATGAAATTGATTCTTTCCCCCTTTACTCATCCGCTTCAGAACCTGGCACTCGAAGAATTTTTACTCCGCCACACCGATGATTCCTGGTTGATTTTCTACCGAAACGACTCCAGCGTCCTGATCGGACGACACCAGAACCCGCTGGAAGAAGTGAATGTGGCATACCTCCAGCGCCACCGAATCCCGTGGCTTCGCCGCATTTCCGGTGGTGGTGCGGTGTACCACGACCCCGGCAACCTCAACTTCAGCTTCATTCTCCCGCTGGAACAGAAACTGTATAACCGATACGAACCATTCCTGCAGCCGCTCTGCGACTTTCTCCGCCGGTGGAAACTGCCAGTGCAGCAGACGCCCAAAGGCGATCTGTTGTTAGCCGGCAGAAAAATCTCCGGCAATGCGCAATTTACAACGCACCGCCGCCTCCTTTCCCACGGCACCCTGCTGTATCAGGCAGATCTGGATCACCTGCGCAGGTCGCTCCAGCCGGCGGCTGTGGTCACCGCTTCCCGCGCCGTTGCCTCCCGGCGCAGTTCTGTCACCAATGTCGCCGACCACCTTCCCACGCCTCCACCGGTGGAAGCATTCCTTGCCGCACTGGTGGAACATTTCCGGCAGGAATTTGCAGCCACATCGCATCCGGTGCCGGACGCGTACGAACACGCTGAACCGTTGCTGCTCCAGCAATTCCGTTCCTCCCGCTGGCTGTACGAACGGACGCCAGCATTCACCCTGCGCCACCGCTGCAACGGACAGGAATACGAGGTTGCAATCAAGCGAGGACGTCCTGTCGCCGGTATGCCAGAAACCTGCCCGCACCGGCTGGACCTCTCAGTACTGGCTCCCACGGTGTTGCTGGAAGAATGAGCAGATGCGCAGTTCTGTCTTTACCATTTTCTTATTGCATCCGTAGGGGCGTAGGGGCGCAGCGCCGCTACGCCCCTACACCGGGAGCGCACGTTTCAGCGTGCCTGGGAACGCACACTTCTGTGGGCATTTTTCCCGACTAAAGTCGGCGCTCCCAGTAGCGGCGATCCGGCTGGTTGCTCATCCCGCACCCGTAGGGGCGACCGGCCGGTCGCCCCTACACATTTACATCAATGCATCCTTCTATCTTTTGCCGGCGAAACCGGCGCCCTCAGTGCGAATAGCAGCAATAAAATTCTCTTGCTTTCGTCATAAAACCCGCCTTTGGGGATGAAATGGATTCGACAGGGCAGCATGCGGCAGATAGCTGCATGCCGTGCGTGCCGGTGCCGCACGTAAATTCAGCCCGGCAATCAAGAAGTGCCAACACACACACATACGCAATGGCTGCCTAATTAAAGGCGCCATCCTCTCTGGAAGGTGTGCCTGCTCACCTTCCACGAGGGGTCGACCTTAGCAGGCTGCGGTAAGGTAGGTCGGCGGCTGCCTTGCCTAAGACTTCACCGCCGATAGCGGATGTGTACCTGTCGCTCGGTGAACGCATCCGCGAAACTTCATAGAGCGACTAAGCATGTAGAGGCTACTGCCTCACTGCCCTGGACGCGGGTTCGATTCCCGCCATCTCCACAAAATTCCAACAATAAAGTTGCTCGCCGCGTGTTTTCCCTTCTGGATTGCGTGATACAAATAATTTTACAGCGTTGTATGCTTCACACCTATAAACAAATTGTCAGTTCTGCCCTCGACAGCATCCCTTCGCTCCAGCAAATCTTAGACAAAGCCTGGGCTCAACGCCAGTTCTCGGAAAAACAAATTTCCCAAAACCTTTCCTCAGTCCTTATCAGCTTAGATGCACAGGCAACATCTTTGTTCCACCAGTACGAACAGCAGGCTATTGAGCATCTTTTTTTGTTATGGGTAGAAGCAAACAAACACCAAATCTCCTCACCGAAGCTTTCTGGAGAGGATCAAATCTACGCTTTTGTTGAGCACTATCAGCCACTGTTCATCGACTTTGCATCGGCTGTGCAACTTTTTGAAAAACGTGTAGGAAATATGCGAAAAGCCCGCGGAGGCAAAACATTTGAGCTTTTACTCCAGAAGTGTCTGGACAGCATCGGAATTCCGGCAGAAATCCCAAAAGGAAAAGAAATCCGGCAGAAGCTACGAAGAATCGATTTAGTCATTCCCGATGTTCAAACTGCCCTTGAAACTCCTGACAAAGCGATCTTCCTTACGTGCAAGCGCACACTCCGTGAGCGATGGAAGCAAGAGATTCCCCAAATTGGCCCGAACCAAACCGTCTACTTAATTACCATCGATCAAGAACTTTCAGAACAAAAGGCACAGGAAATCCAGAGTCACAACCTCATTGCGTTTGTACCAGATAACCTCAAGCAGCAAAAGCACGCTCAATCTTCGTGGATCCGAAAACTCAGCGATCTTCCGAAGGATTTACAACAACGGGTAGGCAAGAGATGAAGCAGGAATTTTTATTTAACTTGTCACATCCAGAAACCGATGCTTTTCTCGAATACAAGCGAAAGCGAGAACCAGCGTTCGATTTTCGTTCCATCCCTGCCAGTAGTGGGGTCTATGGCATCCATCCATATCCTGCGATGTTTCACTTTCGCGTCGTCCGCCAGCTTCTCAGCCAATTTTCGAGCAAATCGCAATGGGTCTTCGATCCATTTATGGGATCTGGTGTCGCTGCGGTCGAAAGCCTGATCCATCAGCGCCACTTTATCGGGTATGACATTAACCCCTTGGCGATTTTGATCGCAAAAGTGCGAACCACCCCTTTGCCGCGCGCCCTGCTTTCACGAACACTGCAACATCTGATAGCTCATTTCCCCAGAATTGCACCGACTCCCATAAACTTCCGCAACATTCACTACTGGTTTGATGATGCGACCATCGAGAAGTTATCCCAACTCCGCCAAGCAATTTTTCATCTGGAAGATTCTGCCATCCGAAACTTCTTCCTCGTGAGCTTTGCAGAAACCGTCCGGAGAGTATCTCGAACAAAATACAATGAGTTCAAGCTGCTGCGCAAGAAGCAAGAAACATCGCAAGACGTTCTGCAAACTTTTCAGGCAACAAGTCTCCGAAATATCGATCTTCTCACTCGCTTCTACCGCTCCCACCCTGCTTCCACCAGCACAGTCATCCTTCAAGAACAGAACATTTTACACAATCCGCCCCTTGAAAACGGATCGATAGATCTCGTCCTTACTTCTCCGCCTTATGGCGACTCTCGCACCACGGTCGCCTATGGACAATTCTCCCGGCTTGCACTCCAGTGGTTGGGCATCGAAGAGCGCGTCGACAAAACCTCGCTGGGAAGCAAGGCATGCGAGATTACCTCGGATCTCCCTTCACCTTTGCTATACCACAGCTTAGAGAAAATCGAAGCACGGGATGAAAAACGCGCCCGCGAAGTATTTGCCTTCTACAAAGACCTATTAGCCGCTATCCGAACCATTGGAGCCATCGTGAAGCCCGGTGGACACGTATGCTTCGTTGTCGGCAACCGACGGGTGAAAGAGATAGAATTACCAACGGACAAAATCTCAGCAGACTTTTTTGAATCAGTGGGATTCACTCATCTCCAAACAATCGTCCGAGCTATTTCTAACAAACGCATGCCTTCTGAAAATTCTCCGAGTAATGTCAAGGGCAAAAAAAGCAGCACGATGCGATACGAGTATATTGTTGTGCTGCAAAAGCAGTGAAACTATCACAAAAACAGCAACACCGACTAAGATCCGCTATCTTTCGTTTTATTTCTTCGAGCTGCTTTCTGGCAGGCTCGGTGATGATTTTCAATATCAGTTCAATCGTTCGAGCCATCGCAAATGGAATTTGTTGTTGAATTCCTCAAAGACTTCTGGGACGCCCTGGTTCAAATTATAGGCAGCATTCTGGTGATTTTTCTGTTTCTCTACCTCATTGCTGGTGTTTTGGGTATAATTAGCGTTGGCTTCGAGTTGCCAGACCGCCTTGCCCGGAAAAAACCCGCAGCGCCCAAAGCCACACCAGCTCGGCAAAGTCGGTGTGATTGTACAAAGTCCGAAAAAGGCTAAGATCACCGCCAGCACACTGCATTGCAAATAGCGCCAGCTCTTCGGAAGGTGGAACCATCGGTATAATCTCATCGCTTTCCTCATCGCTTCGCTGCGATTCTATCCGCCACCAGCCCGGATAATCCATCACCTGGGCGATTCGCCGGTCTTGCTGCTCCCAGCGCCGATAAAAAAATCCCGCACCCGCTCCATTTCTTCCAGCGGCTGCTGCTGCCAGAAATCGCTGTCCACTTCCTCTTCAAAAAAATATTTCCACGCCTGCTGCGTCTCGATTTGAAGTCGCAGTATAAACTCGACTGTTCGTGCTATGTCGCCTGACTGCTTTGATATTTGTGTTGAGAGTGGGCGTTATGTCTTTGTAGTTATTTCGCTGCTCGCCATTTTCATCGGCATTCCCGCTTATATAATCTGGGCTATCGACTCTGTAGTTCAATATTACAAAGCGTACTTTCAAGAGCTCAAAGCAAAAGAAGCACAAAGATCAAAACTTAAAAACTCCAGCACCTGCGACGCTGGTAGCTCTTCCTACAAGGAATGAAACGTCCGGAAACCGCCCTTCCGGAATGATCCCTCATCTGCTCTCCCATTTCCACTTCCACGTTCGGGTACAAACTCACTGCATCTCGCCCCCAGGGCACTGGGCGCGCACGCTTCAGCGTGCATTTACTGGGAGCGCACCCTTTAGGGTGCAGAAACATGCCGGCTAAAGCCGGCGCTCCCAGCAGGCGCAACCAGTTGATCGCCTACATACCCGTAGGGGCGACCGGCCGGTCGCCCCTACACATTCGCAACGATGCCGGCGAAAGCTGGCGCTCACATTCGTAACAAATGTCAAACAAGACCAAGGAACCCAGGAAATGCCATTCCTCTCAAAACAGGACCTGGAAAAACTCACGCTCTCACCTGCTATGCTC
>JALWUI010000175.1 GCA_027082775.1 Candidatus Kapaibacterium sp.
CCTGTCTGGCCGGGTTGCGCCTGTTGCGCAAACAACAGCCACGACGGCTGATCGGCGCAGTGCCAGTGCTTCCCCGAGACACCCTTGTCCGTTTAGCCTCTATGACCGATCTCTTTGTCGCTGTGATCGCTCCCTACCGGTTCTTGGGAGCGGTCGGTGCATATTATCTGGACTTTCACCAGGTTGGAGATGCGGAAGTAAAGCAACTCATTGCCCAATTTCAACAGCACCGCGCTGGACAGCAATCCTCATCGTAACCATATCCTTCTTTGCTTTTCTCTCTGTGCGAATGGCTTCCACCACCTGATTGCAGGATCCAGTAAAAAAAAAACCGCTCATCCAGCACCAGCATTGAGCGCTGGCGAGCGGTTTTTTTCTAACGCACAAGGGATCGAGCGTTCGCCACTACGGTCGGGTAAAGACCCAATCCACGCCGTTATCGCCTGTATTCGCCTGCGAGTGACATCCGGCGCATATTCCATTTGCTGCCGTGCTGTTATCTCCCCGTGTTATAATGGTATCACGAGTTGGTGAGGTCATAAACCACTCCCAGCCATTCCCATCGGGGTTAAAGTTTCCACCTCGTTTTACCATAACGGTCAGTGGACCAACTGAATTTCCATTCCGATCCTTGAGCTCTTTGACAATAATCATTCCGGTGGGATACTTGCCATCGAATGCCTTGACGCGGTAGTTCATCCACACAAAGCGGTACAGGCTATCTTTCACTCCGTGCGCCTGTCCCAGGAAGGGATCGGGACCAAAATTTTCAGCCACTTTTTCCCAATTTGCAAAGTCCAGAAATGCCGCCATATCATCGACTGTGTATTCCTTGGGATGCTTAAACACCCAATCGCTGCCGTTCCCGGCTGCATTTGCCTGCGTATGACAATTTGCGCAGAGTGCCATTGCCTGGTTATCGCCGTGGAGCGCTATACTATCCCGCGTGTCATTGGTCATCGCCCATTCCCATCCATTCCCAGCCGGGTTAAAATCACTGCCGCGTTTGAGCATAATGGTCAGAGGACCGACGACATTCCCATCGGCATCTCGCAGTTCTTTGACAATGATGGTTCCTTCTGGATACGTCCCATTCGCATCCGGTCCCTGACTTGCATACACGACCCGAACAAATCCGTTATTGACGCCGTGGGCGGCTGCCAAAAACGGATCCGGTCCAACGACGGCATCGAGCACCGCCCAGCTCTGATAGCCAGTAATCTCGTCCAGAATGCTACCGGTGGGCGCTGTAGAGCTGCTACTGTCACACGCCTGAAAAGCCACTGATCCTGCTACGATGAGCCCAATTACGAAGAATGCACCAAAGAAACGCTTCATAGGATGACTCCCGCGGTTGTGAAACAACAATTCTCATACGCTGCAAAATTACAGGATCAGGCCCGTTCAATGGTGTCGGTCAACTGACACAGTGTCAAACAGCAGAAAGCAGCAGACCTTAGCGCTTCTTTTTGTAACGCTTCGCAGGGATAAAGGGTCATTGTATATTTTCAGGGTAGCGCAGATGGTGTTTATTCGGGCAAAATTTTGTATTTTTGCACTGCTTTTAGCCAGAATATGGGAACTTTTGGCGGTTAAAATTTGTTATTAACGTGAGTTGTGGAAAAATGGTGTAAAAAGAGGCATGAGGAAGCGGAAGACGACGCAGGAAATCGCAAACCCGGAAATTTATGAATCGCTGGTTCAGCAAATTGAAGAACTGTTCCGGCGCGATCGGAAGAAGTTTTTAGGTTTCATCCGGCAACGCGTACGGACGCCGGAAGATGCGGAGGACATTTTACAGGACGTGTTTACCAACGTTTTAGCAGCGGCTGCCCATGTCACCAAGCCAATTGAGAATATCGCTTCGTGGGTCTTTACCGCTGTGCGGAACCGGATTATCGACTCGTATCGGAAGAAAAAGGCCGAAAGTTTTTCGGATATGCAGTTGCCCTCGCAAATTGAGGAAGGCTCCGAAGGATTTGAAGCAACCATTGTCGATACCTCAGCAGATCCAGAGCGAGATTTGATGCGGCAAACGATCTGGGAAGCCATTCAGGAAGTGCTGGCAGAATTACCACCGGAACAGCGTGAAGTGTTCATCAAAAACGAATTTGAAGGCATTCCATTCCGCCAGATTGCGGAAGAAACGGGCGTGAATATCAACACCCTGCTGGCGCGCAAGCGGTATGCCGTTTTACACCTCCGCAAGCGCCTGGGGAAATTGTACGAAGCACTGGTATCCAACGGATAAGCACATCAGGTTGACAGAACGCAAAGGCAGGAGTCAGCAATGGCTCCTGCCTTTTTTATTGCTTTCTGGTAGGAACAGGGTTCAGCCCGCGAACTGCTCATTCGTAGGTATAAAATCCCTTGCCGGTCTTTCGTCCCAGATGCCCTGCTGCCACCATTTTGCGAAGCAGTGGGCACGGCCGATATTTGTCATCTCCCAATCCTTTGTGCAGAACCTCCATAATGCTGAGGCAGACATCCAGACCGATGAAATCGGCTAAGGTCAACGGACCCATCGGATGATTCATTCCCAGCTTCATCACGGTATCAATGTCTTCGACAGAAGCAACGCCCTCCATAACGCAATAAATCGCTTCGTTGATCATCGGCATCAAAATCCGATTGGAGACAAAGCCCGGATAATCCTGCACAGTGACCGGGGTTTTTCCTACCTGTTGTGCTAACTGGAAAGTCGTGTTGTAGGTCGCATCGCTGGTTGCCAGCCCTCGCACAATTTCGCACAGTTTCATCACCGGTACAGGATTGAAGAAGTGCATTCCGATGACCTTATCTGGCCGCTGCGTCGTTGCTGCCAGCTCCGTGATAGAAATCGAAGAGGTATTGGTTGCAATAATCACCTCTGGTGGCAGATGCTGATCCAGGGTCTGGAAAATTTGTTTCTTGACATCGAAGGACTCCACAACCGCTTCAATCGCAAAGTGGGCATTCGCCGCTGCTGCCGTCAGATCCGTGCTGGTTTGAATCCGCCGCAAAATGGCTTCTTTGTCTTCGGCTGCCACAATGCCTTTTTTGATCTGTCGGTCCAGATTCTTCGAAATCGTCGCTACTGCCTTTGAGAGCACGTCGTCATTCACATCCACCAATGTCACGGAAAATCCCGATTGAGCAAACACATGCGCGATACCATTGCCCATTGTGCCAGCGCCAACAACCTC
>JALWUI010000176.1 GCA_027082775.1 Candidatus Kapaibacterium sp.
CCACTGGCAAATCATCCAGATAGCCATTGGTTCCGGCAAAAATGATCACAATCTGCTTTTCCACTGGCAACGGCGAGTATTGCGGTTGTTTCAAAATCTCGGTCAGGCGCGCCCCTCGCCGCAATTGCTGCTGCGTTGCCTCATCCAGATCAGAACCAAACTTTGCAAAGGCTTCCAGCTCCCGATACATTGCCAGTTCTAATTTCAGCGTTCCAGCAATTTTCTTCATCGCCTTAATCTGAGCAGCGCCACCGACCCGCGATACAGAAATCCCCACGTTGAGCGCGGGACGGATATTCGCATTGAAAAGCGAAGTCTCCAGATAAATCTGACCATCGGTAATGGAAATGACATTCGTCGGAATATATGCCGAGACGTCTCCCGCCTGCGTTTCGATGATCGGTAGCGCCGTTAAAGACCCACCGCCAAAGTTTTCATTCAGGCGGGCGGCTCGCTCCAGGAGTCGGCTATGGAGATAGAAAATATCGCCGGGATAGGCTTCCCGTCCCGGTGGGCGGCGGAGCAACAGCGAAAGCTCTCGATACGCCTGCGCCTGCTTTGTCAGGTCATCATAGACAATCAACGCATCCATTCCGTTATCCCGGAAGTATTCTCCCATCGACGCACCTGCCATTGGAGCGATGTACTGAAGCGTAGCAGGATCGGATGCCGTTGCTACAACCACGATGGTGTAGTCCAGGGCACCGTGTTCTTCTAATGCTGCCACGACACTGGCAACCGTCGATGCTTTCTGCCCTACCGCAACGTAAATGCAATAAACCGGCTGAATCCCCAGACGCGCCGCTTCTTCGGTATGAGTAAAACGCTGATTGATGATAGTATCCACTGCCAGCGCCGTTTTTCCCGTCTGGCGGTCCCCAATGATCAACTCCCGCTGTCCCCGTCCGATCGGGATCAGCGCATCAATTGCTTTTAACCCCGTTTGCAATGGCACATTGACCGGACGGCGGGTAATGACACCCGGTGCCTTTCGCTCAATGGGCAAATACTGATCCGTTTCAATGGGTCCTTTTCCATCTAAGGGAACACCCAGCGGATTGATCACTCGACCCAACAACTGTTTTCCAACCGGCACCGACGTAATCCGTCCCGTTCGCCGCACCTCGTCTCCTTCCTTAATACCCGAATCTTCACCAAACAACACTACCCCTACATTATCCTCCTCCAGATTGAGTGCCATCCCAACCGTCCCATTGGCAAATTCCACCAGTTCCGATGCCATTACATTCCGCAATCCATAAACCCGGGCAACGTTGTCTCCGACCTGCAAGACCGTTCCGACATCGTACACCTCGACCGAACGGTCAAATTCCTCTAACTGTTTCCGCAGGATCGCGGAAATTTCGTCAGGTCGAATCTCTGTTGTGATCATTCTCTCTATCCTTTGTTGAACTGCTTACGTCTTCACCGCTCCATTGCGGAGCTGCTCCTGCAACTGCTGCCGCAGCCGCCGCAATTGATAACGAATGGAAGCGTCCAGAACTCGATCTTCAAAACGCACGATAAATCCTCCCAATAGCTCTGGATCAACTTCAAAGGTCGGGATCAACTGTTTCCCTACAAGTTGTTCCAATCGCTGCACCAGCTCCTGTTGTTCCGTCGCTTCCAGTGCAATAGCAGTCTGAATGAGAACTCGCTCCTTGCCTTCTGCCATCTCTTCCAGCCGCTGGACTGCCAGCAAAATTTCTGGCAGCAACGCATCCCGATGTTTTTGATTCAACAGCAATAAAAAGTGGTAAAACAGCGGCGAAACTCTGGGCTGGAAAACATCTTCCAGAATCTTTTTCTTTTCTGCCTTTGAAACGGTGGGATTTTGCAAAAAAGCTTTTAACTCCGGTATCTCTTCCAGCAATGTAGCGACCAGTGCCAGATCTTTACGGATGGCTGACAGTTCCTCCCGTTCCTTTGCCAGTTCAATCAAAGCTTTTGCATATCGATATGCCAGACGCGTCGGTCGTTCCATTCCTTCCCTATCAATTCGCTTTTGGAATCTCTTCGACCACTGCCTGCGTTACCTTCTTCCGAATTTCCGGGGTCATCACATCCCGCAGAATCTTTTCTGTCGTTGTGACCACCAGATCGGCTGCCTGCTGGCGCAACTCCTGCAATGCGGCTTTCTTTTCCTGCTCAATCTGGCGCACAGCTTCTTCTACTTTCTTCTGCTTGAGCTTCTCCGCTTCTGCCATTGCCGATTCAATCATCGCCTGCGCCTGTGCTTCTCCTTTGCGAATGATTTCCATCATTTGCTGTCGCGCCTCTGCCAGCTTCTTTTTGTTTTCCTCCAGCAATTTCTGCGCCTCCTGATGCGCCCGTTCGGCTCGCAGGATCATTTCATTAATGGTCTGCTCCCGCTGCTGAAGCGCATTGATCATCGGTTTCCAGCCGAATTTGCTCAGCAGATAGAAAAAGATTGCAAAGTTCACCAGCGTCCAGAACATCAAGCCGGGTGAAATATCCAGAATGCCACCCATTACCCTCTATCCGTTATGAAACTTGCCTGTCAAAAGACGCGGCAGAATCCCCCTGACCGGGACTCTGCCGCACAGCAGCATTTTCCTATTTGAACGCCAGGATAATGCTAATCACCAATGCTAAGAGCGCGATCCCTTCGATCAATGCTGCCCCGATGATCATCGTCGTCCGAAGGTCACCGGCTGCTTCCGGTTGCCGGCTACTGGCTTCCAGTGTCGCCGCCGTTAACCGTCCAATGCCAACCCCTGCACCAAAGACTGCCAGCCCGGCACCAATACCAGCAGACAACCACGCTAATGCAACGCTTTCCATTCTCAATTCCCCTTTTGTTCTTACACACAGTTCAACAAAAAACTAAATTAATGTTCGTGCTCACCACCCAGATTGAGTCCTATGAACAGAGCGGTTAAAATCGTAAAGATGTACGCCTGAATGAAAGCAACTAACAACTCCAGAAAATAAATAAAAACCGAAAAGCCTACCACAAAGGGGGAAACCAGGACCGTCTCGAAGAACAGGATGATGCCAATCAGCGAGTACAGGACCAGATGTCCAGCGGTCATATTGGCAAACAAACGAATCGCCAATGCTACAGCTCTGGTAATATTCCCCAGAATCTCAATAGGAACCATAATAGGTGCTAAGAACACTGGTGCACCTGCCAGAAAATGGTGTGCCCAGTGCTTAAACCCTCGCTTCACAATAGCAACTCCATTGTACAGGATAAACGACAGCAATGCCATTCCTCCCGTGACGGACAGCGAGCTGGTCGCCGTATGCCCTCCGGGAAGCAATCCGAAAAGATTCAATAACAGAATGAAGCAGAAAAGGGAAGCCAGATAAGGTAGCAGTGAATCGGCAACCTTTTTATCCGGAATCGTTGCATAAGCAATTTTATCCCGGATATACACTAACAATGCCTCCAGCGCATTCTGCCATCCTTTTGGTGGTTTTAACGGATCCTTCAGATACCGCTTTGCTGCTTTGCGGACAACCACAAAAGCGGCGATGATCGCAAACCACTGAAAAGCCACATAATTCGTGATGGAAAGATCCAGTCGGGGTGGCAACCCAGTATCTTTCCGAATCGGATGTCCTTCGTGAAGCGTATAAATCCCCGATTCTTCTAACTGATGCTCACTCCATCAACATCGTAGAAAATAAAGGGGAGATCGGCAATGTGGTAATTAAAAAGCACCAGACCGTGATGATCCCCCAGCTCTTTGGTCAACTTTTGAAAAACGCTTTCCTCTCTCTGATCTAAAGCTGAGATTTGCTCCACGGCTGTTGCCTGCTCTGTTGCTTTGTGTGTTGTCTGCTCTGTTATCTCCGGCATAAGATCCCAGATGTTTTCATACCACTCGCTCTACCGCTCGCCGCATCGCCAGACGATACAATTTGCGTTGGCGTCGTTCCGCAGCTTTTTGATAAATACGGTGTACCAGTACAATTTCGATTAGCACCAGCGCTCCGTAGCTAATAAAAAAAGCAATCACAAAAGGGAACGCCCGAATGTTAGTCCACAATAATAACGCCGCAATGATGACCAGCACAATGCCCATACGAACGAGCATACTGCCCAGCACAATGGTCACAAACGTTGCAATCTGCTTTCGAAAAGCAACATAGGCCGTTATCATTGCTGCTCCAACATTGAGCACCGATAGCATAATCCCTGCCAATACACTCAGCAGATCCTTATCCATCTATGACTGCGATTTTTTGTTCTCGTCTTTTAATTGAAGCACTTCCCGAAAAAAATATATCATCGCTACGGCGATACCTACAATAGCACAGAGAACAAGCAATACAGGAGCAGTATCAAACGTTTGATCCAGCCACCACCCCAACACCCCAAATGCCGCAACCGTCACCGCTAACTGAATTCCTAAATTCAGCAACCGCCCTAAGCGCACCCACTGTTCTGGATCTAAAAGCAACCGCAAAAGAGCCGCTCCGTCAATTTGCTAAAGAACTACAAATTTACGGCTTTTCCGGAAATTAGCCAAAGAGCTGGAGGTCGTATAGCTGCGAGGTGAAGATGGCAGATACGGTTTCTGAGAAAGCCCAGAACAGAAGCAGTTCATTCAACAATGACAATTTCCACACGACGATTCAAACGTCGTCCTGCCTCGGTCCGGTTATCTGCGATCGGGAAACGGGCTCCCTGACCGGAAGCGAAGATTCGGGCAGGATCGATCCCACGCCGGATGAGATACTGACGCACAGCATCAGCTCGCTGCTCCGAAACTCTCTGCGTTTCAAGAGCTGTTCCGAAGTTATCCGTATGCCCCACAATCCGTATTTGTGCCCGTGGATGCGTACGCAGGTACCGAACCGCCTGATCGAGCCATAACCGCATTTCTGGAGTCAATTGCACCGCCAGTGGGGAGGGATAATGAAAGCGTTTTACTTCGTTCGGCTTGACCTCCACTCTGGGCTGCGTCACCTTGGGTGCTTCTGCTACTGTCGCAGTATCTGGAGCCGCAGGTGGTCCTCCTGCCGTCGGTGGTGCTATAATAGGCTCCTGCAACGCTGCAATCGCCCCAATTCGCCGGGGAATCCAGGCAGGAAAACGCGGAGTAATCTGCTTTTCGATGGTCGCCAGCGACAATGTCAAGCCTCGAGGCGGCTTGCGATAGGGATGGATCTCCTTCCGAAATTGCAGAACAGACAGTTGCAATCCCAACTGCAGCCAGACGCTCGGCACATACCAGGCATTGCCATCCTGCGTGTTGAAGGGGGTTCCAAATCGAAACTCCACGCGAGGGACTGCATAAACTCGAAAACGGGGAACAAGATCCACCAGAAACTTTTGATAACCAACGCCCAGCCTCACATCGACCTGAAACCGCTGTGGACGAAAATCTACTGGAATCTCCTGCACAATGAGTGCCGTTGTATCATAGATAGGTAGCAGGGTTGCCGTATATCCCCAGTGATACTGCAATCCAATTCCTCCTGTAAGCGGCAATTGAGGGATAGGGTAATAACAAGCCTCAACAGCAAAATCTCCTCCCTTCCCTTGTACGTGCAACTCATAATACCGTGTTTTTTCCTGCTGCTGGGACGGTAAGCGGGCATCATACTGCTGATACCCCAGCATCAACTGTATACCCCAACGACGTGAAGGCGCTCGCCATTGTCCTCCAATCCATCCGCCGTAGCGAGTACCGATCCCTGAAGCAAAATCCAGCTTCTGTGCACTCAACGCGGAAATCTCCCGGTGAAAAGCGATCTTTCCAGCATGATAATCCAGCGCCCCTCCAAGATGGAACTGTAATGCCCACGGGGTCTCCCAGTAATAGTAGAAAACAGTATCAGCACTTTGCTGGACCTGGTAATATTCTGCCACCGTTCTGGGTGTCCTCTCCCCCTGTTGATTCGCCTGCCCCCATCCCGTCAGTGTTACTGTCAAAAAACCCAATAGGATACTCAAAACTCTCATCGGGCTATCGAATAATCTGGAGCTTTATCACTGCCATCGAACGCTCTACGTTATCATCCATTGGCTTTGCAATCAGGACTATATCGTAAAGCCCTTGCGAAGCTGTCGGCGGGAATACAATTTCGTACGTATATCGCCCCCGCTCTTTTTCAACATCGGTAAATAACTCCATAAACTTCCGCCCATTCAAGTCGTTGATGAATCCCGTTAAACGAACCCGATCTTCCAGCACATATTCCAGGGTCGTTTTCTTCGCCGCAGGATTCGGATTTGCCTGCGCAAAAGAAATCACAGAATGTGGAACAAGGACAGCAGCCGTATCCAGCGGGATAACGCTTAAGTTGTAATCTTCCCAGAGCAGGAAATACACATACTCTTCACCCCGATACTCAACGGTATCCACATAGCGATAGATCCGGGGCTGAAAGGAATACCCCTGTCCCTGCAAAGCCGGATTCGTGCGCCATTGTGCGATAGTATCAACCAGCACCAGATGGCCATAGCCACGCGCACCAAATGGTCGGATCCCGCGAACCAGGTAAAACCCCAGACTGGCAGCTTCCGACTTTGTATGCCACTGCAAACGGATCCGCCTATCTCCCAGATACACAGCCTGGAAATTGGTAAAAACAAACTGAGGTAGTCCCTGGATATCAACTTCGTATTGCGTCCGCATTTCAACATTGTCCCAGATCTGGAACCACGGCAGCGTATCTGTATTAATCTTGTACGCATTTGCCTGATACCGTTCCAGCGGAGTCATCCACTGAAAATCTGCAGTGATCGGCATCGACGCAGAAACGATACGGAAGCGCCCGATGGTCAATGGCTGCCCATAAGAAACCGGGACACATTCACCATACGTGTCGGGTCCTAACACCATAACGCTCAATCGTTGCCCTCCGACATTGGTTGCCGTGATGACATATCGATCCAGAGGCAAATCAGAACTTCCTTCTATATACTCCAGCGTGATCGGAAAAGCAGGGCTTAATTGTGGAATTCGGAACTGGAAAGTGCCGTTTGCCCATCGCTCCCATCGATCAGACACTCTTTCCACTTCCAGTCGAAACTCGATCGTTTGAGGATTAATTACTGCAATGTCTGTAATGCGCACTGTTGCATCCCACGATTGCGCATGACTCAATACTGTGTTTGCCAGCACAAGAAGGACAATTTGACAATATGTAGACAAACGCACTTTCACGTGAACGCTCCTACGGTACGAGACTCCGACGCCCTCGATTATTCCAGTTCAGGTTGACATCCTTCGTTGTCACAATACCGTCCAGGTTCGAATCCGCTTCGATATACCCTTCCTGATTCCGCTGCTCCCACGAAGATTGTGGGCTGCCATCATAATCTGCTCGATCCACTGTGCCATCACCGTTGACATCACCTCCCATAAGGGCATATACATAGCCCCCCGCACCTACATCAACAACTTTTGCAGCGTTAGATCCACCGTACAAGAACTGCGCGCGGGTAAGATCCACAATGCTGGCAACACCCGGCTGGATCTGCACTTTCTGCTTCGTCATCACAGCAAGATGATTCCGATGACGTACGATGATGTAATAGTTGCCTGCCTCCAGGCGCATTGGTGTTTTCCCATCAAGTTCTACGATGGTACCATCATATCGTAGAAATCCAGTATGAAACAGCCGCTTTCCTCCACTTTCTAAGGTTCGAAGTTCCACCACGATCCAGTCAACCACGGAATCCGGAATTTCATCTACCCGAATAAACGGGCGCTGCGGATCCAGGTTGTACGGATAAATGTTAGGTGGGGTTCTGGGCAACATCCCCAATTGGTGCAACCACAGACGCATTTGCCCCCCACCTTGATAAGGACCTTCCAGAAATACCCGCATATTCACAACGATCCGCTCCACTTCTCCCCGTGGTCCCAGCGCTAAGTATCCCAATGCGGTGACATTGCGTGCTCTTCCATATGCCCAGGGGGTATCAACCCGTGCGGTATCACTTTCCCCGATCACTTTCCACTGTTCTCCATCCCACCACTGCAACACAATATCCTGCACCGGCAATCCCTGGGTCTCATCATAAGGGACTACGCGCCACCCATATCCCAAGGTCAAAGCAAATCCCGTATCCAGCTCATCTCCTGCTTCATCATAGGCGTGCAACTCAAACGCCCGCTCTACCATCTTAGGATTTTGATCCGGAAACGGCGGTGTCTGAGGCTTCACCCGAACGCTCATTCGCCGAACAGCTCCACGATCCTCCTCTGTAGGAAATACAACGTAGGTATACCAGTTGTTAAACCGATTCAATCTCCCCGTCTTCAGACTGGTTCGGTACAAAGTGCCTTCAATTTCTGCGTTCCGATTGGCAAACACAGGGTCGAACAGCGGAGTATACGTCAATGTAAAACGCAACTGCGGGTCCGGCTCCATAATCAGAGAGTTTTCAAGCCATAACGTATCATTGACCGTAAAAGATCGATCGGCGGTCACAGGACCGGTTGTTCTGATCCGCAACTGCTGCAACACTGTATCACTGTGTGGAATTTCTGGACCGGTGGTAAGCGCTCCACTGCCGTAGTATTCAATGGAAACTTTCCCCGAAAAAATTGGTGTATATGCCAATTGCGCATCTGGTGTCCGCCGAATCCACGCTCCATCGGCTAACACGAAATTACTATCGGCTGTATTCTGGAAAATGCCTCGCTTGAGATCCAGAATGGTTGTAATGCGAAAACCTCCGCCATTCACCACTTCCGCTCCTTGCGGATTATTGAGCTCCACTTCTCGAAAAATACCTTTGCCATCCACCTGTTGCCACCGATCCCCGCGCAGAATAACCCGTCCAAACAGTCGAGCAGGATTAATCCAGCCGTTATGCCGAACACGACCTAAGGTAATAATAGGGTAAGTCGGTTTGAGTTCTAACTGGGTTTGCGACCGTGTTACAAAAGTGTCCAGGGCTACCAATGCCCGGTGGTAACTGGTATCGATAATCTTACGGCTAATACCAGCAAAATACACCGAAGCATAGGTAATTGCTGGAATAACCTGGATAAACCCATCTCGATCCCGAACAAACTCGACCCTTCCTAACAGCGAATCCTGCTGCACAAAGGCATTGCCCTCAACAACTAAAACCCCCTTCTCATTGTCAATTCCCTCTTCTTTACCGCTGCCCTGCCCGCCGGATTGTAACACCCCCTTAACCTTAATGACCCCCTGATTACAAATTACTCCGTTGTTCACCAACCCCTGTACCTGCGCAGCAGCAATTGTCCATCCGAGCACTGCGACAATTCCCATCCACTGTATAACCCGGTACCACTGCTGCATTTCTCTCTTTTTTCTCCATCACTACGTCTCATTCTCAAAAAAACCGGGGGATAACTCCCCCGGCTGGTTCACAGAGACTCTTAGTGTCCAACTTCGATAACACCACCGTTCGAAATCAATCCATTGTTTGTAATGGTCGTCGTTCGAACCGTTGCTCCCTCAAATACTACGAGTCCATTTGCTGGATTATCGTTGCCAGCAAAGGTAGTGAAATCAGCACTGCTGGTATTATAGCAGGCACTCACCGTGTTGTTGTTGATGATAATATTGGTACCACTTGGAAAAGCGTAGTACGTTGGTTTCGGTCCGTTTGTCCACGGATCTTCGGGCGGACCAAAGACCAGTGCCGAATTAGGACTGCTTCCAATAGTTACCTGCGAAGCCAGTTGGGTTGGGTAGGTTTCATCATCACCCCAGTTATCCAGGTTTGGTCGCGTAAATCCTACGTGCACCGTATATCCATCAATGACAACCTGGTCAATGGGTGTTGGCTCTGCTCCTTCATCCCAGGTATTGGGATTTGACCAGCGCCCATTTTCGACTGCATAAATAATCGCCGGTCCCGTCCGCAGCAGCACGTCATTGCCGCTGGCAAAATACGTATCCGGAGTTCCATCGACTGACGCACTGGTCGGCTTAATACCCGGAAGGGAAACATAGCTCAGGGTTGCTGTCGTCCCCGTTCGATCATACGGCTGTCCCGTTGACATCTTCTCAACATCAGTGGGAGAAGCTTCATAAAAACGCACGGTGCTCTCATCAGCACCTGGCGGTAATTCAGCATCTAAATAAGCAACTTCTAAGGTTGCTACCCAATCCGTTCCAGTATTCGCGTAATTCCAGGTCACTTTCCGATTGATGTCCTTCGTGACATCATATTGATTCGGGTTCGTCCCCGGCTGCACATTGAAGCCGAAAATGTCATCATTGTCAAACGTTCCATTGGTAAAATTCAACTTCGTATGTGCATTGTTGAACACGTAATCTGTTCCTATTGCAAACGTTCCATACGTCGCATTGGCTTTCCGCTGCATCGCCCCAATAACTTCTTCCAGCCCACCAACGAAGTTGGCAGCTTTGGAAACATCCAGCATCGTCAGCGTATTTGCCCCCATATTGATATTCGCACTATTGAGCGTAAGCTCGCCACACAGATAAACATCACCACCAGCGGTCTTATTTGCACTCGTTGCGATGAGATTCCCATAAGGATTGGTCTCAACCGTTGGAACAATGGTTTGCCCGGCGGCACCGGAATAGATCACCGTCGATCCGCAGGCGAAATTCAAATTGGTAGCAGCACCATACGCATTGGTAAAGGTTCCGGCAATTTCCAGAACGGTTCCGTCAGCAAATGACACCTGGGCATTAGCAGAATTCCCCAGCGCTAAGGTCGCCCCTGCGGGAATCAGCACTTTACCAGCGCCAGCATCGGACTGAACTGTTCCATTTGTCACTGTCACTCCACCGCTATACGTTGCCTGTCCGGAGCCGGTCTTGAGCACAGCATTGACATCGTCCAATCCAATGGGTGCATTGGATTGGGCTGTGGTTCCCAGATCCAGTTCTCCTAAGATATACAACATCCCGCCACTGTGAGTCAGCGCTCCATCCAGAATTACCTGATCACCTGCAGCAATCTGCTTGGTGGCGTTATCCAGCAAATCCAGGTTGTTGTACCGATTGGTCCCTGCTGAAGCTCCGTTTTCCGCAAAAATAGTCTGGACACCTAAAGAACCGTCGCCGTCATAGTGAAAGGTTCCATTATAGGTTCGATTCCCGGAACTCCCTTCCACAAGGTACGTACCAAACACATAGACACCATCTTCAACATTCTTCCCTGCATTTCCTCGGAGCGTCAAATGAGTATAATAAGCCCCCTGCACCTTCTGCGTTGGCGTTGTAGAAGTGGTCGCCGCATAGCGGACAGTTCCCGGCACCCGGTGTGCTGCATCGCTCCCTAAGGCCTCTGTACCGGTAAAGTAATTACCGGTCGTGGTATTGGTAAATTCAAAAACGCCATCGTTTTTGACCCCATAGAGGAAGCCGCCGGTATTATCCGTTCCGTTGTTTTCAAAGTTACTACTGGATGAGACAAACCGGATAATCCCCGTGGCGTTGTTACAGACGTGCCCATTGTTGATCAAATCCTGAGCAAAGAGATTGAGCACACCGGCAAATCCCAGTGCAAAGAAAACCCAGATCACAAATTTGCGTCGCATCATCCAGCTCCAATTTTGTATGACATATTCCTTCATCGATGGTCATCCTTTTGCTTGTGAAACTTGCTGCCTACTCAACTTTTTGCAAAAATAACATCCAGAACCACGCGACGCAATACGTAAAATTACGTAATTTTCCACCGATCTCCGGAAAGTTCGCTGGTAATGCTACAAATCCCGTGCCAGAAATTCGGGTAAAAAATGAGCTACTCAATCCCCTATTGCTCGCTTCGATGGCTGAAAACAGCTTCTGGTTAATACTGGATATCCACCAAAGTGCTCCCTGTACAGACACTGCCCTTTCAGAACTCAAACCGGGCAACTTTCGAGACATCTTTAACAGCGCGCAAGCGATCCAGTAATAACTGGAAATGTTCCAGATTGCGCACATAAACGGTCACAACTCCCTCAAAATGCGTTCCGTACGAATCGATGTTCACGCTCCGGATATTCGTATGATCCACTGAAAGAATAGCGGCAGTCACATCATTCAAAACACCGGGTCGATCCCGTCCAGCAATGTAGATTCCGACCACAAAACTCCCGGTGGGATTTTGCGCCCACTGGACTTCAACGATCCGCTGCGGCATCTGCTCCTGCATAACCTTCACATTCTTGCACTCCTTGCGGTGAACCTTAATACCCCGTCCTACCGTCACAATCCCCACAATCTCATCGCCGGGGATTGGATTGCAGCACCGAGCGAACGCATACAACATCGGCGTTTTTTCTTCTCCTACCACATAAATGCCATCCACCGACTGTCGTGCCACTTCTACCAACTGCTCTGTTGCCTGTGCCCGCTGTTCCTCCTCCTTCCGTTTCTTCTTGGTCCGAACGGATAGCACCATCTCCAACGCCACGTCGTCCGGCAGTGTGCCGGACGACGTGGCGTTGGAG
>JALWUI010000177.1 GCA_027082775.1 Candidatus Kapaibacterium sp.
TAGTCTTTCTGCGCAGGAGCTCTTTTCCTCTCCGACTGTTTTTCGCCCCGGCGATACGTTGATGCGGACGGAGCAGGCGCTGCAGCAGTATCCCCGATTGGTGAAGGGGAGCGGGAATGTCGTTGGTATTCATCGGCTATTCCCCACCGCTGCGGCTCGGTCTCTGTATCTGTTGCCACCAAAATCGGATTATGACGGTACCCCCCCGGTTGTGATCCAGAGTACCGTTGATCAGCAATTTTTTCTGAATCTTCCGCTGTCCGCATTTCAGCGCAACGGGGGAGCTGCCCGGTTGCTGGAGCATATTCTGGTAGAGGAGTTTCAGGTGCCCTGATGATGCGAGGTCGGTTGATATGGTGGATCCTTGTTCTCAGCATCATAGGATGGTGCAGCGTTGCTGCTGCCCAGCAGTCTGGAGTGATCCGCGGTATGGTGCGAGACAAGCGCAGCGGCAAGCCCTTAGTATCTGCGACAATCCGGATTCCGGGAACGTACTACGGAGCGTTTTCCGATCCCCGCGGGCGTTTCCTGATCCGCAACGTTGAACCTGGAGAGTATACGCTGGAAGTGAGCTATGTGGGGTATAAAACGGTGAAGAAGACCGGCATCCGGATACGGGGGGGAGATACGGTGACGGTCGATATAGCGATGGAAGAAGCGGCTATTTCTCTGGGGAAGGAAGTCGTCGTGATTGGCAAAAAGCCGTTGATCGATGTTGAAGAGACGCAAAGTATCCAGTTAATCGAGCGGGAGACGATTCGGCAAATGCCGGTGGAACAGATAGCTGAAGTCTTGACCTTGCAGCCGGGGATTATTGAACAGAATCAGGAGATCCATATTCGGGGGAGCCGGGGGTACGAAACAGCTTATTTGCTGGATGGCGTATCGGTGCAGGATCCACTGGCGGGTACCGGTTTCGGATTACACTTAAGCGCCAGTGCTGTGGAGACAATGGAGGTTATTACCGGGGGGATCAATCCAGAATTTGGGCAAACAACGGCGGGGGTGATCAATATCAAGACCCGGTCAGGAAGCAAAACGTATCGGGGTAACATAGGACTTCGCCGGGGGTATTTGATCCATCGCCGCAACCCATACGATCGGGACACCAATTCGCCGTTTATTACTGACATCTTCGAGTTCTCCATTGGTGGTCCGGAACCGCTGACAACGTACGTGTTGCCAGCGCTGGGTGTTCGTTTGCCGGGTAGCGTTACGTTCTTTGCTTCGTTATACCTGAATGCTTCCGACTACATCGTCCCTGCATTTGCCCGCACGACCGTTCGTTCTTCGATCCTCCCCCGCTGGCTTTCTTTGCGGCAGGAGAATATGGCGAATGCGTATGTGAAGCTGGAGTGGATGCCAACGCCGATGCAGCGGTTGAGTTATTCCCTCTACCAGAGCTGGCGGCTCAATCAGAATACCCGTTCGCTTCAGACGAATCTGGAGTATGTCCGTCCCGATCCGGGGTATCAATATCGGTTTCAGGGGCATTTTGACGGGGCTCTTACCTATGGAAATATTGCTCAATTCCAGAAAATAAGCTGGATGCATACGGTGTCGAAGCAATTACTGTATGAGCTGCGGATTAGCAATTTCTACTCTCGCCTGAAGGTGGATGCAAATGGTCGGGATTATGATGCTTACGAACCACCAGCAGACATTCCCTCCATTCCGGCGCACTACTATGACACTGGCGACTCCCTGCATCTGGGCATTATCCCCGGTGATGGCTTCTATGATGTGGGCAATGGTTATATCTGGAATGACCACTTCGTCGATGAATGGACCATTCGGGGGGATGTGACGTACTTTTTTGCAGAGAAAAATCGCATCAAAACGGGGCTTGAACTTCGATTTCAGGAGCTTCAGCAAGCCAATATCTATGCGCCGTGGTATGAGCCGCTGGGGCTCAACAATGATGTGTTTCACGTTCATCCGATCCTTGGCGATTGGTATATCCAGCACAACATCACGTTTCGGGGATTGATCCTGAACTATGGCGTTCGACTTGATTTCTGGGCGCCCGGATCGGAAGTCGACGCAGCGATAGCGGATCCCGGACGCACCACTATTTCGCAGCAGCAACGTCAGAATTATCTCCGCAAGACCATTGCCCTGTTTGGTCGACGGTGGAAAATCCGGCTCAATCCCCGGCTGGGTATTTCCCATCCGATTACGAATAACCAGACGCTCTTTTTTAGCTTCGGGCATTTCAGCAAGTTGCCACGTCCCCAGTATGTCTATGCGAAGCTGATGCCACAGCAGGCGTATTCCACGTATCAGCGATTTGGCAACCCGGATCTGGATCCAGAAACCAGCATTGCGTATGAAATTGGCATTCGAACGCAAATCACCTCCAACGATGTACTGACCGTGACCGCTTACTACAAAGACATTTTTGACTACGTTCAGACGCGGCGGGTGCGGACTGATAACCCACGTTTCGCCGGGGGGAGTTTCTTGACGTACGTCAATGCCGATTACGCCCGATCTAGGGGCATTGAGGTGGAGTTCAAAAAACGGATTGGCGATTGGTTCACGGGACAAATCTCCGCGTCGTATTCCGTGGTGACGGGGAAAAGCAATTCGGCGGATGAAGGCATCTTGATTGTGCGAGGTATCACCGATGAGCGGTTGGGCGAAGTGTTTTTGTCGTGGGATCGGCCGATCAATGTCAATGCGATAGCGATACTAACCAGCTCAGCGGAGCAGCCGTGGTTCGATCTTCCCTGGCTTGCGGATGTTTCGGTGTATACCCGATTTACCTATCGATCCGGTCTGCGATACACGCCGTATGTGCCGGTCATAGATCCTGCAACGGGTGAGCAGGTGCGGCTACCAAATGGAAAGCCGGTGTATCAGCGGGACGAGAATCGGTATCTGGAAGCCCTGGGTGATCCGTGGTGGTGGCTGGATGTGACGATCAGTAAAGCCGTTGCGGTCGGACACACAAAAGTGCAGTTCCGATTGGAAGTGTTGAACGTGTTCGATCGAAAAAATTCCCAGATTCTCAATCCCGTTACCGGGCGCGCATACGAATACGGCGATCCAACACCGGTGTCGTGGAATGATCCGCTATATCCACAGTTGCAGCCCCCGCTGGATCCGTATCCTTTTAACCCGGCGCGGTATGCCTCGCGCCGAATGCTTCGGTTGGAAATGATGGTGGAGTTCTGATGCGGTTCATTCTGGGTGTGTTGTTAGGAGTGATGCTGCTACCGCTCAAAGCGCAGTTGATCCCTTCGTTTGGTGAAGAACGGGTGGGGACAACGATCGGTGCAGCGTTGAAAATTCCGCTTTCCGCACGGGCTGCTGGTTTGAATGATGGCGTTGTCGCGTTAGCCAATGACGCATCGGTGGTGGTTGCCAATCCTGCAGGGTTGTTCCAGACTCGATCATTCGAGGCGTCATTCTCCGCTGCGCAGTGGCTGGCAGGTTCCCGCTTGATTGCTGCTTCGGCACTCTATCACGTGGGATCTGATGATGCGGTGGCGGTCAATGGAGCGCGGCTGGGCATCGATCCTCTTCGGGTGACCACAGAGGTGCAGCCATACGGAACGGGTGAGTGGTTCATTGTTGAACATATTCACGCTGGATTGTCCTATGCGCATCGCTTCACCGATCAGTTTTCGGCAGGGATAACGGTTGTGGGCGTATCCGAGCGGTTGGGCAAAGCAACACTCCAGGGCGTGTTGTTTGATCTGGGGACGTTGTATTACACAGGGCTGGCGCGCACCCGCATTGCGCTGGCAATTTCCAATTTCGGTACGCCGTTAAAACCGCGGGGAACGGTGCCGCTGTACCCGCACGACTCCAGTTCGACGCTGCGAAGCTTTGCTCCTCCGACAAATTTCCGCTTTGGTGTTGCGACCGAGGTGCTTCAGGATTCGCTGCAACGGTTGACTGCCACGGTGCAATTTGATCATCCGGCGGATCAGGCGGAACAGTATGTGATCGGTGGAGAGTATGCCCGGCAACTGTCGGTTGCAATGCCCTTTCAGATTCAGGTGCGGGCGGCGTATCGCATCAATGCTCCACTAACGCCGTGGACAGCGGGCGTAGGGCTCCAGATTCCACTCTTTACTGGATGGCGTATCCGGATTGACTATAGCCTGTTACCAACACGCCACTTTGGGATGCTCCATCGACTGAGTTTGGTGCTGCAACAATCACCGGAGGAGTGAAGATGCTCCGCTTCTGGGGACTGCTTGGCGTTACGATCCTGCTGTTGACGCACTGCCACGAAAAGCCAGTGCCACCGACAGCGCCGATCGACACAACGCAAACCGTCAATGATACGGTGTATACGCCGGTGCGTCCACCGTGGACCGGTTTTCACCGTCCATCGGATGTGCTGGTCGGGCGTGAACCTTTTATCTACGTGGCGGATACGGATAACGATCGCGTGGTAATGCTGGATTTAGCTGGGCGATGGTTGGGCACAGCCACGGGAATTAAACGGCCCGTTGCGCTGGCGCAGGATGGGCGATTTGATCTGCTGGTGTGCGGAGAGCTGGATACGGTGCTGAATGGAAAGCCTATAACCGTTGGGGCGATCTACCGCATCGAGTTGCGTGTGGTAGCACATCAGATTGCGAAAGCACCAGTTCGGGTCGTTTACACAGAGTTGCAGAAACCGGCTCGCCGTTTTACAGGGATTACAGTACTACCGGATAACTCGTATCTGGTGACCCGCACTGGACCATCGAACGTGTCGCCGGTCGATCCCGATGATGCCGTGATTCAGATCGGAGCGGATGATCAACTGATTTCCCCCGTCCCTGTTCTTCGCCCTGTCGGAACCGCGCTTAACTCGCTGCAGCAACCCAGCGGTATATCGGTGACCGGGCGGAATACGTACGACTTTGCCTTTACCCAGATTGGACCGGATATGCAGTTCAAGGTTCAGTGGCTCCGGTATATGGGCGGTGAAATTGCAGACTGGCGTCCGAAATTTACGCCTGCGGACAACACCGATCTGTTGCGTGTCAACCGCTTTTCGCAGCCCGAAGATGTGACGTATGATCGGTACGGCAATCTTTACGTCATCGATGCGGGCAAGGACTCGCTGTACAAATTCAACTTTTTCGGTCAGGAGTTTTCCTACTCCTTCGGTGGCAGTGGCGATGGACTGCGGCAGTTTCGCCAGCCCAAGGGGGTAGCATTCTACAACGGCATCCTCTACATTGCCGATACGGGCAACGACCGTATCCTCCGCTTCCGCCTTTCGTCGGATTATTAAAGTGTCAATTCGCTGTTTTGCCGGGGCAAACCAGCAGCGTCTGCATCTGTAGTTATCTTTCGGGAAGTCGGTGTTCCAGATATGCCAGCGAAAGTCGGCGCTCCCGGTTTACTGGGAGCGCACACTTCCGTGTGCATTCTTTGCCGGCTAAAGCCGGCGCTCCCGGTGATATGCCGACGAAAGCCGGCTTTTCCGGTAAGGATGCTGCCGATGGGATTTTACGCACACTTGGAGAGGGAAAAGGCAGGATGCCTGGTTGCACAAGGCATCCTGCGGTGTGTCTGGTTCTCAATTCAGGTTGTATAACAAGTTGATGTTGAAAGTATATCGATTTGGCTGGTCTGTTGTGAGCTTCGTTGACGCACCGATACCGATACTAAGGTTGCTCTCAACGTAGTACAGGAAAGAGGCATCGATAAAGTGCGATACAACGGATGCAGCGGCTGCGTCAGCATCGAGCGTATACCCCAAAATGAAGTTAATTCGGTTGCTCAGCTCGTAAATGTAGTCAAAGCTCAGCCGTGCAGCAAAATTTTTGAAGAAAGAGGAGTCCATCGGAGTATACAGCTCGCCCAGCGTATTAATTTGCATTCGCCAGCCAATTGGATAAGAGAACCGTCCGGATAGAGCAAACCGGGGTGCTCCGGGAGCGGTTGTATCCGGCGTGGTTATGACCACATTCACCCCCAAGGATAAGTCCCAGCCGAAATATCGGGGATTGACAATTTGATTTAACCCAAACAACACCTGTCGGATGCGAAAAACCCCGATGGCGCTGAGCTTTTGTTCTTTGAGTTTACCGGACTTTTCCAGTTCCTGCTCAATATCTTTCAGCCAGTACACTTCATAAACTTCTTTATACTTGTCCCGATACTCCGCTTCCCGCTCGATGATGTTCGCAATGCGAATCATCGTTTCTTTTGGGAGATGGTCAGTCAGCAATTCTTCTTTTAGTAACTGCTCTTCGATGCGCACTGCTTTTGCAAGAGCGGTGGCATCGATGAAACGCCCATACCCCGTTCCGGCTGTTACATCCGATGCAATTCTTTCATAGCCTTTTTGGTGGTGGAGATTCAACTGTCCGTATCCAAACCAGTCGTAGTCAGCCAGAATATACTTTCGAATGCTGGCGCGCAGCAAAGCGCTGTGTGTCCACTCACCAAACTCTTTGCCGCCTGATCCATCAAAATCAATAAACCAGGCGAAAGGCAAAGAAGAATAAAACCACCGGAGTTTCGCAGCGACCGCAGCACGATTGCTGGTAACCGAATCTCCTGTTTGTGCCCAGTTCCAGAAACCGGTTAACCACAACGCCCGGGCAGAACTGATGGGTACTTGGTAGTCTGTCACTGAAACGTTCTGTGCCTTGCCGGTCAGGGACAGGCAAATAAAGCAGATGACAGCAAACAACAGCCCAAAGCGGCTCATTGCATGGATCCTTTCATTTGTTGAACAAATTGTGCATTAGGTAAAACAATGTTTTTTCCTTCTTCGGACTGCAAGAGGGAAACCAAAGTGCCAATTGCTACCAGGGTTCCGTGGATGTTTCCTATCTGAATAGGGGTGCCCGGTTTCAACTGTCTTTGCAAGTAGTAGCCAGCTAACAGATTTTTTACAATCTCAACGCTTCCCAATCCCATACTCAAAGCAAAAGCAATACCCAGACTTGCCAGTGATGTGACAACCACAAGAATCAGAATATCAGCAGCGATGTTAAGCTGGGAGAGAGTAATAATGAGCGTCACAAGGATGATCAATCCCTGGACAATGCCGCCGATAGCTCTGGAATAGTCAGCTCCGATTCGAACGGCTGCTCCCTCAGCTAATCCTCCTAACACCCGGGCCGTCCAGAAGCCAATGACCAGGATCATCAGGGCAACCAGGAGATTGGGGAGGTAATAAACAATTCGTCCTACTACATCAGCGAAGAATCCCAGATCCAGAATGTCGGAAATCGGTAGCAGAAATAGCAGCAGAATAGTCCAGAATAAAAGGCGTCCGATATACCAGCTCAAAGTTCGTCGAAATCCTGCTGTTCGAAGAAAGCTATCAACCCCCGCTTTTTCCGCTAGCCGATCTGCTCCGACTGCCTGAGCAAGCCGAGTCGTAATTTTTTGCACAATTTTGGCAATAACATAAGCGATCAACAATAGCAGCAAAGCTGCTGCTATCTTTGGAACGTAAATAAGTAACTGTTCCAGTGCAGCCTGCGTCGAAAGAATGATCACATCAAACCATTTTTCCATTTTTCCTGATCTCCCATTTATGAAACTGATCGTGCTCTACAGTCCTGGTAAAGACAGCGCAACAATTACCGATGAAGATTTTAAAAGTCTGGATAATCCAATCACCAAAAAGTTGAGCGATTTCCGCATGTTGAATTTTTTCCAGTAGGGTTTCCACCCCCAGAGTTTCAATGTCTTGTGTCGTGTTCCCGGGTTTTCCTGTTCTCATTTTCTTTCCAGACCTACTGTTATCCAAACAAACGTTGAAAAATTGCGAGAAACTGCGATTTTGCCCGCGAAATCTTCATTTTTGCTCCATTCAGAGTTGTTCGAAGCTTGTGAGCAATATAGATGAGTGGCCGGTTTTTAAAGTACCGCAGAATAAATGCCTTTCGATACTCGTGCCGCATTCGGCGGAGAATTTTTCCCAGAATTGTCCAGAATTGCTGCTCTTGGACTGGCGATACCAGGGATTGCTCTATCAGTTGGAAATCTGGCTCGTGTTCAGCGTTGAGTAGAAAACGGGCTTTCCGATTCTGAGCTAATCGGTAAGTCAAGCTGAGGTTGATCACAATTCGTGTCAACCATGTTTTAAAACTGCTGTCACCCCGGAATTTAGGTAGGTGAAAGTACACCCGGATGAATGCTTCTTGAACAATGTCTTGAGCATCTTCCCGATTCTTTATATATCGGAGCGCAACCTGATAAGCGTATCGCTGATACCGTTTGAACAGCTCAGTAAAAGCTTCCTGCTGCAGCGGTAAATCTTCCTGACACTGCTGCACTAATTCTTCGTCCGACAACTTCCGTATTTGCTCTGCGTGCATAGAAACCATCGCTTCGCCATTAAGTTTGCTGCTTTGCAAATTCAGCGCATTTGCCATTTCACTCTTTTCCTTAGACTGCTGGACGAGGGAGAAAGTAACGCTTAGCTTCCGAAAAAGGAGCGGAAAATCTTTCCTTAATATGCTGGAAGTGATGGAGCATCGGAGTGTTTCGCCAGTTCCTCCCTGTTCGAGCCCTATATAACAGATGCCGGCTAAAGCCGGCGCTCCCGGTGGGGTTTACTGGGGGCGCACACTTTAGTGTGCATTTTTTTCTTTGCCGACTGAAGTCGGCGTTCCCAGTGATGTGCCGGCTAAAGCCGGCGCTCCCAGTGATATGCCGACTAAAGTCGGCGCTCCAATTACTGGGAGCGCACACTTTAGTGTGCATATTTTGCCAACGAAAGCTGGCGCTCCCGGTTGGCGTTCCCGGTCGGCGCTACCCGGCTGGTCGCCCACCGGGCGAAGCACCACTTCGCCCCTACACATTCGCAGCGATGCCGGCTAAAGCCGGCGCTCCCGGTTGGCTGGAAGCGCACACTTCAGCGTGCGGATTTCCACTTATTGAAAAAGATTGTTGCGATGCTTAGGGAATTGCAAATTTACGTTGTTGTGCTAAGGTGCCCGGCGCTCCGTTATCTGCTGCTCGCTGGAGCGACTGAAGAGAGCCGGCAGAGAGCGCCGGGGCGCTGTCCTGTGTGTTATCGCTGTTATGCCGACGCTGGGGCTGCTTCCAGCTCCCGTAACAGCGCCGCTCGCTCGATTTCCAGTTGTCGGATGCGCCGCTCCAGTGCGTCCAGTTCTTCGGGCATAGAGTCGATTTCAATGCGGAGCTTGCTGGCAGCTTCGTCGATCAGATCAATCGCTTTGTCGGGCAGATACCGGTCGTTGATGTAACGGTCGGATAGTTCCGCAGCAGCAACCAGCGCAGCATCTGTAATGCGGACGCCGTGATGAACTTCGTACCGCTCTTTCAGTCCCCGCAGAATAGAAATGGTCTCCTCAACCGACGGCTCTTCAACCAGAATTTTCTGGAATCGCCGCTCCAGCGCCGGGTCTTTTTCAATGTACTTGCGGTACTCATCCAGCGTAGTAGCGCCAATGCATCGGAGCTCCCCGCGGGCTAATGGTGGTTTCAGAATGTTGGCAGCGTCCATACTGCCCTGCGCACTGCCTGCTCCAACCAGAGTGTGGATTTCGTCGATGAACAAAATAATTTCCCCGTTGGATTCGACCACTTCTTCAATCACCGCTTTGAGCCGCTCTTCAAACTGCCCCCGGAAGGAAGTGCCAGCGACTAAGGCGGCTAAGTCGAGTTGCACAATGGTTTTGGTCTTCAGGTTCTCCGGTACATCTCCGTTAACGATTCGCTGGGCGATCCCTTCGACAATCGCTGTTTTCCCGACGCCGGGGTCGCCAACCAACACGGGATTGTTTTTCGTTCGCCGTGAAAGTACCTGCAAAACACGTCGGATTTCCTCTTCCCGTCCGATGACCGGATCCAGTTTGCCCTGGCGGGCTTCGTCGTTCAACACTCTACCGTATTTCTTCAGTGCCTGATACTTCTCTTCAGCCGCCTGGTCCGTGACCCGGCGCGATCCCCGGAATTCCTGCAGTACCCGTAGAATGGTCTCCTTCGTTGCACCTTGCGCTGTCAGAATCCGTCCAGCTTCTGTTTTGGATTCTGCAAGGGCAATGAGCAGGTGTTCGGTGCTGACAAACTCATCCTGCATTGACTGCGCTTCCTGCAGCGCTGCTTCCAGCACCGATACCAGCGTTTTGGACAGATACTGATTCCCCAGTGCCGCTCCACTTACTTTGGGCAATCGTTCCAGTTCTCGCTCCAGTTCTGATTCGATGTAGTCAACGTTTGCGCCCAGTTTGAGCAGCATTGGGCGTACAATGCCGGAGCTATCTTGCAGCAGGGCATAAAGGAGGTGCTCCGGTTCAATCGCTTGATGGCTGTGGGATGCCGCAATTTCCTGCGCCTTCTGCATAGCATCCTGTGCTTTCAGCGTGAGCTTTTGAAAATTCATCGCATTTCTCCCTGCTTTGTTCCCACTTGTTCACCGTGGATCGATGACGGATTTGGTTCGGCAAGATTGACGTGCGTCAGAGGAAAGAGAAGCGGCAGCATTTTTTCAGCAATTCGGTCCCAGCTCAGTTCCCGTTCAATCCGTTGCCGTCCTGCGCGCCCAAGGCGCTGCGCCAGTGCGGGATCGGCAAACAGTCGGCAGATAGTATCGGCAATGGCTGGCACATTGTCGGGATCCACACACAGTCCCGTGACGCCATCGATGACGGCATCCGTCACACCGCCGGAGCATCCAGCAATGACCGGTTTACCGCACGCATTGGCTTCCAGATAGGTAATGCCAAAGCCTTCAACATCGCCGGTTTCGGCAATCGTTCGAGCAAGCATAATATAGACATCGCACAGGTTGTAGAAAGCAGGAAGGTCTGCTTCCGGCACATATCCCTCAAAAATGACATACGGCTCAAGTCCTTTCTGTTCTACCATGGCTCGCAGCTTTGCGAGGTATGCTGGATCGCCCGGACCGCAGATGAAGTACCGCGTGTGAGGAAAGTGCTGGATCACAGAGGGAAGTGCTTCCAGTACGCGATCGTGCCCTTTCCGCTCAATGATCCGGGAAAGTGTCAGTAGAATTTTTTCTTCGCTTGTCAACTGGTAGCGTTCTCGAAGCGGCCGAGGATCAATGTCAGGACGGAAGCGATCAGGATCGACACCGTTGGGAAAAACGTACATTTTGTGTTTGAGCAGGGGGTCAAGGCGGAGCACCGATTGTGCCGTGAACTGGCTGACGGCGATCAGCAGATTGCTTTTGTAGAGCGTGTGCAATAGTAGTGCCCGTTTCCATCGCGGCATTCGACGCGTGATTTCCATTCCGTGCAAAACCGTAAGCAACCGGATGCGTTCTGCTGCGATGATCGAACCCAGACCGCGTGCGACGTTCCACGTTGTGGCGATGATGGTGTCGATGCCAAAGACCTTAGCAAGCAGTTCCCGAACCGCGCGGCGATAGTACAGCGAGCGGAATTGTGCCCAGCGTTTGCCGTACACGAAGTGAAGGTGCACGTTGGAATGAGGAGCAATCGGGATGAAATCTTTGCGGTGTCGGGTAAGCACGTGAACTTCGACCCCCATTTTCGCAATGCCTACCGCAATGCCCCGCGCCCATTGGGCAATGCCACCCGGATATGGTGGGAAGTCTTCGGATAGGATTAGCAGCTTATGCTTCATTCTGGGCTGCCCATAACGCTTCGATAGCACGAATGAGGCTGGACGTAGAGATTGTCGCAATTGTTGCACCATCGGTAATAAGACGCCGGTAGGGAACGCGATATGGGGCGAAGCGTTCGGCGAAACGGTGCTGGTTTAAGTACAAAACAACCACCGGTGTGCGCAGAGCCGAAGCGGCGTGTACCAGCGCGGTGTCCGGAGAGATCAACAGAGCGGTAGCCTGAAGCAGCGCCGCCGCTTCAAAAATGGACGCTGGCGATGGGGGCAACAGCACCGAAGGGTAATGCCTGGCTAAGATTGGCACGATGGATTGCTGCGCGCCAACGGCGAAGAGGATGACAGGATGCGGAGCAAAGTGCTCGATGAGTGCCCGCACTTGGGCTTCCGTCAGGCAACGATCGGGATGTCCTGCACTGAGGTTAATCCCGATGGGGCGATCGTTGCGATGCTGCTCAATCCATTGCCAGATTGCCGATCGAACCGATTGCAATGGTATCACGGGACGCAGCGATTCATCGGATATCGCAACGCCAACCCGCTGCAGAAGGGATCGGTACTTTTCGATGATCGGCATTTCGTACGGCGTTACAACCGGAAGATGGAGATACCGGGCATAGTCCGGGTGAGCAAAGCCAATGCGGTATCGATGGGGGATGGAGGCCAACGCCAGCGTAAACGTAGCGGAGAAGTGGTCTTTGGTCTTGATCAGCCAGTCCAAAGGCGGA
>JALWUI010000178.1:0-19840 GCA_027082775.1 Candidatus Kapaibacterium sp.
CGAATTGTCTCCACAAACTGTCGGGTCAGTGTTGCAACTCCGCTCATTCGCTGCAAAAAGTTCAGCGCCGTCCGCTCCCCCATCAACAGAAGATGTGCAGATCCCTGCATTGCTGCTACAGTCTGTACCGGCTGCACCCGATCGCCATCGCTGACGAAAGTTTCCCACCGTACCAGCTCCCCTAACTGACGAAATACCAACTGAGCAATCGGCAATCCACAGATCACCCCGGAAGCATTTGCAACAATCGTTGCTTCTGCCTGCTGCTCCAGGGGCACCAGTGCCTCTGTGGTAAGATCGCCAATGCCAATATCTTCCTGGAGTGCAATATCAACCAATCGCGTCACTGTAGCGTCATACAGCAACAACTGTGCTCGATCTATTTTGATCGACTCTGCCATCGCCACACCCTGCTTTATCCACTCGCTTTGCGGTGGATTACGAATGGCAAAAAGCAGAATTTTGCAAATGAAAACGGCAATTAACCGTTTCATTACAAAAGCAAAGGGCGCAAGAAAAAACACAGTGATGGATACGCAAACGGTCAGCCAGGAACAATCGGCAACAACAGAGGAGCCTCAAAGGACAAGTGAACCGGCGGAGATGAGTTTTCTGGAACACCTGGAAGAACTCCGCCGCCGACTTTTCTATGCTCTTGGAGGTATTGCTGTGGGTTCAGTGATCGCAGGGATTTTTATCAATTTCATCATCGAAGATCTTCTTCTGCGCCCGGCATTAGCAGCTCATCTGAAATTGCAGAACTTCCGCCCTTTCGGTCAGCCTTTTTTATACTTCAAGGTGATCTTCATTGCTGGCATCATCATTGCTTTTCCTTTCGTGCTCTATCAGTTGTGGAAATTCATTGCACCGGGACTGTATGAACACGAGCGGCGCTGGGTTCGGAGTGTCACCACAGCAACTTCTTTCTGTTTCTTTGCGGGCGTAGCCTTCGCGTACTTTGTCCTCCTGCCGGGAATGATGAACTTTGCAGCCTCCTTTGGGACTGAGAAAATTGCGAACATCATCGACATCAATGAATACTTCGGCTTTGTTACGCTGCTGATTTTAGCATCGGGAATTATCTTTGAACTTCCGGTGGTGAGCTTTATCTTAGCCCGAATTGGACTGCTTACCTCGGAATTTATGCGGCGCTATCGCCGCCATTCTATTGTTGCCATTTTGATCTTAGCAGCCGTTTTAACGCCGACGCCGGATCCAATCAATCAGGTAATTTTCGCTATCCCGCTATTTGCTCTGTACGAATTGAGCATCTGGATCGTTCGGTTGATAGAACGGCGAAATGCCATTGGGGCAGTGGCACAACAAACGACGCAGCAATCAGAAACGGATACACCTTCATGACAACGCCGACGTCAACAGCGACGCTTTTACAGTCGCTTCGGCAACCGATTTTGCGGGAGCTGGAACAATTCAACGAGTATTTCCGAAAACAACTCCGCTCCCACGTCTTCCTGCTGGACCTGATCCTCCGGTATTTGATCCGCCAGAAAGGAAAGCAGATCCGCCCTTTGTTGGTCTTCCTGAGCGCTAAAGCGGCAGGCGAAATCACGGAACGCACCTACATCGGAGCAACGATGGTGGAATTGCTCCACACGGCAACCCTGGTACACGATGACGTGGTTGATCAGGCAGAGGTACGTCGGGGTATGGCATCGATTCGGGCAGTGTGGAAAAATAAAGCAGCCGTTCTGGTAGGCGATTTCCTCTTAGCCCGTGGACTGCTGATCGCAGTTGAAAATCACGCTTATGACCTGCTCCAGGTCACCAGTCAGGCAGTGAAGCGGATGTCTGAGGGGGAACTCCGGCAAATGCAACGGGCAAAACTGCTGGAGCTGGATGAACAATCCTACTTTGACGTGATCCGCGACAAAACAGCCTCGCTGATTGCCACCTGCTGCGAAATCGGGGCGCTCAGTGCTGGAGCATCGCCGGAAGTACGTCAGCATCTTCGAGAATACGGCGAGGCTGTCGGAACAGCTTTTCAAATCCGCGACGATCTGCTGGATTTCCTCAGCCAGCCCAGTATCTTAGGCAAACCGATCGGCAACGATGTTCAGGAGCGCAAAATCACCCTCCCTCTTCTGTACGCTCTTCGAACAGCTCCAGCTAAAGAGCGGCGGCGGGTGCTGAAAATGATCAAACGAAGTCAGCGCAATGGAAAAATGTTCACCGAAATCCAGCAATTCGTGCAGGAATACGGCGGCATCCACTATGCCAACCAGGTAGCCGAACAGCTCATTACTCAGGCAAAAACCCATCTGGCAACGCTTCCTCCATCGAACGCCCGCACTGCTCTTGAAACCTTCGCCGATTTCGTTTTGCAGCGCGGCGCTTAGCGGTTATAGAGATCAGAGTCCGAGGCATGCTACGAAATGCTTCAATAAAAGCGGGTGCCAGGTTGGCGGCTATAGCGATCAGGACTCCTGAACACGCAGACGGATCTTCCGAACTGCACACTGAAATTCCTACCTGTTCATAGGTTCCTGCTCCAGAAACACAGACACAACACTTCCATTGCCGCCACCAATGGTCACAATACCTTATTGACTTGCCCCGCATAGTCCATCTCCCAGATTTCCGGGGAATCTGAGATGCTCCTGAGACGCTGCATCGCTGTAACGACATCCGTGGGGATTGAGTTCAATTGCTGAGTGAGCACAAAAAGTATAGGCTTAATGTTAAATTGCCTTCCCTCAGGAATATGCCCGCCTATATCCTCCCTCGCCCACTGTACATAATATTCCAACTGCCTCGGAGCAATTTGAAGACCACTCCCAGACTTTACCTTCGGGTGTTTAAGTTCGATGATTCTGTAAAAATACTCCGTTTCATCGATCTTCTCCACAGTAAGGATATCGATTTTCTGCATCCCGGATCCAGCAAAAACCTCATTGCCTATCCATACAATGTTTTTCCCAAAAATCTTCGGTAGAAACGTATTATCACCGATGCTCAACTGCTGTAAAATGTATGCCTGCAAATACGTTTCTGCCTTCCTGATCTCTTTCAGAGAGAGCTGAACAGGGTTGCCAATGGCGTGGGTGTACGTTTGCGTTCCCCGGGTTATCACATATTTGGACTTATCAAACGTAAAATGTTCTCCTGACAACCATTGACCGTTGTTTTTATCCTGTATTAAGGAAATCAATTTTTTAACTTCCCAAGGAAATAGCATCGTGTTGCCTCGCTTTCCTTTCATCTTCCGGTAAATCAATGTCCAAAGCAAATCTCTGGAATAAGTAGGCAGCTTATCCAGTGCCACCCACTCTAAGACTCCCTGTGGGTAGACTCTAAAAGGTTTAATCCTCTTTCTATAAATGAGTTTTACAGGCAAATTCGGTTTAAAAGCATCCCGACCCTGAAGATGATATACGACGTTATCAACTGCCTGAAAAACTCCGAAAAATCTTCCTTTGTGAATGCCTTTACTTTCGATGTAGAAAAACACAAAATCGTCCTGCTTGACGCGGAGTGTATCCGCGAGCAAGGATATGTAAGTATCTCTCTTACCAGCACTTACTCCAACAAACTGATGTTCCAAATGCAGTGGTAGCGTCTCTTCATTAACAACGAAAACATGTCCTCTCATTGTAGCTTCTCACCGCTTTTTTCTTCCCTTCTTGCGGAATAACAAAATGTACTCATGCTTAAAGACATAGAACCCACCGACCAATGCACGATATCTCCAAAGTTCCTTTTGATTTCTCTTGGCTCTGGTTTCTTCAAAGTTCTTCACTACAATGCTTTTCAACACGAAGTTCCCCCTTGTAAGAACCTCGTTCATAACGTAGAATCCTAAGGGTATCCACTCCCCTTTCGAGTACTTATCGCCTATCACAACACCCAAATACCTTCCATCTTCCAAAAAAGGCGTAACATTGTCTAATACCCTGCCAAACATCTTCAAAAATTCGTCAACGCTGGAAGCCCTCGATAAATCTCTAGGATCATCACTGAACGCTATAATGTCGTGATACGGAGGGTGCATAATGACCAACTGAGCTTTTGCGATATGCCTTTCTCTAAACAGACCTCTGAAATCCACCTGAGCACTATCACCAATGACAATGTCAGTCTTAACTCTGAATTTATTGGGCTCTCTTGCGACCAATTGCTCGGCTCGCTTCGCTACTTCTGGATTGATCTCAACTCCGATACCATTTCTCCCCAATTTCCTACATTCAATGAGCGTGGTACCGCTTCCAAGGAAAGGATCCAAAACCCAGTCCCCCTTCTTGGTGTATCTCAACATTAGTTGACGCGGTATTTGCGGGACAAAATTGCCCCAATACCACGCAAGGTGCGCTCCTGAAGTGTCTCTTTTATCAAACACCCACAAACTATCGGTGATGATTTCGTCGTACTCCTTCCACCTGTTGAGGTTGATATCGTTGATCCTGTTTGTTTTGATCTCAGTCAATGCTTTCTTCAGCCTCTCAAGGTAGTATCTCGCTCTCTCCAGTGTAAGAGTTTGTTCTATCTGGGAGAGTTCGCCCATCAAATACCCGTATTTCATTTCCACTGTGTCGCCATTGCTGTCGATGTTCAAAACACCGATGGTATCCCTGTCGGGTGAAACAAGATGGCTTCTTAGATCCCTTAACGCTATTTTTAGTTCTTGCAGGCTTTCCAACGCCAGAAGGTTGTCCAGAACCTCCAGCAACTTCGATTTGTTAATGAGAAGAGTGCGGCTTTTCAACGTCTGTTCACTGCTATCAAACAACGTTGCCTGAATCTTCTCCCTCTTCATTTTTTCAGCTTCCCGAATATCAAACTCAATCAAACGTTAAAACTGTCCACAGGACCAGACATTTTATACGACACTGGCACTCTGAACAACTACTGGTCAACCTATCTTCCCTCTATCCCCACGTTCCACGCAGGAGCTCGCAACCTTTTCACCCAAGCCACATTCTCCTGCAACGTCTATTGTCCCTGCGCCCATCGCTGAAGAATCTGCGCCACCTCCGGACGGGTGAATTCCGGCGGAAGCGACTTTCCTTCCCGCAGCAACTGTCGGACTTTCGTGCCGGAAAGAAAAATTCTCTGCTCTGGCGTGCTGGGCGACGTTTTGGTCGTTGCCATCCCACCGGTCACAGTGCACCAGAAAGCGTGTTCGAACATCAGGGGAGTAATTTGCAGTTGCTCAGGATCTACTTCGTCGAAGATCCGCTGGGCGTCGTATGTGCCGTAGTAATTCCCCACCCCAGCGTGATCCCTTCCAACGATAAAATGTGTGCACCCATAGTTCTTGCGCAGAATAGCGTGGAAAATCGCCTCTCGGGGTCCGGCATATCGCATAGCAGCCGGCAGCACCGATAGCATTACCCGATCCTGTGGATAGTAGTGGCGAATTAGCGCCCGATAACATTCCATTCTGACAGCGGCTGGAATATCGTCCGACTTTGTCTCCCCAACCAATGGGTGGATCAACAAGCCATCGACAATTTCCAGTGCACACTTTGTAAGATACTCATGCGCCCGATGCATTGGATTACGAGTCTGGAAGGCAACGATCGTTTTCCATCCCCGTTTCTGAAAAGCTGCTCTCGTCTCTGCCGGCGTCAACGTGTGCTCCGGGAATTCCGGCTGAAAGCGGTCCAGAAAGTAGCGGATCGGTCCGGCAAGTACGTAAGGACCTTCCTCAAACAGCTTCGCAACGCCGGGATGATTTCGGTCATCAGTGCGATACACAAGTACCGCTTCCCGTTCTATGTCCCGCTCGAATTTTTCCTGTACCGCCATAATGGCATAGACCGTACCGGCTGCATCGGTCAGCAGCACTTCATCTCCTGGAACAACCTGCTGGTACTGCTCCAACGGCACGGTCAGCGTCACGGGAATTGAAAACACCAGCCCGGTCGCCAGGTGCATTTTCTCCACAACACTCTGGTAATCTTCCTTGCCCATAAACCCTTCCAGTGGACTCAGGGCTCCAACGCCGATCAGGTAAGCATCGGACAAAACCCGATAGGACACTGGCACCCGGAGCGCACCTTTGTACTCTTCCAGTAACTGTTGCGCCTGAGCACCCTGAACAGCACGATCCACCAACGTTCCACCATGGGCTGGTATCGACATTGCAATCTCCTCTTTATTCACAAATACACCCAGTACACAACCGCTGTTGTCAACAATGCTACGGCTAAATTTAGAGGCAAACCAACGCGGAGAAAATCGGAGAACCGATAATTTCCAGCACCATACACAATCAAATTGGTTTGATACCCAATAGGCGTAGCGAAACTGGCAGAAGCAGCAATAGCAACGACTAATGCCAGCGGTAACAGTGGTATGGCACTTTGAGCAGCAACGGAAGCGGCAATCGGAAATGTAATAGCTGCTGCTGCAACATTGGTCATCATTTCTGTCAGGACATTGGTCAACAAAAAGACGCCCAGAAGAATCAGCCACTGCTGTCCCGATTGCATCAGCGGCTGGAAAAGCTGTACAACTGCATCGTCAATGCCAGCTCCATCGATTGCGGTACTGATGCCAAAAGCAGCACCAATGATGAGCAGCACACTCCAATCCACTGCATACTTAATTTCGCTCAACGGCAGCGCCCCCACCAGCACGCTGGCAACGGCGGCAGCCGCCAGGGCAATGGGTAGACTCAACCAGCCACCAGCGACAACACCCAGAGCCAGCAACAGCAACCCCAAGGTCACATAGCCCCGGGATTGTGGTTTCACCGCCTCGCTTCTGGCTTCGCTGACCAGATAGAAATCTGGCGAATGATACCATTGTTCCAGGAAGCCTTTTGGGGCGACTAACAACAGCGTGTCGCCCGGCTGTAGTACCACATCGCCGATTTTTTGCCGAATCCGTTCCCCATTGCGATGAATCGCCAGAATAGCGGCATTGTAGAGCGCCCGGAAACCACTCTCTCGAACTTTTTTCCCAACTAGGGGAGAAGTCGGAGAAATAACAACCTCAAAAACCCCTACTTGATCGGAATCATTCAGAGTCCACGGCAGTTTCGCTTCTGGCAACAACCGCAAACCCGGAATTTGCTGCAAATCCATAATCGTATCCGGTACGCCGGTAAAAAAGAGTCGATCCCCGATATACAGGCGCTCTGTTGGAGCCACTGGAGCAATGAGCAGCCCATCTCGCTCAATTTGAAACAGGAAAACCCCCTGAAGATGACGCAACCCTGCTGCCTCCACACTTTTGCCCACAAAAGGAAATTGCGGCGTAATCTCTGCTTCGACCACAAACTCACGCACGTGTTGTTCCAGTTGCTGCATCGGCATTTGCCGCACCGGCAACCACCGAGGGGCGATAAAAGTCAGATACACCAATCCAAGAATAACGGCAGGGACACCAACGACGGCGAAAGTGAACAGAGAAAAAGATTCTGATGTTATGCTGGAAACATAGCCATCGACCAGCAGATTCGTACTGGTACCAATCAGGGTACACATTCCACCGAGGATTGCTGCATACGAGAGCGGGATCAAATAATGCGAGAGCGGCTTGCCATACCGCCGAGCCCACTGTCGAAGTGGTGCCACCAGCGAGGTTACAACGACAGAATTGCTCAGAAACGCCGAAAGGAGTGCTACCACCGGAAGAAAGCGCCAAAGCACATACGGGGTACTGCGTCCGGGACTTTGCAACACACGATAGCCGAACCACCGCAACATCCCTGTTGATTGTAACGCTGCACCAATGATAAACAAAGCACCGAGGGTCAGCAGGATCGGATGGGCAAATCCCTGCAATGCCTGCTCAACCGAAAGAACACCTCCAAAAATCAACGCCAGCAAAGCTCCAAAGATCAGTATTTCTGCTGGTGCTACCTCCCGGATCAAGGCTCCAACCAAAACAAGGAGCACAACCAGCGTAAAAACAAAGGAGAAATCCATACTGAGCACGTTGCCTCATCTGTCCAAAATGTGCTGTGTAGACGAAAAAGCTCCAGATTCAAGGTTTCAAACGATAATCGCTGCTCTCGATGATCAGTCCCGGTGCCTATGGCTTCCGAAAGGGTCAGTTCCACCACGCAACGCCATTGACTATGGTGTACACTGCCTGCTCTTCTGACAAACTTCGTGATAAATACGCCGGTTACTCGATAATTTTTATCCTCCTTCTGGCACACCTTATAGCTCAGTAAAAAGACGGCAAAATAAGCACAGCAAGCAAAAAGAAAACAAAGAAGGCGTCCTCCAGCCGCAGGAGGACGCCCTACCTTACGCTTAATACTGAACAATCGCCTCAGAAGCTATACCGTGCACCAATCTGAATGCGCCATCGAGACAGCAGATTATCCTTACTGTACAATTCGTCGACGCTCTCATCTGCACCGGGACCGCGATAGCGCACCTTCGGCTTATACACATCCCCATCTTTCACGTAGCCATCGAACTGGAGCAACTGGTAAGACTGGTACGGAATATACTGCTGATGTCCCCAATCTGAATTGAGCAGATTGAGGAAGTTCAGCACATCCACGGTCAACTGGAAGCGATGGCGATCACCAAACAGTTTCAGTTCCTGAACAACGCGCAGGTCTAATTGATTGATCCACGGCTCTCGCATCGCATTGCGATCAATAATTTTGCCGCGGTAATCTTTCAGATTCTGGAAGCGATCAATGAAGGCATTGAAGTTTGCCCAATCTTCATCGCTGATCTCAACCTCATCCTTAGAAGCAGGCACATAGATCAGGTCGTTGTACCGACGTCCGTCTCCATTGGCATCACCGCGATAAATGAAGTTAAAGGGCCGTCCTGACCGCCCCTCATACAGCAGCGAAATCGTGGTAGAACCGAAGTCATACGTAAAGGAATATCCCAGGTTCGCCACGATACGATGCCGAATCTCAAAGTCCGAAGTCGCCAGTGGAGGATTGTTGGGATCCCCTGGAATTTCGTTGTACTGCCAGTTGGAAATCGCGCGGCTGGATTGACCACTGTTTACATCCAGTGCTCGACCGTAGGTATAGGCAACATACGAACGCAATCCGAAGTCAAACTCCTTTTCCAACTGCACGGTTACGTTGAATTGATACCCCTGATCGGTATTCTTCAACAAAAGTACATTCGTAAACCGATCATCGACCAGATCGGGACGCCCGGTCCCATATCGGAAGTTGGATATATGTGAGAACACTGGCCGCCCATCGATGGTTTGAATCGTGTCCACCGGTCCCTTCAGGTTCAGGTTTGCATACGCAATATCGCTGAGGGTCTTGGAGTAAAGAATATCGATCGATCCTCGAATGCCCAGTGGCAGCATCTTATCTGCTCCAAGGTTCACCCGCAGCACCTGCGGCAGTTTGAAATCTGGATCGGTAATGTTAATCTCCGTCGTTGGGATTGGCGTCAACGTGGATTTGTCTTTTTTCCAGATTTCCGGATCGAACGCTGGAATTCCGCTACGCAGATCCACTCGTGCCAGATCCATTCCTGTATTGCTGTACTGATTGGAAAGCCATACACCCGGCGTTCGTCCAGCAAACACCCCGATACCACCGCGAACCACCATCTTTGCTTCTTCGGTCATATCGTAGCTAAACCCAAAACGGGGCGAAAACAGTAGATTCCCGCTGGGTACCTCATCGGTCCGATACTGCGGAAATGCCTCGTGGAAGTCGGGATTGTTCAGTGGTTTATCAAGGAAAATAGGAACGTCAACGCGCAGTCCCGCCGTAATTCGGAATTTGGGATTGACCTGCCACTCATCCTGTGCATACACCCCGGCTTGTAGCATGCTCCACTCTGCTCGAGGCTTCGGATTATCCGAGAGTTTCGAATAGCTCAAACTAAACCGGGAAGCAATGCCATTACGATAGTCATCCAGGGAGTAGAAATCCCAGCGTCCCCAGTAGTCCTGAATGAACAAGTTGCTAAAGCTCAAAAGCTCATTGTGAGTACCAAAAGTCAGCGTATGCGCTCCAAGGAAATATGTCAGATTATCCGTAAACTCCAGCACATCCTGATCCAGCGCATTTGCCTGTGAAAATCGTTCGCCGCCGAACCGAACCGCACCCAGGAACTTCCCGGAGGTATCGCGAAGCGAAACGGTAACCTGTGGGAACTCCTTCGCATTCGGATCTCGCTTGTCACGGATCATCAGATATGAAACCCGCAGCTCATTCGCCATATTATCGCCGATCACACTATTGAGCTGGAGCACGGTTTGGTTCTGCATACTCTTAAACACGTAGCCACCGCTTTCCAGCTGGAACGTACTTCCAGAACGATAAATCCCCCGATCCAGACTGGCGTTGACAAAGTTATTCCGCAGCGTAAGTCGATGATCTTCGCCCAGGTTCAAATCAAAGCGGGCAAATAATTTGATGTCTCCCGTTTCATTCTGGAATTCATCGTAACTGCCGGGATCGAAGTTGTATTGATTCTTGGTAATGTTAATGACCTCATCCACCATTGATTTGGGCGCTTCAAATCCATTTTCCACAATAATCGGATCCGTCAATGCTGGACGGGGCTCCAGCCGCTGGCGCATTTCTGCGTTGACAAAATAGAAGAGTTTATTGCGAATGATGGGACCACCGATTCGGGCGCCAAAGACCAGATCCGTGTAATCACTCAGCTTTTGCTTCGAGGTATCCGGACTGACTCCCACCAGATCCTGATTGTTCCCGTAAATGTAAGCGGCGCCTGAAAGTTGATTGGTTCCGCCGCGGGTTACAATGTTGATCAATCCACCGGTAAACACACCCTGGCGAACGTCGAAAGGAGCAACGGAAACTTGCATCTGCTCAATTGCTTCAATACTAATCGGCTGGGCGTTCGCCTGCCCGCCCGGCGTTCCCGCATCTGGCAAACCGAACGGGTCATTGAGCACCGCACCATCCACCTGGAAATTATTGTACCGGTTGTTGCGCCCGGCAATACTAATGCCACCCAGGTTATCGCTGGACCCAATGTTGGTTCCAACAGCCACCGGTGCCACTCGAGCATAATCCTGGATGCTCCGCGTCACGGTTGGCACCATCTCCACCGTTTGCGGGTCTAACTGAATAGTTTCTCCACCCTGTGTGCCCAGACGCTCGCCGACCACGGTGATACCTTTGACCTGAATGGCTTCGGTTTCCAGAGCAAAGTTAATCTCAAATGACTGTCCAGCCCGTAAGTAAATACCTGATCGGCTCAAGGATTTGTAGCCAGTACTCCGCACCGTGACCTTATACGGTCCTCCAACTCGTAAACCAGCCAAGAGAAAGAATCCATCAGGGCGCGAAATCGCACCGTACTTCGTCCCTGTTGGCAAATGTTCCGCAATGATCGTTGCCCCTGGGATAGGCTTTCCACCTTCCTGATCAATCACTCGTCCGCGAATTTCCGCCGTCGTTCGACCTTGTGCCCAGAGAAATGCTGGAAGGAAAAGAAGGAAGAGAATAGAAAGAACACCACGCCTCATAAGCGCCTCCGCAGATTGTTCAACATAACCCCCGCAGCCCCATAGCTGCTCTTTGCAAGAATACAAATTTATCGTTTTTGTACTAAATAACTGCCAAAAACAGCCTGCATCTGCGCAGCCAATTCTGAGCAAGCAACAATATCCACAGGAATACTGAACGCAACACTTCAATGCAGCCCTCTCTGATAGAAACATTACCTTTTCGCTACTTCTTCAGCAGCCGCACTGCTCTATAGTTTCGATCGTTAGTGCACTTTCAACGCAGGTTTCAGAAAGCAAGAATACGGGCATATGGAGCGATCCATCTTTCGCACGGGCTTGAGCTCCCCGGAAGAGTTTGCTCAACTCTCAGAAGCTGAAAAAGCCAATATTTTTTATGTTCTGGGGCTTTTCGAACCGCAACGGCGGTTGCTGCGACACTTCCTTCGGCTGAGCTTTACCATTGCAGGGTTATTCTGGTTTGTTCTCTGGTTTCCACCGTTAGCAGCGCTGGATCCGGAGCAGCTTGCGCAATTTAAAGTGCAGCAATACCAGCTTTATCTGGTTCTGCTGACCCTCTGGGGCATTGATCTCAAGCGACACTCCAAACGCCTGGCTTTCCTGCTCCGCCTCTCTGCTGTCCAGGGGAAGCGGTGGTACGAAGTATCTGCCGAGGAACTCCGGAACACGCAAAAACTGAATCTTTTCGAGCTTCTATGGAAGCTTCCAGACAATCCCGATCGACGGATCTGGCACTTGCTCCTGCCACACGGTCTCATTCTTCTGACAATGGTGCTACTGGTGTTGCAATTTCTCCTGCTGTTCCATTAACTCAGTACCTGTTTCTCCGAGGTGTGCTGCGGTTTGCTGCTTGTGTAACAGCACCGGGCAGAATCGCTGTCCATTTTGAACGCAATCACGAGGACACGGAACAGCATACAATCGCACAATGGCGGTAGGATACCGCTCCCGAATTGCCTGCTGAATGCGCTGCTCCGTCGCATACGCCTGCTCCATTGGCATATCGAACGGCATCACAACATCCAGCTCCATAAAGAGATCCCGTCCGGACTGCCGCGTATGCAACTGACGGAATTCGCAGATCTCGTGCAAATGCTCCACGATCACGGCAAGGACAGCGAGCTGAATGGACTCCGGAAGGGTACGATCCAGCAGTTGATTCAGAGCGCCGCGCACGTGAGGCAGAATCAGGGCAATATTTAACAGCAGCAATGCAAGGGCGATCGTAAAGTCCAGCCATCTGGCAGCTTCGGTGTACCCATTCTGCGTCAACCAATTCCCCACTATCAGGCTCACCAGCACTCCCGCTTCCGCATAGGCATCCAGTTTCCACAAATCAGCGTCGTACGCCAGCAGCGGCATCTGATACCGCTCTGCATACCATCGCTGCAACTTGCTCAGAGCGCCAAGCAGCACCAGAGAAAGGGCAGAGTAGGCAATCAGGGGCAAATACTGCGAGATAGGATGATAGACCTCGAAGGAAGAAAAAATTTCGCCTCCCGCATAGAGAAGGGCAAAAGCCAGCAAAAGAGAATTGAGCAGAATACCCAGACTTTCGTACTTGCCATAGCCGTAATTATGAATCACATCCGGTGATCGGAAACTGTGTCGGAGCGCAGCCAAAAATAGAAGAGAAGTCAGCACATCGGTTGCTGCCACAATCCCATCACTTTGTACCGTAAGAGATCCGGTCCACAGCCCCAGCGCAATGCCACCAACTGCTAACAGGAGTGTTACCAATAAGCCAATGCGGGCGCCAAACAGTGGCGTATGAGGATCGAACCACTGCGAGAATCGGCGCAGCCATCGCCACCACCATCGGGTCAGCTTCCATTCCATCGATCTTCTACTGGTTGCTGCTCCAGTCGCTTCTGGAAGTATTCAATGGTCCGTCGCAATCCTTCTTTGCGATCTATCCGGGGTTCCCATCCCAGCAATTCCCGCGCACGGGTAATATCTGGCTGCCGCACCTTGGGATCATCTTCTGGTAGTGGTTTGTATACAATGGAACTGGAGGAGTGACAGAGCTGGATAATTTCCTCTGCCAAAGCAGCGATGGAAATTTCATCCGGATTCCCCAGATTGACCGGTTCAACGACGCTGGAAAAGAGCAAGCGAACAATTCCCTCAATGAGATCATCCACATAGCAGATCGACCGGGTTTGCGATCCATCCCCAAAAACCGTTACGGGTTCGTTCTGCAATGCTTGCGTGATGAACGTCGGAATAGCGCGTCCGTCATCAATGCGCATTCGTGGTCCATAGGTATTAAAAATCCGGGCAATGCGGGTATCCAACCCGTGGTAGCGATGGTATGCCATCGTCATTGCTTCCGCGAACCGCTTCGCTTCATCATACACCCCGCGAACACCGATGGGGTTCACATTCCCCCAGTAATCCTCGGGCTGCGGGTGCACCAGCGGATCACCATAGACCTCGCTGGTACTTGCCAGCAAGAACGTCGCTCCCTTCGCCAGGCTCAACCCCAGCGCCTTGTGCGTCCCCAGCGATCCCACCTTGAGTGTCTGAATTGGCAATTGTTGATAATCGATTGGCGAGGCGGGCGATGCAAAATGCAGCACGTAATCAACGGGACCCGCAACATAGATGTAATTTGTCACATCGTGCTGAATAAAGTGGAAGTGAGGATGTCCGATCAAATCAGCAATATTATCCGGAGATCCCGTGATGAAATTATCCATACAAATCACTTCAAATCCCTCTTCCAGCAAGCGATGACACAGGTGGGATCCCAAAAAGCCCGCTCCGCCAGTAATCAGTGCTCGTTTCCGTCGCTGCATCCGCTACCTCTATTGTTCTCACAAAAAGGAATAGAAACGGAAGAGGATCGCAGATCGTGAAAACGGGAGCAGAAATCTCTTCCAGAAACCGGAATACACAACCAATGCACCGAAAAGGTCGCTCAATATATGGAAAAGTTTTTGTAAGTTGCTGACAATCAAGTTTGGTCTGTTCAATGACCAGGTGGTGGAGTTGAAATGAAACGCTTTCAGCACCTCCGTATGCCTCCAGGTATGATATTTCCGCTCCTCAGCATTCTCTTCCTCAACTGGTTGAGCCTCACACTGTTCCCTTCTATTGCGCTGGCGCAATGTGATCTCCGATTAGCCAACGCATATTTAGGCAAAGAATTCTGGGTCCAGCACATTGACGTCCAGGATAATTTGATTCAGGGGAACTGGGGATTGGCGATTGTGGCGCCGTATGGGGCAGTGGTCCACATCGATCTGCCGGCGGCAGGATGGCAACTGCCTCCATTAGCGCTTGAACCCGGTACTGCAAAGGTATTGAATGCGCCTGAAGAGCTGATCGCAACTTATGAAGCAGAAAATCCTGAGCATCGGGGACGAATCGACTACACCGCACTCCGGATACGGGCGAACAATCCTATCGCTGTCTTTGTATGCCGGTTTGTCTGGGATTACAGTCACAGTAAAAAATACGCCCATACCAGCTATGTAGCGTATCCCGTGGAATCGTGGGGACAACGCTACCTCTATGCAGGGTATTATCCCGCCCGCCAGGCAGATCTTGTAACCGGCGCCCCCAATGGCTTCTTTGTGATTGCAAAAGAAAACGGAACGCACGTCTCCGTGCTCCTCCGGGGACAGGGGCAAGGAGTGTTGCGGCTCAACGGTCAGAGCATCCCGATACAATTTCCTCAGGATTGGGAAAAGACTTTCTCTTTCCAGCTCAACGAAGGCGAGGTGCTGGATTTCACCTGTCTGGGGTTTTCAGCAGCCTCGAACAAGATTGATATAACAGGCAGTGAGATCCTGTCCAGCAAACCTGTTGGCGTCATCGCCTACAACACCAAATCCTGGATGGTCTATATGCACAGTTCTGAGCCGTATCCGCAACATCCGGAAGCGGTGGTGCCCCGCACCGAGATGATACCGCCTAAAAACGTCTGGGGGCGTGCATACATTACCCGCGCGGTGCGCAACGAACGGGTTCAGTGGTATGGAAACAGTTCGTATGTCGGCGATAACTACCGGGTCGTTGCTGTAGAAGACAACACCGTCTTTACGGTGCGCTGGTATGATCCCAACACCCATCAGTTCAAAGGGGAATGGTCAGCGCTTTTGAGGAGGACAGGAGATTACATAGACTATGTCTCCGGTGGTGATCTCAGCGAGTTCATCGAAGGTTTTGCGGTTTGGCAGTCAGACAAACCGGTAATGGTGGGGCAATATGGTGGAGTAGGCGCAAAAACGCTGATGTGGGCAGTACCACTGGAACAGTATCTCTGCGAACACTTTGGCTATGCGTGGGAATACAAAGGTGGAGAGTTACCACGATGGACCCTGATCGTCCAGGCAGATAGCAATGAGCAGGTTTTACAGAATATCTGGTACAATGGCCAGAAATTGCTGGATTATTACCCTCCTGCGCTCTGGGAGCAGGTGCCCAATACGGGCTATTGGGCAATTCAGCCCCCGGAGGTTCCTCGAGGTATCCAGCATTTGAAAGGACCGGTTCCAATGGCACTCCATATTTTCAACGTTGTAACGGAAGTCCTGTTTGCTTCGAGCAAACAGCAAAACATTGCGACATATGCCACAGACCTTGCAAACTATGGACACACTCTGATGGGATGGGATCGCCTCGACAAATTCGATACTGTTGCACCACGGCTCCAGAAGGAAGAAGCGTGCGGGACGGTACACGTGGTTGCCCGCGATGACTCCGTAGCTCCTCCCTACGAAGACGGCGGGATCAGTCGCGTCGAGTTACTCACCGATCGCTCCTATAACTATCGCCTCGTGATGGAATACCCGGAGAATTTCGACAATCAGGGCGAGGGCTACTGGCGACGCGTGGAATTCCGCCTCGAAGTGCTCGATATGAGCAAAGATGCAAAAGCAGTTTATGGCATTACAGACTGGCAGGGAAACGTTCGCCTTGACAGCACTTTTTACAAAGCACCAAAATTCTGGGTCTCTGACTCACTCCTCTCCTTCGATACCGTGCGGGTCGGCAAGAGTCGGACGTTGCTGCTGGCAGTGGTCAACGAAAGCGATTCTGTGGTGCTCGTGGAAGAAGTGAAGCTCAAGATAGCCGACGAATTCGAGATTGTGTCGATCACGCCCGATATTCCGGCAAGCCTGGCAGCAGACGATACGATGTGGGTAGAGTTGCGGTATACGCCGAGGGATGAGCGGAGCGATCCGGAGGATTGGGACATTGATTCATTGTTTGCAACAACGCCGTGCGTGGAGTTTCCCCTGGCAGAATTGCGGGGACAGGGCGTGTTGCCGCATATTGTGGTGGGCGACTGGGATGCAGGGCAGGTGCCAGTCGGACTGACCCGGTGCAATAGTGAGAACATCCAGGACTTTCAGCGGACCGTGGAGATTCGCAATCCGGGCAGCACGGTGCTGACGATCACCGAGATTCGGAATGTAACTGCCCCGTTTTCGCTGGATCAAAGTACCTACACATTGCCGATCAAAGTGCAACCGGGAGAGACCATTTACTTCAAGGGGGCGTGTTTCACGCCACCGGCAGTGCAAAAGTATCAGATTGATGTGGAGTTTGTGTGCGATGCACCGGCGGGAGATGACAACATTTCGCGATGGAAGGGAGAAGGGATTCAGGGGGCACCGTACATCACCAGTTACGACTGGAAGTGGCAGCGGTTGCAGACGGTGCACAGCGGGCAGGTGGAAGTTGGCAATGGGGGGAATAATGCGGTGACGGTCCGGTCAGTTAGTCTGACAGCCGCAACGCCGCATTTTCGGATCACCGGTTATGAGTTTGAGGGAACGCCACTGACAGACCCGGATGGAGTGACATTGAATCCGGGGCAGCGGCTGCTGGTGTTTGTGGAATATGAGCCGCAGGTGGAGACAGCAGTGGGAGATACGTTGAAGGTGGGGATTCGAGCAGAATTCGTGGATGCTGAGGCGGTAGAAGGGGAGCTTCGGGGACAGGCGTATTTACCGAAAATCGGAGCGGAAGGGTATGAGTTTGAGTGTGTGGAGCTTGGGACGGAATCGGCGGAACAGGGGGTGGTGAAGATCTGGAATGCGGATGCGGTGTGGCAATTGCAGATCTGGAACGTAGAATTTGACACTGGAGTAATGAGTGATCCGCAGGCGTTCTGGGCAGAGAATTGGCCCCAGTTTCCGGTGACGCTGGATGTGGGAGATACGCTGAAGCTTGCAGTGCGGTTTCGGGCGCGGACGTATCCCCAGGACAGTGTGCGGGTACGGATAGTGAGTGATGCGGCAGCGGGACCAGAGGAGGAGCCGCAGGTAGAAAGTGGGGTAATGGTGCGAGGCTGTGCGTATGTAGTGGGGCTGGAAGCAGAGGGGACGGTAATTGGACCGGTATTGGGATGTGATGGAGGGGAAGGGACGATTGTGGTGAGGAACACGGGGAGTGCGGCAGTGGATGTGACGGATGTGCGGATCGCTGGCGGGGATGTGGGAGAGTTTGAGGTTATCGGACCGCGGCAGTTTGTGGTACCGGCAGGTGGGGAGCAGCAGGTAGGCGTGCGGTTGTTGCCGGGCGAAGCGGGGCAGTATGAGGTAGAGGTGCTGGTGGAAAGTGGGAGTGGAGACACGACGGTGGTGGTAAGAGGGGAGCGGTATTCGGTGCCGGTGGTGTTTGCTGTGGAGTCAGTGGAAGAAGCAAAGCTGCCGGGAGATACGGTCGCCATATCGCTGAGCTACACTGACAGCAGTGGAGAGGCAATGCTGGATACCATAGTGCTTTCCCTCCGATATGATGCACGAGCACTGGGATACCTTAGCATCGCCCGGCTTCAGCCAGGCTGGACAATGACCGTAACGCCAACTGGCATCGGCGAACTGCTGATGCAAGCCCGTGGGGCTGTGCCATTAGCCAACGGAATATTTGCGACCCTGCGTTTTGTTGTTTACGCAGAAACTCAAAGTGATAGTCTCACGCTTGATCTGGCGGTCCAGAATATTGGCAATCGTGCACTCTGCGTCGAACCACAGACGCAACCGGGAACGATACCACTGGCAGAGTTTTGCCTGCGGAAGTTGCGTAACATTGTATTAGGTACCACGTACGGATTGCAGGTACAAGTGGACAAGACGCAACTTGTTATCCGCTATGGGGTTGGACTGGATGGACCCGTTCATCTTCAGGTATTTAACAGCGTTGGTCGCCAGGTCTGGAATTTCCAGCAACGTACGGCGGCTGGATGGTGGGAACAAGCAATTTCAACCCGCTTCCTGGGAACAGGGCTCTATCTCGTTCACTTCCGCAGCGGGCGTTACTCTCAGACCGTACCGGTATGGATTGAGTAGGATAGTCAAAGCTGCGCGGAAGAAGAAGTTACTGCTGCGCTGCCGCTTCGCGTTCCTGAAGTGCCTGTTGTAATAGTTGATTTACAACCTTCGGATTCGCCTTGCCTCTGGTGGCTTTCATTACCTGTCCAACGAAAAATCCAAAAAGTTTTTTCTTCCCACCGAAGTATCGCTGAAGTTCGTCCGGATGCTGTTCTAAAACTTCCTCTACAATCTGTCGCAACGCCGATTCATCGGAAATTTGCACCAGTCCCTCTTCTTCGACTATCTGTTTCGGGTGTTTATCTGGATGCTGGAGCAACTTCTCGAACACGGTTTTTCCAATTCGGCTGCTGATGGTTCCATCAACCAGCAATTCTGCTAACGCAGCCAGTGACGCAGGCGGTACCGGAAAATCCTGAATCTCGATGTTCTTTTCAGCCAATACCCGCAACACTTCTGTCATAATCAGGTTACTTACCCCTTTGATCCGATCTGGTGACGGTTGCTGGAGGGCTCCAACGGCTTCCTCGAAATAATCCGCCACCGCACGCTGTTGCGTCAGAACACCAGCGTCATAAGCCGGTAGATGGTACTGCTGGATAAACCGGCGTTTGCGCTCCAGGCCCAATTCTGGTAAGCTCTGTCGAATACGTTCAATCCATTCTTCAGGCACCACAACAGGCACTAAATCGGGTTCCGGGAAATATCGGTAGTCGTGTGCCTGTTCTTTGGTTCGCATCGGGCGTGTTTCCTGCCGTACCGGATCCCATAACATCGTTTCCTGCCGGACGGTGCCTCCGGATTGCAGCACCTGAATCTGGCGCTGGATCTCATATTCCAGTGCTTTTTCCACGTGACGGAAACTGTTGAGATTTTTGACTTCTGTCTTCGTCCCGAAGCTGGAACTGCCTTTCGGGCGCACCGAGACATTCGCATCGCATCGCAAAGCACCTTCCTCCATATTGCCACTGCAAATGCCCAGGTATGTGACGATTTGATGAATTTGCTTCAGGAACAGATAGGCTTCTCGCGCAGATCGCAAATCGGGTTTGCTGACAATTTCAATCAGCGGCACCCCTGCCCGATTGAAATCCAGTAACGTATCGATGTCCACATCGTGGATGGATTTTCCA
>JALWUI010000178.1:19850-40619 GCA_027082775.1 Candidatus Kapaibacterium sp.
CTTCTTCCATATGGATTCGGATGAGCCCAACCTTTTTGGTGCGCCCATCCTCTAATTCAATCTCGACCCATCCATCGTAGCAGAGCGGTTCTTCATACTGGCTGATCTGATAACCTTTTGGCAGATCGTGGTAAAAATAGTTCTTTCGTGCGAACAGCGAGAAAGAGCGAATGGAACAGTGTGTTGCCAGCCCCATTGCAATGGTCATTTCCACCATCCGCTTATTGAGTACCGGCAAAGCGCCGGGATGCCCCAGACAGACCGGACACGTATTGGTGTTGGGCGGTGCCCCAAAAGCGGTAGAACAACCGCAGAATGCTTTCGACCGGGTCAGCAACTGCGCGTGAATTTCCAATCCAATAACAGGTTCAAATTCCATCTGCCAGATCGACCTTGGTTTGTCAAAACCTTTACGGATGTTGACGAACAACCCGTAATCGGATGGAACGATTCAGGAATCGCCCTTCGGGTAATCGTTCATCAAATTTCTTCCCGGTATAGCGTTCTGCCACAATGCGATAAGCGCCCGGAGCAATGGATTGCAGAAATTGCGACACATTCTCTGCCCGCTGTTGTGCCAAAATGCGGTTGCGACGCTCTGTTCCCAACGTATCGCTACTACCGTACACAATAATTGTTGAACCCTCTGGAAGCAAATCCACCAGTTGACGTAAGAGTTGCTGGTTCGCTTCACTCAATGCGCTGCTGTTGTAATCGAAACGTAGAATCGCCTCAAAGCGGTCCAGGCGCAACTCAACCTCGATCCGGGGCAGCGTATCCAGTCGTATTTGCGCTGTATCATAGACAACCAGCGGTGCAGGCGAGTTTGGAACGGTCAGGGTGCCAACAACAGAGAGATGTCCCGGTGGAGAGTGGAATCGCCACCGGAACGGCATGGTGGTAGCAAACTGCTCCTCCTGCGTTTGCAGCATCGTATCAACCGGCGGCGATAAATGGAGGACAGCAGGGTGGTTGCGGAGCGCAGCGTTGCGAACTGTACTGCGTACCGCCAGTGTTCCTTCCAGTTCCTGAAATCGCTGTGCTCGAACATACCGGAGCAGTGGCGCATTATGGACTACGATATCCACCCGGCGATTTTCCGCGCGTCCTTCAGGAAAGTCAGGATTGGAAGGATTTGCTGGCAAGAGCTGCCAGCGCAGGTGCAAGCGCTGCCGGGGAACGCCCAAGCGTTCCAATGCATCTGCAACGGCTTCGGCACGTCGACGTGCCAGCGCTATCCCTTCGGGTTCATCTTCCATGCCGCTGGTCGCCCCGATCAATTCAAAAGTCGCTTCTGGATTTTCCTGGGCAATGGATGCAAGCACCGGCAGGACATAGCGGTGATAACGCACAGCGTCGGTAATAGTATCCAGCTCCTGCTTCGGGATCTTTCGCTGAACATATCGCTGCGGAATGGTTGCACTGCCACGCTCAAAGAACACGGCGTTGACAATCGGCAGGGTAGCAATTAACTCGCTTCCAACATTCCAGTGCACATCGTCTCCCAAAGCCAGCGCCAGATGCGCCTCTGGTTTGGGAGCAATCGTTGCAGGAGGTGCTGGCGCTGGAGGTGGCGTCGGAAGCTGTATCGGCGGCGGTGGCAACAGGGTATACGCTATGCCACCCTGAAGTCCCACCTGCATTGCCTTCCAGGAGGTCTCCGTCGACTGAGAATTCCACGGAATAGCAACGGACAATGTCTGGAGCAGGCTCCACTGGCGACTGAGCTGAAGCTGATGCTCCACTGCTACAATGTGATGGATCAAAACGGACTGCTTCGACTGCACTGTGCCTTCCGCCAGAATTCGCTCCTTCAGCCGCTTGCCATCAACAATGAACACCAATGGGTTATCGGGATCAAAACGCTGGCGCTGCACATACGTTGCCTGTAGCGGAAATCCGAACTGTAAACCCGTCGCCAGTGTCAACCAGGACTGTTGAGACGTTGGTAGAAAGCGATATCGAACCATTGGAGTGATCGCAATGTACTGCCACGTACCTTCCAGCACATTCGTGATCCGCGCCGTTCGCACCTCGGTTGCTCCCGGAGGACGATACGAATACAATCCAGTGTTTTCCATCACCCCGCTGTAACTGCGATAACCCAGTTCCAGGGAAAATCCAACCGTAGCAATCCACGGATACGTTGCCCGCACCGTTGCCAGCGGTCCCCAGCCTCCACCGCTCTGATACCGTCCACATTCAATGATTCGCTCGAAGCGCTGGACATCCGCACTCAGGAAATTACGACCGAGACCGCCCAGCAGCGAAAACTGGACTATTGGCTTCTGGATCGTCTGGGCATACCCCAGCACAGCAGCAGAAAGCAAAAAGGCTATCCAGCGCAAAAATCTCCACATTGCAAGCCAACCGATTGCCTTTTGTGAACATTTTGCAAATCTACGGATTTCCTCTGGATTACCCGTTCGGTCGCTGACCCGTCATTGCCGGCTGCCAATTGAGCTCTTAGCTCACAACCCACCGCACGTGCTGTGAGCGAAATCAGTATGTTTTTACAAATGCGCCTGTCCAGTACAGCCTTTGAGGATGCCGTTTTCCAGTGTTTGGTACAGCCTCTCATCAATGGCGGAAGACACGGTAATCCCTATGAGCACCCGGCGACGCTGCCAGGCATTATGGCACCACAAACACACCGAATGTCGCGAAACGTTCTGCCCGGTCATACAACATCCCGTGGTAACTTTTGCCATTGTAGAAGCTGAGTTGGAAGTAGAGTGGCAGTGCAGGGGGCCACACTTGCAGCACAATTCGATGATTCCAGAATCGGTCACCAGCAATCCCAGTGTTTCGCAACTGATAGCCTGCAAGGAAAAGATAACCACTCACCGCCAGGTGCAGCGTTGCCCCAACAGCCGGCTGGAGTCGATCCAGTTGAGCAGGAAGTACAGAAAACAGATATGCGATCTCGCCCAACACGTGCAATTGTGCAAAGATCAATCGGAGCGTTGCCGTCACAAACTCCTGGCTGTAGACAAATGAAGGGAGGCGATCGAACGCTCCATCGACCACGTGGGCAGAAATGTGTCCCAGCCGCAGTCGAAGTTGCCACGGGATATTCAGGGTAATTCCGGCGTGCTGATAGTCAACACCAAAGTAGTAATCGATCAGTTCCACGGGGAATTTGAAATGCGCTTCCCGCCGGAGACGGCTTATCGTAAAACCCTCAGCACCGATCTGCCACCCTTGCCATCGACTGCCAAAGAGCCGGGCATATCCTCCAAGATACAATTCCAGCGAATCGCTGCCAACGAATGCGGCTGCACCAATTCTTGGCTCCCAGGGCGAAGCGATCCAGGGGTGAAATACCGGCTGCGCAGAGCTCAGGAAAACGATCCACCACCATCCGATCCCCCATACCACCCGGTTAGCTACTTTTGAATTTGTCCTCATCGTGGTAAAACAGCACGTTGAACGTGGTCAGTGAACCATAGCACCGCGTGATGTATGCCTGAAGTTTCACTTTGTCAGCATCGGACAGCTTCTCGTGATTATTGATCTTCTGTTCCAGAATCCGCAAATTTTCCCGGATCAGCACAATTTTGTGGAGCAACCGATCAATGGGAATCTCGTACTCTTTTAATCCCTCTTTGCCCGGCAACAGGAACACGCTTCCACCTTCCCATTTCGGCGCCAATTCTGCTGAATAGCGGGACTCCATCTCATCGACAATGGCTCGCGCCAATTGCTGGATCTCCTCTCGAGACAACATTACCCTTTGCGTTTTGTCTTACACCGCCTATCAGGGAAAGTGCAAAAATACGGAAAATCCGAAGAAAGGGGTGGAAGAAATGTCCAGAGAAAATCCTGCTATCCTGCTCACCTGGCGATGGCTGGAGAAAAGACACAGTGCTGCTATCAATTTTTTTCGTATCTTTGTAAGGTCTGAGAAGCTGGTTTCACAAAAAACGGTAGCAGCACGATGAAACGATGGATTGCGATTTTAGCACTTCTCTTTGTTCCCTCAATCTTTTATGCCCAGGGCTTCGGAATTGGTCTACAGGTTGGACCGCAAATTCCCATTTCTGATTTCGGTGACGCATTTGATGTTGGTCTGGGATTCAACGGAATTTTTGAATATGCTGTCTCCAATCAGCTTGCGGTGAATTTGACAACTGGATATCACTGGTGGAGTGAATCACTCCAAGCAGAAGGGTCCGAAGCTACATTCCGTTTTAGCACCATCCCAATAATTGCAGGATTTACCTTTTTCTTCTTACCCCGTGGTATATCCCCGTTTGCCGGACTGAAACTGGGTGCCCACATCGAAACAGAAAGTATCTCAGTATCAGATCAGGGAACAGAGCTGGAATCGAAAAGCGAAACGCAAACACACTTTGGCATCACGCCCGAAGCGGGAGTACTGATTCCTGTCGCTCGAACCCTCGACGTCGTGTTCAGCGCTGAGTACAATCACATTTTCGGCACCGAAGGCGGCATCGACATCACCTACTTTGGAATCAACGGTGGCGTATTGATCCACCTGGGGCATCACTAATTGCCGCATATAGACTTCGCACCGGTGCACCACAACTGGCATACGCAGTACCGGTATTACTGTACGGCACTGATGCATCGTTCCTGTTAAGAGTACGAGCAGCAAAGAAAGCACAGAGTCTTTTCTTAGCAACGGTACCTGTATACTGAATCGCTTATGGAGCTGGAATAAAGCAGTTACACTGCCAAAAGCTGGAGTGTTTGACTCGCCTACGCTGTGGAACGGATTCCTTACTCCTGCAGTCCAGCAAGCTAAGACTCATTGGATTGTTTTAGCGGCTTATTGTGTCGCCTACCTGAACATTGGATTGGTCTAAGGGTACGCGAAACCCTCAGAAGAAGTATATTGCAATATCCATTGCGGTTTGGTTTTTCTAATTTCAGGAGTTCCTGATGCTACGCGCAATCTTACGTCTGCCCATTCAGCGCATTTTTCGTGTTCTGATCGTCGGTGGCAGCCTCGCCATTACAATCATTCTGCTGGGGGTCGCCGTAGACAACGGGATGAAAGCGCTGGAAGTTGCCGCTGACAATACCGAAGTCATGCACCTGCAACAGCCCCTTTTAGCATTGCAGCAGGCAGTGCAACGACACCGAAGTCTTGCAAACCGATTCCTCAATGGTGACCACGCAGTGGATGCTCAAATTGAGCAACAGGAACAACAAGTCGGAGAAGCGTTGCAGCGGGTGCAAACAGCTTTGCATCGCTCCTTTCTCCGGAATGACCCGGAAGTGAAAACAGTAGAGACCGTCGTTGCACAAAAATGGTCGGAAATTCTCCAGCGATGGCAACGTTTAACGCCGCGGGAGTCCTTTCATATTCATAACCACCTGCTCGATCGGATTCAAGACTTACAGCGCGCCATCTTAATGGCAGGGAAATTCCCACCGGAAACGAAGCAACTGGCAACCCTGAGCACGCTCTATCTTCCTACTCTGATAGAGCTTCTGGGGCAATTGCAAGCGCTGGGCAGTGGATGGTTAGCCCGCGATGTAGATACGCTGAATTTTGCAGAGCAAGTGGCTTTGCAACAACTGTTTCAAGAAGCGGTACGAATCCATTCCCACGTTCTTAAAGGATTGGACTCTGCCGCAATATCTCCAGAAGATCAGCCTTTGATTGCTGATTTGCGAACATCGCTCCAGCAGACAGCAGCTTTTCTGGATAGCGTGGAGAATGCTTTTCTCTATACATTCGAACTTACCGGCGATCCAGCAGCGTTTTTTGACTTTGCGGAGCAAACCATTGGAAGTCTATTTCAGTGGGAACAGGATCGCTTCTTACCCTCTGCGGTTGCAAAGCTTCAGGCAGATTATCAGACCAAGCTGATTGCAACCTCACTACCAACGGGCATTGCTCTTCTCATTACAGTTGTTCTCATTATCGTTCTCCGTCAGATTGGGAACACATTTGGTAAAACCTTAGGAACGCTTGCGGACGCCTTTGAAAAGCTGAGTGAGGGCAAGGTTGAGCGGGAAGCGCTGGAGGAAACAGCTTCGCTGCCAAATGAATTCGGGCAGTTAGCACGTGCCTTTTTGCATATTAGCCAGCAACTGGTAAAACGCCTTAAAGCCTTGCGAGCGTTAAATACGATCGCCCAAAAAGCCAGCGCTGGAACTTCCCTTTCAGCGTTGGGCATAGCGGTTGCTCACAATGCTGTCGATATTGTCAATGGTTTATCAGCAACCGTTGTATTGTCAGGGCAACAAAGTTCTGAGCCAATGGTATTCACTTTCCCGGAAGATGCTGTTGCCCTAACACCGTCGGAGAAAAATACACTGACCATAGAACTGCGCTCAGAGCAGGGTACTCTGGGGCAATTGCAGGTTCAGAAAGCAAGCAATGCACATCTGCAAGATGACGCCGTGGTGCTGGAAATGGTAGGCGCCGTTGTCAGCAGTATCCTGGCAGCTTACTGCTTGCAGCAGGAACTGGTACGGTTCAATCAGCAGTTGTTAGAGGATGCCGAAGCAGTTGGCACTGCACTCCGAGAAATAGCTCAGGGCAATCTGAGCATTGATGTTAGTACCACAGCAACTCGATCTGAAGTCATCCAGCGCATTCAGGCTGCTTTGCAGGAGCTTTTAACATCGTGGAACCAGCTCATTGCAACGCTCCGTCAGTCTGCAGATCGGCTGGCACAGTCAGCAGCGCAAGCAGAGCGGGCAACAGAACAACTGGAAACGGCTGCACAACAACAACTCGCCCAGGGCACGGATATCGCGGCGGCCGTCGAGCAAATGAGCCGTACGATTGCTGAAACTGCGCACAATGTTCAGGAAGTTGGGAATGCTTCCAAGCAGGCAGCAATGGTAGCAGGCAAAGGGCGAGCTGTGCTCAACGAGATGCTCCACCAAATAGAGCAAATTGGAAACCAAGTCCAGCAGACTGCCCGGCAATTGACCGATCTTAAATCTGCTGCCGAGCAGATTCAGCTCATCACCGCCGTCATCACGGAAATTGCGGAGCAAACAAATCTGCTGGCACTCAACGCCGCAATTGAGGCAGCACGGGCAGGCGAAGCTGGTAAGGGCTTTGCTGTCGTCGCTGACGAAGTCCGCCGCCTGGCAGAGCGCACGACCGAATCAGCAAAAGAGATTGCAACGATCGTGGAACATCTGCAACAGTCGACAACCGCCACGGTGGAGGCAATGGGCACTGTTCAGGACGCCGTCCGGGAAGGGATGATTCAAACAGAAGTAGCTCAAAACACCTTCGACGAAATCGTGCGGTCTTCGGAAAAAGTGGAACAGATGGTTACCCACATTATTGCAGCCGTGGAGCAAGAATCCGCCACCAGCCAGCAAATGGCACAAAACATCCATACGATGACCGAAATCATCCATCATAGCACCCAGGAGATCACAGCATTAGCGGAACTGGCAAAGCAGTTAGCCCATCTGGCAATTGGACTGCAAAACGCCATCGGACAATTCCAGTTGGCATCCTCAACAAAACAATTCCAGCAATCTTCAGCTTTGCCAAACCTTACAAACGGACAACCCCGGATATCATAGAGGCTGTGCTGCACCCTTCGGTGTCGAAAAATTTCTCTGGAGTTTCCGATATTTGCAGGTCTCAGTAGTAAAAAATCCGAATCAACAACAGATGGGAGCACGATCAATGCGATTGGTGGTTTTCGCAGGCTTGTGGATTGGTATTGGCACTCTGGTCTTTGGTGCTTCCCCTTTTCAACAAGAGGTGCGGTATCAGATCCAAGCAAAACTTGATCCTGATACCAAGAGGCTCTGGGTACAAACCTTCATCTGGTATCGCAATAACTCGCCTGATACGCTGTCAAAGTTGTACTTCCATCTTTACTGGAATCTGTTTGCTGAAAACAGCTACGGGCGGCAAAAAAGCCGACAGCGATCGTGGATTACGCCGCCGGTAAAGGTGCTGGCAGTATACCGACAACGTCGACCGAACAAATCGCTGCTGTACAAAGTAGACAACACCGTAATGGAAATCATTCCGCCCACTCCCCTACGTCCCGGCGACACCGTCGCATTGACGATCGAAATCGAAGAAACGATCCCTCTGGAAGGAATGCGGATGGGATACTGGGGATCCGCCTTTTCCATTGCCCACTGGTTCCCTTCCATCTGCGTTTACGATCGCTACGGATGGCACAAATATCAATACCTGGGCACCGGAGAGTTTTACGAAGAGTTCGCCGATTTTGATGTTCAGATTCAGGTGCCTGCAGCGTATGCAGTCTTTGCTACTGGCGAACTGGTCAATGCGGAAGATGTGCTACCTGCCCCTGTGCGTGCCCGATTGGACTCAGCGCGTCGCTATAAAGTTCCTGTCCGCATTGCTGATCTTGCCACCCTCTCCCAACAGCGGCCGGATACGGTTGATACACTGGTCTGGCACTGGCGTGCGCAAAACGTTCGGAGCTTTGCTTTCACCGTCTACAAGGACTATCTATGGGATGCACAGGGATGGAACAACACAACTATCCACGTTGTCTATCCCAAACGGCTGGAAGACTTCTATGCAACGGATGGTTTGAAAGCAGCGGTCTTTGCTGTGCAATTTCTCAGCCAACACGTTGGACCCTATCCATATCCCAATATGTTCGTGACGGTGGGAGGTGCTTCCGGCGGGATGGAATATCCGGGAATCGTTTTTATGACCCGATGGCTGGGTGGCGGTGTGATGCGCAAGATCACGACGGAGATCATCATCCACGAAGTCGTCCATAACTGGTTCCCGATGATGCTCAACACCAATGAGCAGGAATACGCTTTTATGGACGAAGGCTTTACGACCTTTTTTACCACTCTGGCTGTCGAAGCCTTCCTGGGACGCTATGAAAATCAGTTCCCTCGCGAGACTTTCTGGGAACGCCTGGTACTACCTCCTATGGATCAACGGACAGATATGCAGTTGCAGGCTATCCGGTGGGCGTTCCAGGAGCAGGAAGAACCGGTAATGACTCACTCGGAGCGATATGCAACGGGACAGGCGTATCGTGTTAATTCCTACAGCAAAACAGCTTCTATTCTGTTGATGCTCCAATATGTTATGGGTGACAGCGCTTTCCAGGCGTTGTTCCGGGAATACTACCGCCGCTACCGATTCCGGCACGTAGAGCCTCAGGACTTCTTTGCCTTAGCAATGGAAATTGACCACCGCTGGAACGGACGACGCGACCTCCGATGGTTCTTCGACCAATGGTTTGAGAAAACCTATACTCTGGACTACGCCCTTACCGACTTTTCCTGGGAACGGCGAAAAAAGAATCTTTACACCGTGACGGTAGAAATCACCAATCGTGGGCGGGCGATTATGCCTGCGGACGTTGTGATTGATCTGGAAGATGGCCGCAAAGACACAATCTGGTTTTCAGAAGAAGACTTTTTCAAAGGCACGCGGGTCGTACGAAAGTCCAAGATGGTTCGGAGCAAACCAGTGTATGCAGAAATCAACCCGGACGGTCGGCTACTGGATATCAAACGGTACAATAACACATCTGATTGGCCCCTCCGGGCAAGCTTAGAGTTTGCTCCGTGGATACAGGATGGTCCCAAAAGTCTCAAGTACTATCGCATTCACTTCTTTCCCGCATTGTGGTTTAACAATACCGACAAGCTGCAACTGGGAATATCCATTGGTGGCAACTACTTGCAAACCCAGCACGCTTTCCATCTCCAGTTCCTTCAGGGACTCCGTTTTGGTCCTTCTTCTACTGGATTCATCCGGGAGTATACCCATACCCGTGGCGGCAATACGCCACAATATTTTCTCCGTTCTGCCCTTCTGGAAGGGCGTTCCGCACTGCTTCTGGGAATCAAACTCAAAGATCCATTATTGGTCACGGCTGAAGCTTCGTATTTCAACCTGTTCGATTCGGCTTATGTTTTTCGGTACCAATGGAATCCTGACAATCAGGACACGACAGAACTGCTGTCGCAATGGTGGTGGATTCGAGGAAGCCTGGGAACCTACATTTTCGGCCGCAATGGAACATTTCAACTGCGGTTCGAAGGAGGCAGTCGGATGAGTCCGGGAGCAGCAGTGCCGTACGTCCGGTGGGACGGATACTGGCAGCAGCAACTCCAACTTCCCCTTCTGGGGTGGAAGCTGAACTTCCGCCTCTACGGAGGCTTTTCTCCAACACCACTACCTGCGCCCAAAGCCTTCCGGCTGGCATCTGCAACACCATTTGAAAGTTATTGGTGGGACATTTACCGTTCCCACGGTATCCTCAGCCAGACATTTCTCCGGAATCGACACGGCGCCTACGGAGGAGCGCTTCTCCGTGGCTATGCTGACCAGGATCAAAGCGGCTCCGTTGTAACCGCCGTTAACCTTTCGTTGAATGTCGATCCCCTGATGCGGATGTTGCCACGGTATACCCAATTTCTGGGTAGCATCCTGAGAGTGTCGCTTTTCTATGATGCTGGAATGATCTGGAAAGATCCGCAGCGCATTCGCTTCCAGCGCCGATGGTACCAGGATGCTGGCGTATCGGTCTCTCTGTTTTCGGGATTAGCATCTGTTTCCCGCGGATTCAGCGGCATCTTTCACCTTTTCCGTTCCATTGGAATTACCGACATCCGGTTTGATTTTCCCTTCTTTGTTTCTCATCCTAAGGACGGGGAAAAACCGTGGCAGTTTCGGTGGCGCGTCAGCTTTCGACACGCTCTTTAAGGACCTAAAAGCCTTGCGCAGTGATACAGTAGATATGCCCAACAATGAAGTCAGCACTTCCAGGAAGATTGGGATGTTAGTGTGTACCTGGCGGGAACGCACGCTTCAGCGGGCAATGCTGCTGGTGAAAGCTGGCATCCCGGCGAGGAGTACTCACACCAGAGAGCTCTGTGCTTTCTTTGCGCTCTGCTCTATTTTCGGGAAACACGCGAAGGCAATTTTGCGCCCGCTACTTCGGCAAATGCTGCTCCAGTTCCTGCTTGAGTGCCTCAAACGGAAGGGCACCGGAAACGCGCCACAAAATTTTGCCTTTGTGGAAAAGGATCAGAGTGGGAATGCCACGAATATGGTACCGCTGAGCAATGTGGGGTTTCTCATCTACGTTGACCTTCACTACCAGCAGTCGTCCTTTGAATTCTTTGGCAATCTTTTGCAGCACCGGTGCAATAATACGACACGGGGCGCACCATTCTGCCCAGAAATCGACCAGAATAGGCAACTCTGATGTTCGGATTAATTCATCGAAAGATTTTGGTAGCTTCTTGGTTTTTGTCTCTGCCATTGGCAAACTCCTTTTGCTTTACCTTACAGAAGTCCTCTCGCTTTTCGCTGCAACGCTCGCACATTCCGCAGCACAACCATTCGCCGCTGCAACTCAACCCATCCGTTTTGCTCAAAACTCTTCAGTAAGCGGCTTATAACTTCCCGAGCTGATCCCAATTCGTACGCTAACTCTTCGTGAGATCGGGAAACGATGAAACGATCATCTTGTTGTTCCGCAAACTCCAGCAGCAACTGTGCCAGCCGCTCATCCAGTCGGCGGAACACCAACTCTCCTACAAGAGACAGCACTTCAAAAAATCGTCCTGCCAGCAACTCAAAGATAAATTGTCGGGCTGCCGAAGAATGCTGGATCAGCCAGTGTAGCGTTGTGAGTGGAATAAACGCCACAACCGCCTCTTTTTCCACCACTGCCGACGCCTGGTACATATACGACGACAATGCACAGGTAAGCGCCAGGGAACAGCTTTCCCCTTCAAAGAGGCGATACAACGTCACCTCTCGGTTCCCATGCCCGGTCTTAAACACCCGGATCACTCCTTCGACGACGAACCCCGCTTGCGCACACTGATCTCCTTCCGTAAACAAATATCGCCCGGCTGGCAACCGGGCGATTGTGAAAGAAACATCTTTCAAAAACGGGAACAGCGAAATAGCTTTCGCCCGATATTGCTCAATCTCTGTTTGGGTCAGCATACGTTCAACGGAGCTACCGGACTACCTGTCCTTTCCATCGACGGATACCGCCATCCATATCGTAAATAATTTTGAAACCATGTTTGGCTAAAATCCTCGATGCTGTCCGACTACGATTACCACTCCGACAGTAGACAATCACCGGCTTGTCCTTATAGGCTTCAATCTGCTTGATCTCCTGCTCCAGCACCTGAACCGGAATCAACTTTGCCCCCGGAATATGCCCCTGCATAAATTCTTCCGGCGTTCGCACATCTAACAACAGCAATCCCAGGGAATCCTTCTTCGCCAGCAACGCCTGTACGGTATCTGGCGGCACTCGCTTCACCACACTGCTGTCTGTGACTGCCTGCTGCGTACAGGCGACGTTTGCCAGCAGTGTCCAGAACAGTCCTAACCATACGAAGGAAAGCAATGTTCGCTTCATCGATCTACTCCCGATTTTTGTGGAACATTCTTTCGCTGAGGTTTAATCATTGGCCCATGCCAGGTCTGCAACCCTTTTTTCAAGTTACAAATTACTCGAACTGGCAGGTGCGCTTTCTCCAGAATCTCAACAGCTCGGGCACTCCGCTTTCCATCGCCACAATATACGACCAGTGTATCATTTTGGGAAACCTGCTGTTGTAATTCTGCCAGCCGTGCTGGCAGCTCTTCAAGTGGAATGGATAGCGCACCAGGTAGGTGCTCTTTGAGAAACTTTTCCCGTGGACGAACATCCAGAATGATTAAATGCGTTGTATCTGTTTTGTTCAGAATCTTCTGTAACGAGTCCGCTTCTAAATGCTGAACCGGCGGCTGTGCTTGCTGCATCGCTGCTCCACACCACAGACTGCTTATGCCGATGCTCAGCCACACAATGAGCGATCCTAAGAATATTTTCCCTGCCATCTTTCCTCAGATTATTCTACAGCTTGCTTCACTTAACGATCTGCTTTCCAGACGATGCTCACTGCGCCACGAATATCGCCCAGTTGATGATTCCGTGCCTGATCGTTTGGATACTTCTGCTTCAGAAATGCCAGTAACTGTGGATCCAGATGATCTTCTGGACCGTGGCACTGGAGGCACACGGCTGTGTTGATCACTATGGGCTTCAGAAATCGATACACCGTGTCGGCTCCTTCTGCAACAGCCTGCAATACCGCAACAGTATCCAATCGAACTCCCCGTGCCTTCATCCGTTCGAATTGCTGCAACCAACGACGCTCAAAGGCATCGGCGGTATCTGCCGGGTTACGGGGACGAAGGCTGACGCGCCGAATCTGAATCCCATATCGCTGGCTAAAATGTTGATTGAGAAGCTGCGCTGTATCAGAGCATACCTTTACCGCTTCAACGGTACCACGCGCCAGGTGGCGCAGCAAGGTGCGTTTTAACGTTGACAGGTATTCTTTCGTCACCTGCTGAAACCACTGCCGTTGCGGCGGCACTGGAGCACCTGGTTGCTGGATGGTCCAGAGCTGCCACACGGCAAAGAGTGCCAGGACAATCCAGATCCACGATCGATGCGATCTTTGCATAAAATTTCCCATATTTGTCTTACAGAATCGTGACGCAAAACTCTGAAAAAACGATGAAACGCTTTGTAACAACGTTACATTGCATCGGCATTACAATCCGGCATACCCTTGGCGTTTTCCGGCAAGCCCGCCGCAATCCGGATCCGGGGCGTCGATGGTTTCACTCGATGGCACGGCAGTGGGCACAGGAGCTGGTGCAAGCAGCCGGTATATCTTTGTCCGTCGAGGGTCTCGACCTGCTGTCTCCAGACCGTCAATATGTGTATGTTGCCAACCACGCCAGTTATATGGACATTCCTATTGTATTAGCGACACTGCCGGGCAACCTTATCATCGTATACAAAAAGGAGCTGGAAAAAATCCCGCTCTTTGGACCTATGCTAAAAATTTCCCCCTTGCTTCCTATCGAACGAGAAAATCCTCGCAAAGCCTTTGCTACACTCCGGCAAGCGCTACATCTTGCCGATCAAAAACGCTCATTGCTGCTTTTCCCCGAAGGAACACGCACACCAACCGGCAAGCTCCAGCCGTTCAAACGGGGTGCTTTCCACTTAGCCCTCCAGGCAGGACTACCCGTGGTTCCCGTGGCAATTGCCGGCACTTACGACATTCTCCCACGCCACCGCTGGACGATCACCCCCAACCAGTCAGTCGCAGTCTTCATAGGAGAGCCCATCGAGGTTCCTGCGCAGCGGAGTAAACAGCAAGAACGGGATATCCTGCAGCAGGCAGAGCAAACGATACAAACCCTGCTCCAACGTCATAGATCCTCTGAACAACAAACCGTCTCATCGAAGGATCGGCACAATGATTGATGCAAAGACTGTCGAGACCATTGCACAACTGGCACGCCTGGAATTCTCAGAAGAAGAAAAAAACCTCTTTGTGGAGCAATTTGCCAAAATTGTAGCGTATGTTAACGCCATTAACAAGCTGGAGCTGGACAAGTACGAACCGTTAGTCAACGTGCTGGAACTGACGAATGTGTTCCGGGAAGATGAAGTTCAGCCATCCCTACCCGTTGAGGAAGCGCTGCGCAACGCCCCTGCACGGAACGAAATGTTCTTCAAAGTACCGAAAGTCCTGGGGTAAATGTCATCCGCCGCTGGCATTATCCCTGTCCGGTATGAATCTACCCGCTTCCCCGGCAAACCATTGATCGATCTGGAAGGAAAATCGATGATCGAGCGAGTATGGAACGGGGCTCGGTCAGCGCGGCTGTTAGAAACCGTCGTCATTGCAACGCCCGATACCATCATTGCTGAGCACGCCCGATCATTTGGTGCTTCAGTCATACTCACCCCCGATCCTTTTCCCTCTGGTTCCGACCGGGTAGCGTGGGTCGCCCGTCATCACTTTCCCCGTGCAGACATCATCGTAAATATCCAGGGAGACGAGCCTTTAATTACTGGCGATCTTATCGATCAGCTCGTCACTGCACTTCGCAGCACCCCAGATGCAGATGTAGCAACACTGATCGAGCCGATCGATGCAACGGAAGCAGTTGCTGACCCCTCCATTGTCAAAGTTGTTTACAATCAGGCAGGCTATGCGCTATACTTCTCGCGAGCTCCTATTCCCTACACGCGAACTCCTCTCGAAAAACCCTACTACTACAAACACATCGGCATTTACGCTTTCCGCTCTTCGATTCTTCAGGAATTCGTGACGCTCCCGCCTTCCCCCCTGGAACGCATTGAAGGGCTGGAGCAACTTCGCCTTCTGGAAAACGGCAAAACGATTCTTTGCATCGAAACTTCCCATCCACTCATCGGCGTCGACACTCCGGAGGATGCTGACAGAGTACGACAATTTCTCCGCCAGCACCAGCGTCCCTCGGAAGAACCACTCTCACCGGACGAAAAGCCACCACAGACGTAAGCTGGGAGATTCCTTCCATCTGATGTCCTTTCCTGCTGACAGGGCAGGGCAGTGGCTCACGACAACCTTTGCGACTTTCCTTCCTTCTATGTAACCGGATATATCTCCCGAAATGACCGGAACAGCTCTTCCATCCAGGTTTTCCAGAACGCTCCAGTCCAGAAGGTCAATGCAACACTTACCGTCCTCCTGATCACTCCAGCGTTTCCAGTCAGGAGCCTTTACTTGCGCGGTCCAAACAGAAAAAATGCGTTCAGCATAAACTCACTGCTATCGGGCAGGGTAAAAAAGGTGTGGAGTTCTAAACCTACCTGATGTTTTTGGGCAACAGGATAAATGCGAAGTGTGACTGAATCCACCGGGATCGGCACTGTCGTGAGCTGCCGTCGATTTATGGTCTGGAACCAGAACAAAATGTGATTTCTCTGGTCTGGATCACTTCCCAGCATCAGCTTTTGTGGAACAACCTCGATAGAATCCAGCACCAGTTGAAACCGATGGAAGCGATAGCGTCCTTCCGCAAGCGCAGAATCTGCATCCGCTACTTCCGCAAACAGTGTTGTTGCAAACACCGCGGGTGCTGCCAGCGTATCCAGCAGTGGTTGGTTCAGGAAATGGATCTGCCAACTGGAAGAATCTGCCACCGGCGGAACGGTTGCAATATCGTACTGCAACAATTCCACCGCCATTGGCACCGCCGGTTCAATCCATCGATAACGTGGCACGTCCAGATCTGTAGGATTTGTGCACTGGACTATGCTGCCAACTACGGCTGCAAAAATCAACCACCAACGCAGGAAGCGGCGCATCATAGCCCGACCTTCAACCCATAAATCAGATTCACCTTCTGCGTTGCAAACACTTTTTCATAAACCTGATACAACAGTGCACTCCCTTCTACCCCTAATTGCAAAGCAACGTTGTCGGTAAGTTGCAGCGATGTTCCCACGGCGGCTTTAAATAAAGGACCAACTCTCGTTCCACCAACCAGCACTTCCGCAAACGGAGCAACCCGTGGAAGCAACTCCCACTGCGTATGATAAAATCCACCTGCCCACCATAGCACCGGCATCTGTTCATAATAAACCCGCACGTCATATTCTTCGTGTTCTTCTTCTGTTTCCATATGGGCTATTAGATAAAACCGCTGTGGAAACGGTTCTCGTCCAACAGCAACACCTACAATGTGCTGTGGTGCAATCTGATATCCAAGATGGAGCTGAAACTGCCGCACCAGCGGCTCAGTCACCCGTTGTATCCGGGGATTCGACAGCAGCGATATTGTTTCCCGATACTCCCCTCGAAATCGATCCCAGGGCACCGACGAGACGGGATTACCCACCGTCAAAGCCGGCAATCGCTGCGGGATTGGCTCAACCGATGGTCGGGACGGCGACTCTGTCCCCAAGGCAACAGACGCCCCCAATGAAACAGACACTGGATAAACAGCGTTTACTTCAGTCGGTGTATCCCAGTCTCCTCCTTCCAGAGACGCAACTTCCTGCGCTCCAGCACCTTCACGTCCCTGCTCAACCACGCTCACGGGAAAACGGTGATGAATGGTATCACTGACAACTGGCGGTTGGTAGTGCGATGGCATTGTAAATTCTACCACCGGCAACTCGGGTGGCGTCGCAACCACCTCGGACAAATGGGAAGGCTGTGACCATCGTCCGGCAAAGAAAATAGCTAAGGAAAGCAACAGGCCAACCACCACTCCACCGCCAAAAGTCAGGAGGGAACCAGCGATAGAACGTTTTCCCCGGAACAGTCGATCGAAAACTGTTTGCGTTAACTTCGGCGGCGGTGTACGAACCACCTGTTCCCGCAGCGATCGATTCATTAGCACCAGATGGCGAAATTCCTCCCGGAGTTCTGGGTGCTTCGCCAGTGCTTCGAATATTTCCGCTTCTTTACTGGGTTCCAATTCCCCTTCCAGCAGCAGGTGAACCCAGAATGAATATTTCTCCATCAAATCCATTGTCCTGTCTATTGCTCAATTTCACATATGTTGCGCAAAGTCTTTGATGTACGGAGCTAAAATCTTTTGCACCTGTTTCCGCGCTCGATAGGCTCGAACCCGTGCCGCTTCTTCCGAAATATTCAATGCCTGCGCAATTTCAGCATATCGATATCCCTGATATTCCCGCAGAATAAAGATTTCCCGCAGATCATCCGGGAGCAATTCCACTGCCGTTTCGATGAGTTTCAGCATCTCTTCGCGATCCGGATCATCCCGTGTTGGATGCATATATTCTTCGTCAAAGCTCACGATCTCCTGCCGACGCTGCCGCTTCATATTCAAGCAGGTATTTCGGGCAATGCGCAGCAGATACGCCGGCAAATTCGTCATTTCCCGCTCCTGCTGTGCGCTCTGATAAAACTTGGCAAAGGTCTCCTGAAACGCATCCTCAGCATCCTCCTTGTTCCGGAGAATGGTGCGGCAATAATTGTAGATCCGGGTGGCATACCGCGAATACAGTTCAGCAAATGCCGCCTCGGCTATCGATTTTTTCTCCCGGAGCAATCCGAACAATTCTGCATCGCTGTAGCCGGAATAATCCATTCTCGCTGTTTTGCCATTTCCGGAACCAACGAAACTAACACAATGCTGCCAATTTTGTTACACTCCACCGGCACTCTCGTGCTTACAGCCGCTCCGAACGATAGCGGTAGCATCGATGCAAACAGTCACGTTTTGCTGAAAACAACTGTATCCAACAAAGCTGATGTACGCTTCTTTAACTCGCCACCTGGTCACTGCTGCTGGAATTGGTAACTGAGTCCAAACGTAAACAGTGTAAACTTTCCAACGTTGAGATCCAGTGCCAGTTGTACCGGATGAAGATCTATCGCCACTCCTGCAATCCACTTGACACCTGTATCCTTTGCACTGATGGCAGTACTCTGTGGCCTGGTATCGCCGGGATAATCCGGTGGATCAGGGACCCATTCGTCATCTTGAGGAATCCCATCGCCATTCTGATCGATCCACCGAATGAGTTTCAACTGCGCCTGGAGCGATCGTGGCAGCACGTAGGTGTATGTTCCAGTAATATTCAAATGTTCCAGTGCCAATGCCGTAAACAATTGCCACTTTCCCCATCGGCGGCTGGCCTGAACACTCAGATTCCAGATCTCCGCATTGGCTCTTAACTTCGCATTGGTCACTCCAACGGTGTTTTGCAGCGAGGTTCCCTGATACGCTCCCTGCACTGCTATATCAAGTGGCAGGCGGAAGTAGCGAGAAATTTGATGTTTGACAGCAACTCCCCAGAACGCAAATTTTCCCACAGCGGTATCAAACTCAATGGGTGGCACAAAACGCAATAGCAACTCGGTCCCCCACAGTCCCCCTATCTCCAGTTGAGGAACAGCAGCAACAATGGTATTGATATCTCCACCGGTGGGCAGAGGAAATTCCGTTGGCATTGTCCGAATGACTTCTTCCACCAGTGTTGTATCAAAGTCCGGATAGAACTGCCGTACCAGCGGATAAAACTCCTGCACTTTCTGCTGCAAATACGCTCGTGGGATCACCAGGTTTACCCGGTCATATCCCATAATGGTTGGTGCCCGTTCTGGAACCACGATGGTGCTGTCCACATACAATCCCTGGTGCAAAATGTAACGCAGCAAATGGGACAACAGCCCAACCGTATCCCGAACAGCAATTTCGGGGGTAAGTTGAAGGTACGGAAGAATGTTCAATGCTGAATCGTGTGGCAATTGGGGAGCGTACGTTTTTTGATCTCCCCGAACGAATCCCAGCATTGTTTGAATTCCGAAGCGCACATACCACCGTCGATCACCAACATAAGCAGTCGAAAAAAACCGTGCATTTGAGGTCGCATTCGTAATTTCTACCAGCGGCTTAACAAACGGCTGAGCGTTCAGTTCAAAAAGATCCCGGCTAATGGCACGAGCCAACTCTACCGAAAGGGGATTATACTGCGGCTGAGCGCTCATAATGCCAATCACGCACCAGAACAACCATCCGCTCCACCATCGGCATCCAGGGGTTTTTTGTGAGTTTGTCATCGTTCTTTTCCGCTTCGTTTTGTAGGTTTGCATTGTTCCTGTCAGGAAGTTTCACAAAAAAACGGAGTAGACGATGAAATGCAACGTCGGCACAATTGACCGAATCATTCGGGCATTGCTTGGGGTCATTCTTCTGATCTGGGGCATTGCAGCCTCGCTCTGGTGGGCAATTGTTGTGGGGATCATCCTGCTTGTTACCGCTGGCATCCGCTTTTGTCCCTTATATCGCCTCTTTGGTATTTCAACGTGCAAACCAGAATCGGCGCAGACGGAAGAAAGTACCCCAGCAGCATAAGACAGAACTATCGCCAAGCATCTCAAGTAATACACCTTGTCTGCTGCATCGATCTTTTGCAGTGTCAAGCTCAGAAGAGTAGTGCATCGTGTCCTCACTGTTTCGAGGATACAATTGTTGGCATCGGAGGGTAGTAAAATTCGACGATCTCCGCTGCCGTCAGTGCTTCAGCCTCTAATTCAGCAATTTTCAGAGTTTCTGCCAACGTGTGTACTTCCTCCAATCTGGCTTTGGTAACAACGTTTCTGGGAATAAACAGCGTACAGCAATCCTCGTCGGGCAGTAGGGAAAGTTCATAGGTTCCAATTTCTTTACCCAGTGCGATGATTTCTTCTTTGTCATCCCCCGCCAGAGGACGCAATACGGGCAGAGACACCACTTCATTCACCGCTCGCAAATTCTCCAGCGTTTGCGATGCCACCTGTCCAACGCTTTCACCGGTCACCAATGCCAGTGCTTTTTCCCGGCGAGCAATCGCTTCCGCCAGCCGATACATTGTCCGACGGTAAAAGATTACCCGGTATGGAGCGGGAATCTGGAGCATAATCTGCTTTTGAATCTCAGCAATCGGAACCAGGTACAGGCGCGAATAATATTGCCATCGGGTAAGATGCTCCACAATCGTCCGTGCATTCTGCAACGAAGCTGGCGTCGTGTAAGGCACACTGTGGAAATGCGCAAAAACAATTGAAACTCCGCGTTTCATCAGTTTCCACGATGCGACGGGCGAATCAATCCCTGTGGACAGGAGCGCCACTGCTTTGCCGCTGACGCCCACCGGTAATCCCCGTGCGCCGCGCAATCGGCTGGTATAGCACACAGCCGATTGGTCAAACAATTCGACGGAGAACGTCCAGTCGGGCTGGGAAAGATTCACTTGCAGTCCCGTTTGCTGCTGGATCAATGCTCCAAGATGGGCTTCCAGTTGCCGGGAACTCATCGGAAAATTCTTCTGCGAGCGCTTCACCCGAACTGCAAATGTTGTCCCTGCTGCAAACGGAGCAAAAACTTTTGCCGCTTCCTCCAGCACTTCCAATCGTTGCGATAGCAACACGCCAGGCGTTAACGTAGCAATACCGAAGACGCTTTGCAAC
>JALWUI010000179.1:0-10034 GCA_027082775.1 Candidatus Kapaibacterium sp.
GTGAGGGGGCGAGTGCGGGTGAGGGTGTATGATTACAGTGGGCGACAGGTATGGGAGAGGGAAGCGGAAGGGAGCGGAGAAGAGGTGATAGAGTGGGATGGGGAAGATGGCAGAGGGGTAGAAGTAAGTCGAGGGATTTATTTCTGGGTGATAGAGTTTGGAGAAGAGCGGATAGTGGTGCCGGTCGTGTGGCGGTAGGAGAGCAAATTGAGAGAAAGGGAGCAGCGGTTGTTTGCTGCTCCCTTTGCTCCGATGGGAGTTACCGAAGCAGGGTGAAAAGCTGGCTGAGGGCTCGGTCGTTGGTTACGTATTCCAGATAGTAGGTCCCGGAAGGGAGGTCGTGAAGGTTCCACCAGAGCGTTTCGCCGGCAGCGACGCCAGCAGCAGCGCGCAGGCGGCGGCCACGGAGGTCGTAGAGGATAAGGCGGTAATGCTGACCACCCTGAGGCAGCGTGATGCGGAGATGCTGGTTCCCGACAAGTACGGCGTGGAAATGACCGTTGTTCTTTTCCTCCACAGAAACGGGAGCGTGTTCCGGCAGCAGCCATTGCAGGATCCGCTGGGTGAGAGTGCCGAAATCCGCTTCTTCCGATTTCGAGATGTTGGCAGTGAAGCCTGTACAAACAATGCGGGCACCGGAGGGGAGAATACGTCGGATGGCGGCAGCACTCCCATTGCTGTAGTGAAGAAAAGGAATGACATCCGGAGCAAGCTGCAGAAAGGCATCGGTATAGGGGATTTTGGGGAGTGTGCCAGAGGCATTGAACGAAAGCGTAATGCCGTCGCCGAGGGTATCGCCGGTAACACCGGTGATGGTAAAAGGGGTATAGCCAGAGGAATTGGACCACCGCTGAGACTCTAAGTCGGAGATGCCAATCGTATCGTTTAACCATTGCTGGAAGTCAGTATCAATACTGGCAAGGATAGAAAGGCTGCCGGCAGAAAGAATCCAGAGACTTTTGCCATCGTCCAGATAGTCGGAGAGTGTCGAGTAGAAATTTCGGAGTACGCGAGCAAATCGGGTATCAGAAAGAATGGTAAGATCAAAGGATGGAGGAGGATAGGCGGCCACTAACGAAGGGGTCACCCGGGGAATAGTAGCGCCGTAGCTGGCAAACGGTTGCCATTGCTGGAGAAATTTTGACAATCGCGATTGAAAGAAATACACAGAGGAATCACCACGCCAGTAAACGAAACGCGTAGCTGTTGACAGAAATCCGCCCAGCGGAGCAGCGGCAATCTTTGACACTTTGCCAGTCTCTATTGCCAGGGCTTCGACAACTGGCTCTGCATAGCCACCATATCCCTGAGGATCAAGCCGGACGGCGTACGTAGCGCTTTCCTGTGCACCCAGCGTGATTTGCTCCGTTTCCATCGTCGCCGACCACGTCTTGGGAATTTTGCTGAATCCTGAAAGCCGAAGCATAACGGTCACAGGGTGATCCGCTGGATTCCTTACCGTGAAAAATCCTGTGGCGGGGGAATCGGTTGCCGTTGCCCATTGATAAGTAGGATTGCTGGTAATTTCGACTCCTATTTCCTGATAGTTTGTGCCACACTGCAGGATGGTATGCGTTGCATCATCCTGGACAAAGGCGACGATGTAGATCTGGGTTGGATCCCACAGATAATGGTTTGGCAATGCATAGGAAAACGTGAAGGTTTTTGTTGCTCCTGCGTCAAGCGAAAACGCCGTCCCCATTGCATCCGGTAGCATTGCCAGGACCGCATCGTAAAACTCTTCTTCCCCATTAGAACCCGGTTTTAAAGTGTCGGATAGTCCCGGAATCTGAACAACTCGGGATACGACGGCTACTCGGAGCATTGCTGAGGATAGGGTAGAATCGGTGGTGACCTGGACCGTCACCTGAACATTACTCAGGTCGCTGCGATCTTCATTTACTAAAATTTTGACAGGCGTTGGAGAGTGCTGGAGAGAATCGATTTTTTGCTTCAGTTTTGCTAATCCCGTGCTGGTAGCTACGCCGGGGAAAATAGGTTCTCCATAGAGAACTGCCGTTGGTACGCCGGTAATGCCGTAGTACTGAGTGCGGGTAAGGTTCACATCAGGTGCATTGGTGTACAGCGGATCGTAACGGCTGGGCCAACCAGGGTGATAGCGGATGGAGAGAATACCATTGGCAGGATCCACAACGGTGTTCAGGTTCTTTGTGCCCTGAACACACGGACCACAATCGGCATTGGTGAATTCTTCGATCAGAATCACGCGGTCGTAACTTCGTAAGGGCAAAGTGAGCAAAAGGAAAGCCAGACTGAAGAGAGAGAACAGGCGCATCGTTTCGATTCCTCATTTGTTCCACAACTGCTCGGTCCTGTCCCAGAGTTCGGAACTGTTTTGTACAATCCGGGAAGTTCGGGATTGGTTACAACCGGGGAATACCGCAACACAAGCGCAGCGATGAAAAAGTAACAGGTGATGTCCGCAATGAGTGCGAACTTTTATCGAGGCGAGTGCCAGAGGAACGGCTGACAGAGGTGCTGCGTTAATGAAGAGGTGCAGAACCAGTAGATTCCAGAACTGAGGAACGGAAGTGGTAGAGTAAGGGTTGTGCGACCGGGAGGAAGAGTACCCTCAGCAATCTTTTGTCCCCGCGCATTGTAAATGCTCCAGGAGGGGAAAAAAGCAGGTAATTGAACCAGCAGCTCGTTGCCGTACTGTCTGAGCTGCATTCCTGCGGATCTGGAGGTGGAAATGCCAGTCAGTGGTGTTTTGAGAAGAAAGTACTGAAGCGTTCCCGGCGGAATCACGCGTTCAGGCTGGCTGCGTACGGAATCGATGAAGGTGTGAGTAAACCCATTGAAGAGGAGAAAATTATTCTCGGAAGCAGGAGGAATGACAATTGTTGCTGTAACGGGGTCTGAACAGTGATTGAACAGCAGAAGAAAGCGGGCAGTGTCGGTATATCGAACGGTCCAATCCAGACAGTCCACCTGTTCCCTGGATGCTACTTCGATAGTGATGGCTGTATCGGGTGGTGCATACAGCGCAGGCAGTAACTGTTTCAGCGTATCAAGCAGTACTGGAAGGGATTGCCACCACGGCAGCAAGTCAAGAGGGATGCCGGTTGGGTAGTGCGGGTCTTTGTAGTATCCGATGCTGCCGGCGCCTGCGAGCAGGCTGCGCCAGAGAGCAGTTCGAAAATCTGCATATTGGCGATAGTAGTTCAGTTGCGCCAGAAAGGGGATCGTTTGTTGATCTTCCAGAAACTGAAGCATCCACCAGCAGGTTGGTTCGGTCGATAGCCGGGCATCGGTAAATGCGGCAGCGTCGTGGATGTTTCCATTGTAGTGAGAAAAGTACGTACCGCTGAGATCGACAATGCCGTTGAATATTCGGGCAATGCCAGCGTGTCCCTGCAACGCATAGACCGGGCACCAGGGACCGCCGACAAGATCGTGTTCCAGCGATCGGATAAAGGCAACGATGCGCTGTACCATTTCCCGCTCGTCGTAGTCTTCATTGTCCCAGTAATAGAAAATCAGGCGATTGCGGAGAGAATCAGTCAGTATCCGGGTTAATTCCTGGCGGAGCGTTGCCGTATCGCCATAGTAGCGACGATCAGGGGTGTTGTTGCTGACAAATCGGGTGATGTTGAAACCAACGAACAGACCACTCTGTGCTGCTTTTCGGAATTGTTGGTAGTTCCACGCCCAGATGTACGTGTTAAATCCCTGTTCCCGGTACAGCCTCCAGTCGCGCCCAGCATGCGTAGAGTAAATCGCTATCGGAAACAGCGGTTTCCAGCCAGTTGGGGTGTAGTGCTGCATTTTGCCCCGGCAGTCGACTTTGACATTGATGCCATCGAAGGCAATCTTTTCTGCTGGAGGAGAACGAAATCGCACGCCGGGACCAAAGTACAACTGGTCGATCCACACAAAGCCATCATTTTCTGGACCATCGAAACGATCAATGTAGATCGTGACATACGCTGCTTCCTCAGGTGGCTCAAGCACGAGTGCGATTTCCTGCCAGGTGTCAGAGCGGGTCAGGGCGAAAGTTGAAGCGTGCGCCAGGTGCAATGGTTGAGAAAGGGTGTCCATATAAGCACAGACCATCAGAACAACAGAAAATGGTTTTGCCGACCGTGCCATAGCGGAGAACGTGTAGTACCGGCGTTGAAATACGGAACGCTGGAGGGGGATTTTGTAGATCAGGAGTCGGGAAAGGGTATCGGGTTGATAGGGAAGAACCACCGTACCTGAGCCATCGTTTTGAAAGCTGGTTGTGCTGTCCCGGAAAGCAACACCCAGAAGGCGAACTTCGGAAGTGCCAGTGATGCTGGAGTCGCGGATCAGATTTTGGTATGCCTGCTGCATTGGCTGCAATCGACAGAGAGGTTGGGCGATCGCAGCGGAGATAAAAACGATTGCTATCCCGAAGGTTGTCCAGCACCTCACGGCTCTTCCCTCCGTTGATCTCCAGCAAATTTATGAAGGGAACGGTAACTGTATGCTACCCTGGAGCGAGCGATCAGCGATGGTGTTTTCACTGCGCGTGGCACGATGCCACAAGGTGTTGGTGGGGTTTGGACAGAGCCGTTACTCGTCGAAGACGAAAACCGACTCCGGATAGAACCGAACTTTGTTGTTGAGAATTTTTTTCGTCAACCACTGATCCAGCCACTGGTTCTTTTCTTCCAGCGATGAAGGCGTCCTGAGAATTTCCAGCGGGAAGTTGAGATTCAGAGCTCTACCGGTGATGAGGTGGCGCGTGATGCCTGTGGGAAGGCAACAACCGCTCTGGACAATGGTGACAATTTCATCGGGGGTAAAGGTTGGGAAGACGATGACGATGGTTTGAGGACGCTGATGCTCGATAATTTGTTCCAGCTCTTCGGAAGCCAGTCGGTGAATAGGATGGTACTCTGCGTACAGAGCGACCAATTCCCGGAGCCGGTTTGCTAAGGTAAGCAAATTGCCGTCAGTTTCAATCCCGATAATGCGGCGGTCGGGAAAGCTACAGTAGCAGGCAATGGCGCGGCGCTCCAGCAGCTCCAGCGCCTCTTCCAGTGATAGCTGGCGAATGGGAAAGCGTGATGTCAGTTGCTGGTAGAAGCGGTTAGGCTGGGCATTGCTCAGGAGATGGTGCCACGAACCCAGATAGACGCCGTTGCGGTAATCCACGATTTGTGCCACAATGTACTGGTAGCCTAATTGTCGGAGAGCTGTGGTGCGGGTGGCGCCGTCCAGCACCATCACCTTCGTTTCCGGATTGTCCGGCTGTAGCGGCGTTACCACCGGAGGATTTCGGAGGACGAAGTTAATTTGCAACTGCTGTCGCAAACGCTCTACCCGTGCTGGCTCAATTTCTTCGTGCAATACCAGGCTGGAAATGGGAAAGATTTTCAATTTGAGCAAGTCCGTTGTTAAGTGATTGCGCATTGCTGTGCCTTTTTGTCCTACGTCTTGCCAGCCAATCTGGATTACAGAACAGCAATTTACGCCAATTTAGCGAATCACAAAGAGTAATGCACGCTGCAGAATGTTCGGTCCGCGGAGCAGCACAAAATATTGCCCTGGGGGTAGCGAATGGATCGGAAGTCGCAGCGCAGGAAGCGGTGATGGGATGGTTTGCTGAAATACGACAGCTCCAGCAAGGTTGAAAAGGCGGATAGTTAAGGGATAGTGAGAAGGATGAGACGGAAGCGTGAGTCGGGCATCGGCGCCAAGTGTCATTACAGGGGCGGGGCTGGTGGGATGGGGAAGCGCGATGGTGGTTAAGGTAACGCTGATGTAGAATGGGGGAGTCTGCACAGAGCCGCAGGCATTTTCGACAATGCAGAAGTATTCACCTTCATCGAATCGTTGAACCGGCGCAAATTGCAGGATGTTGGTGTCCAGCGAACGGAACGGTTGTCCGTTTTTGAACCAGTGATACCGCAGTGGAGACGATCCACGAGCTGAAATGCGCAGTATCAGCGTGTCATTTTCTGTGACCGTCGTGTCGTCGGGGAAGTGCTGGAGCATCGGTGGTTCCAGGACCTGAATCGTTGCTGGGGGAGATTGCGTCTGACCGCAGTCGTTCGCAACAGTGCAGGTATAAGTGCCAGAATCAGCAGAGTCCAGATTTTCCAGGTATAAGCGAGGAAAGGTTTGCTGTGCAAGGGGTTCGCCATTGCGGAACCACTGGTAGCGAAGGGGCGCCGTTCCTTCTGCTTTAACTTCCAGCACAATGGTTTCCCCGGCACAGAGGCTGGCAGATTGCGGTGCCTGCGTGATCACCGGCGGCACATTCACAATCAAAGCAGCGTTTTTGGAATACGCTGTTTTCCCGCCCGGCTGCGCAGTGATTTGCACGTTGTAATTGGTCGCAGCATCTGAGGGATCCACGTTGAAAATGGTAAGGGTGGGCGTGGTCACGCCCTGATATTTACCGCCGTCCGAGAGAGCGACGGCGCCGCGGCGCCATTGATACTGCAAAATGGTGCTGTCTTCTGTGGGATGCGCTTTGACCTGAAAGGTGGCAATGTTGCCCTTGCAGAGCACCTGATCCTGCGGGTGTTCTGTAATTGCAATGCCGGGGACAATGACAGTCAGGGAAACAGCACGGCTGGTGTCGCTGCCACACTCTCCAGAGACGACGCAGTAGTAATTGTTGCTCACGTCCGTTGGATGAACAGCCGTGATCGTCAGCGTTGGAGTTGTGCTGCCAGCGATGCGAGCACCATCCTGGAGAGGAATTCCATCCCGATACCATTGGTACGAACGGGCAAAGGTATCAGCAACGACGGTAAACGTCGCTGGTTTCGCAACGCGGGTTTCAACCGAGACTGGCTGCTGGAGTATCTGCGGTGGTGCAACAACGGTTAGCGTTGCGGGAGCTGTGATCACTGTATCGCAGGGATGGAAGATCAGGAGGCGGTATCGCTCGCCGTTCTGATCGAAACTGACAGCCGGCAACCGGAGGGTATCCGACGTCGCACCCGGCAAAGTGATCCATTGGTCATCATCTGGTAACTGAAGCTGCCATTGATACGCTGGAAGAGGATCGGCAAGAACGATGGGGGCGAAAATAACCGTATCACCGGCGCAAACTGTGGTGTCCGAAGGGGGTAAGAGAAGCTGGGGTGGCGTATAAACGTGAAGCAGCGCAGGTGCTGAGGTATCCGCGCCGCACTGGTTGTAGGCGATGGTGCGAATGAGGATTCCGTTCCAGTCTGTTGGGACACTGTCGATAGAAAGTTGCAGCGTGTCAGAGTTGGGAATTGGGAACCAGGTTTTCCCGGTATCGGTGCTGTATTCCCACTGAAGCGCCGGCGATGGGAATCCATCGACCGCAACAGAAAATGTGATGGGATTGCCGGGGCAGACCGATTGATCTATCGGAGCGTGGACGATAGACGGAGGAGTATAGACCAGAAGTCGGAAAGGCGTTGAGGTATCAGCACCGCAGGTGTTGGTAGCCCGTAATCGGTACAGGCGGTTGTGCCAATGAGGTTGCAGTGGAAATGTTAAGCTCGTTTCATTGGTCGCTGCTACCTGCCAGGTGTTCCCATCGTCCGTGCTGTATTCCCAGGTTAAAGACGGCGGTGGCGTGCCAGTCACAGAAGCTGCTACCAGCACGGTTTCGCCGGTGCAGCCGGCGACGGTGTCCGAAGGCAGTGAGAGTGTAATCGATGGTGCTTGATGCACCGTCAACAGCGCCGGTTGCGAAATGACCGTATCACCACAGTCGTTCCAGATGCGGACGCGGTATTGCCGCTGGTCGTACGTTGGGGGGACACTGGCAAGGAGGAGCAGCGAGTCCCGACCATTGGGCAGCGGAATCCATTGGCTGTGATTATCGGAGCGATATTCCCACTGGAAGCGGGGTTGCGTACCGGTAGCGTGGACGATGAATCGAGCTGTATCACCGGCACAGACGGTTTGTGGAAGTGGGTGCGCCTGAATAGCGACGGGATGAATGAGAAACAATCGAGCAGTCGCAGAGTAGACAGTGCCGCACTGGTTCTCTATCCGGGCACGATAATACAGGCTATCCTGTGCCGCCTGAACGTTCGGTATGCGAAGCGTTGGTGTCGTTTCGCCCAAGATAGCGCCCCAGTATAACCCGTTATTGCTGACTTCCCATTGGACAGTGGGAAGCGGAGCACCTATTGCTGTTACCATAAAGATGGCGGTGTCACCGGGGCAGACAAAGGCGGTTTGAGGCTGGTTGACGATAACCGGAGCGCTTCCGACAAAGCGGGAAGCCGAGGAATCGCGCTGAGCATCACTTCCCAGAGTGGTAAGGAGAAATCGCATTGATCTTCCCGCCATCGAATTCGGGACGTTCCAGAGGAACATTCCCATTTCAGCATTGATGGTGTCAACGGAAGCAACAGATCGGTGGGGGGAAAGCTGAACAACGGTAACTTCCACCGCATTGGCGTTCAGGACATTCCACCGGACGGTATCAATACTGCTGGTACAGACAGTGTCCGGCGTTGTTGGTGCTGTCAGTGTGAGTGTGACGGTACCGGGCGACACCTCCCACGAACCATTGGCAGTGACGTCGTCGCTGCGATACCACGGCGCCACAGGTCGGCGGCGCTGGACAATCGATGTCGCTGGTAGCCACGCAGATTGGATATCGGCAACGCTGATGCCACGACGTAGGTTTGTGATTCGGACGCTTCCCAATCGAAACAGTGTATCAGGAACGAGAAATATTTTTTGCGTGAATTCGGATTGCGATGTCGTTCGAGGCGCTGCAAGGTGCAGGGTTACCGTGTCGCCGGCACCATCGGCAGAAAGCTGGTAATAGTCTTCAATTTGAGCACTGGCTGGGTCTTCAAAGAAAATATTGCTGTTTGCACCGAAAACAGTTGTGTCGAGGCGAAAACGGAGGAAAGCAGTGTCAAGGTAGAAGACTGTACCGCCGGTTCGGCGGATGAAAACATCAGCGGTGTACTGTGTTGCTGCAACCTGCTGATTGCGCAATTGGAGTGTGAAAAACGGTCCCAGGGGGACAGATGGGATAGCAGAGGCTGTGTAGTTGATCTGGACGATCGTTTGCGATTGGGGGTCGTAGGTGTAGAGGACCGTTTTCAACGGATGTGCTGTTCGCCACTGTGGAGCAAAGGTGCCAGTAAATTGGGTGAAACCGGTCAGGCGAATCGTCCCCAGTTTTGTGCCATTGCCACTATTGCTGATCTGTACCGTGTTCGTTGTTCGAGGGCGGGCGGAAAGAAAGGTGATGTCAATAGCGATGATCCACGGCAGATTGGGAAGCGTGGTGTACACGTACGTGCTGGGGGAGTAGAGAGCAGGCAAAGCAGAAGTAAAGGTCAGTTGTGGAGATCCGAATTTGGTGCTGTCGATGTTCAGATACAGGGTACAGTCTGTCAAATAGAGCGGCTGTGAACCAGTTCGCTTCAGGTAAACCTCTGCTGTCCAGACGGTATCCTGAAGTTGAACATTTTGCAGGGAGAGAATGCCCGTTTGCGCCAGACCAATCTGGAAAACGAACAGAAAAACGATGCCAGGTTGCAGAAAGCGGCGACTCATTGCGACTCCTGCGTTGGAGCGGGTGTCCGACCAAATCGAAGATCTAACTCTTTCAACGGGAATTCCAGCACTGTGGGGCGTCCGTGCGGACAAACGTACGGAGCAGAGCACTGGTAAAGATCTGCGATGAGTTGTTCAACCTCCTCATCGGAGAGCGCATCGCCGGACTTGATCGCTGCTTTACAGGCAAAGGAAGCAGCCAGTTGCTCGCGTTGATCGGGATATTCCAGCACAGCGTGTTCTTTGTAGTAATGCAGCATATCCAGCAAGGCTTGTTGCTCCCGGTTGCCGGGAATGTCCTGCGGCACACTGAGCAGCTCAATGGTGTGGTCATCGACAAAGGTGATCTGGAAACCCAGTTTCTCCAGCGTGGGCTGGAGTTCTTTGACCAGCGCAACGTCTGAAGCAGGAAGTTCGATGCGGAGCGGGAAGAGTAGTTTTTGCGCATATTGAAATTCCCGGTTCATTGCCCGCAACGCTTTTTCGTAAAGAATTCGCTCGTGTGCAGCGTGCTGGTCAATCAG
>JALWUI010000179.1:10044-12128 GCA_027082775.1 Candidatus Kapaibacterium sp.
CAATCAGGGCAAATCCTTCGGCGGTTTCCACCACGATGTACTTGTTATGCAGTTGGAGATAGCGGCGGGGAGCAGAACGCTGTAGCGGTGGAGATGCGGCTGCTTCCGATGCTGGGGGTGGAGAAAAAGGGGCAAAAGAATCCTGGGAAGCAGGGCGGGCTGAGCCGGTCGTGCGTTGCGGAGGTTGCTTAGCAGAGGGCGTGGAAGCGGTGGCAGGATGTGGTCGAAGCACTTCGCCGGTGATGCGATTGATGAGCAGTTCTTCCGCTGGTTTCTGCGGTGACTGGATGCGAAGTTTTTCAAATGGTGCTTTGGGATCGAACCCTACTCTGGGAGTAAGATCGGCACTGGCTAACGCTTCCGCTACCGCTGTTCGTACCACGGCGTAGACTGTTCGTTCTTCTTCAAACTTCACTTCGTGTTTCTGCGGATGGACGTTGACATCCACCTGTTCGGGATCCAGGTGGAGAAAAAGCACAAAGACGGGATAGCGAGCTTCTTCCAGCAGGTGTTCGTACGCACTGTATACCGCGTGTTGCAGTTGCCGGCTAATGATCGGTCGCTGGTTGAGAAACAGAAACTGTTCACTTCGCGACTTCTTCGCAAAATCGGGTTGCCCGATGGAACCTGTCACCCGGATTCCGTGATCTTCCCAGTCTACTGCAATCATTGATTCGGCGTATTCGGCACCGAAAAGAGCAGCGATGCGGTCCAGCAGTGAACCGGGAGGGAGGTCGAAAACCAGCGAATCATCGTCGTAGAAGACAAAGCGGATATCGGGATAGCCTAAGGCGAACTTTCGCATTGTGTCCGAAATCATCCGGAATTCAGCCAGATCCGATTTGAGGAATTTTCGCCGGGCGGGTACGTTGTAGAACAGGTTCTTCACGATGACCTGTGTCCCTTCATCGCACTGGTACGGCTCCAGTCGGGGTTCAGTATTCGGCGTCGAGAGCAATCGCCAGCCGGTTGAAGCGCCACGGCGGCGAGAACGGATTTCCAGTTGCGCAACGGAAGCGATGGAGGCTAAGGCTTCACCTCGGAAGCCGAGTGTAAGAATGCGGTGCAGATCTTCAGCAGAATGAATTTTACTGGTGGCGTGGCGCTTGATTGCCAGTGGAAGGTCTTCTTTTGCAATGCCTTTGCCGTTGTCTACCACGTGGATCAAGGTTTTTCCAGCTTTCCGCACCACAACCGAGATGGTGCTCGCTTCGGCATCGATTGCATTTTCCACGAGCTCCTTGACCACCGATTCGGGGCGTTGCACGACTTCCCCGGCAGCGATCTGGTTTGCGATAAATTCGGGTAGCACCTGGATTTCGTTTCCTGTGTCCATTGAGTCGTTTTTCTCTTCGCTGCTCACTTTCAACCTTAAGTTGACGACGGTTTCCGCGTTCTGGTGTCCATCGCTTTAGCAAGCTCGTCCCTCGGAGCGCAAGGATGATTTCCCGTTTGGGAAGTGCGCCTTCAGGGTGTAGCTTTGCCGACGAAAGTCGGCGCTCCCGGTTGTTGCCGGCGAAAGCCGGCGCTGCCAGTAAGGTGCTCTCCGTTACTGGGAGCGCACACTTCAGTGTGCATCCTTATACCTTCTGCTGACGAAAGTCGGCGCTGCCAGTGATGTGCCGGCGAAAGCCAGCGTTCCCAGTAGCGGCAACCCGATGTGGTTGATGTGGTTGCCCACCACCCGCACCAGTAGGGGCGACCGGCCGGTCGCCCCTACACATTTGCAACGTTGCCGACTAAAGTCGGCGCTCCCGGTGCCGGCGAAAGCCAGCGTTCCTGGAAGGTCGGCACAGGCTTTCGCAAATTTTCTACCGATAGCTCATAGCGTTGCGCAGAGCGGTCCGAATGAGTTCTTCAACGGAGGGGGAGCGATCGAGCAGTTCTGCTGAAGCTGCTTTGACCGCTTTTTCTGCTATGGTCTTGCTGTAGCCCAAGGCGATCAGTGCTTCAACGGCTTCTCGGCGTGTCTGGAGCGCCACCCCATCTTCACTGATTGCTGGCTGAATATCCCGCAGTTTGTCCCGAAGTTCAACGACCAGTCGTTCCGCCGTCTTTTTTCCGATCCCCGGCAGCTTCTGCAG
>JALWUI010000180.1 GCA_027082775.1 Candidatus Kapaibacterium sp.
GGATGCGATCCCTGTGATCCCGCCGGAGCTTCGCCCGCTGGTTCCTCTGGAAGGGGGACGCTTCGCTGCTTCCGATTTGAATGACCTGTACCGTCGAGTGATTATTCGGAACAACCGGCTGAAGCGGTTGATCGACATTAAAGCGCCGGATGTGATTCTGCGGAATGAAAAGCGGATGCTCCAGGAAGCAGTGGATTCGTTGTTCGACAATAGCCGGCAGATCAAGGCGCGAAGTTCTCCCCAACGACAGTACAAGTCGTTGTCCGATATTCTTCGCGGCAAACAGGGACGGTTCCGGCAAAATCTGCTGGGGAAACGAGTGGATTATTCCGGTCGTTCGGTGATTGTTGTGGGACCAACACTCAAAATTCACGAGTGTGGTTTACCCAAAGATATGGCACTGGAGCTGTACAAGCCGTTTGTAATCCGGAAGCTGATCGAGCGGGGATATGTGAAGACCGTTAAAACCGCCAAGCGCTTGGTTGAAGTCAAGAAGCCTGAATACGTGTGGGAAATTCTGGAAAAGGTCATACAAAACCATCCAGTCCTGCTGAACCGGGCGCCTACGTTGCACCGTCTGGGTATTCAGGCGTTCCAGCCACGATTGATCGAAGGAAAAGCGATTCGGCTGCATCCGCTGGTATGTACAGCGTTCAACGCAGACTTTGATGGTGACCAGATGGCGGTGCACGTGCCGTTGAGTAATGAGGCGCAACTGGAAGCCATTCTGCTGATGATGAGTGCCCATAATGTGCTCAATCCACAAAACGGGACGCCTATTACGGTGCCGTCGCAGGATATGGTGCTGGGCTTGTATTACCTGACCAAAGTACGGCACGGTGTCCGGGGTGAAGGAAAGGTTTTCGGTTCTCCACAGGAAGTGCTGATTGCGCTGGATCATCGGCAGGTTGATCTCCACGCATTGGTCAAAGTTCGCATTAATGGGGAAATTGTCGAAACGACGCCGGGACGGGTACTGTTTAACCAGATCGTACCCAAAGAGGTAGGGTTTGTCAATGAGTTGCTTACAAAGAAACGATTGCGGCAACTCATTGCGCAATGCTTCCAGGAAAGCGGGATGGCGCGTACCGTGGACTTTCTGGACGAACTAAAGGATCTTGGCTTCAAGTATTCAACGCTGGCGGGACTGTCAGTGAATGTTGAAGATCTGGTCGTGCCGCAGGATAAGGATAAAATTATTCAGCAGGCGCAGGAAGAAGTGGAGCGGATCGAAGAACATTATCGGATGGGAGTGATTACGGCTGGAGAGCGGTATAACAAGATCATCGATGTCTGGTCTTCGGCAACCAATCGCGTCGCGGAACGACTGTATACGATGCTCCGCAAGGACAAAGATGGTTTCAATCCCTTCTGGATGATGCTGGATTCGCAGGCGCGGGGATCGAAAGAACAAATTCGCCAGTTGGCAGGAATGCGTGGATTGATGGCAAAACCGCGCAAGACAATCCGTGGTGGCGTGGGTGAATTGATCGAGAATCCGGTGATTTCGAACTTTAAAGAAGGGCTCTCCGTGCTGGAGTACTTTATCTCGACGCACGGTGCACGGAAGGGATTGGCTGATACCGCGTTGAAGACCGCCGATGCTGGATACCTGACCCGACGACTACACGATGTTGCGCAGGATGTGGTGGTGCGAGAATATGACTGCGGGACGATCCGGGGAATTGAAATGCGGGCGTTGAAAGAAGGAGAGGATATCAAAGAACCATTGTATGAACGGGTGCTGGGACGGATTGCGCTGGTCGATGTAGTGGATCCCCTGACCGATGAGATTGTGGTAAAAGCTGGCGAGATGATCGATGAGGAAAAGGCACAAAAGATTGCTGAGACTTCGATCGAATCGGTCTGGGTTCGTTCCGTGTTGACCTGTGAAGCAAAACACGGCGTCTGTGCCAAGTGCTACGGACGAGATCTGGCAACGGGACAATTGGTCAGCGTTGGAGAATCAGTGGGTACGATTGCTTCGCAGTCTATTGGAGAGCCGGGAACGCAGTTAACGCTGCGTACCTTCCACACGGGAGGAACGGCTTCGCTGGTAGCAGCGCAGTCTGTGGTCACGGCGAAGTTTGAGGGAATCGTACAGTTCGAGCACGTGCGTACGATTACAACACACGAGGATGAGGAAGAAGTCAAAATTGTGGCAAATCGCGGTGGAGTGATTCGGATCGTAGAGCCGGAAAATAACCGAGAGCTGGTTCGGTACAATGCAATGTATGGAGCACGACTGCGAGTTGAGGATGGTCAGAAAGTCAAGAAAGGACAGATCCTCTACGAGTGGGATCCTTATAACAACATCATTTTCACCGAGGTTGCTGGTTACGTTCGGTTCAAAGATTTCATCGAAAACATTACGTATCGGGAAGAAATCGATGAACAAACCGGGCATATCAGCAAGACGGTGATCGAGTCGCGAGAGCGAACAAAGTCGCCGACGATTGAAATTTTGAATGAAAAGGGCAAGGTGTTGCAGTCCTACATTCTGCCCACCGGCGCACAGGTAACGGTTGACGAAGGTGAGTACGTCGGTCCCGGAACCTTGCTGGCAAAGCTGCCACGGGACATTGGGAAAACCCACGACATTACGGGTGGTTTGCCGCGGGTTACAGAGCTATTTGAAGCACGAGTTCCGCAGAAAGCAGCGATTGTCAGTGAGATCGATGGGAAGGTGAAGGTCGAACCGCCGCGTCGTGGGATACGCAAGGTGATTATTACCAGTTTTGATGGATTGACGGTCAAAGAGTATTCCGTTTCTGTCAACAAGTATCTGCTGGTTCAGGATGGTGACACGATCCGTGCCGGAGATCCGCTGACCGAAGGTCCGTTGAATCCCCACGATATTCTACGGATTAAAGGGATCGTTGCAGCGCAGGAGTACCTGCTCAATGAGATTCAAGAAGTTTATCGGATGCAGGGTGTGAACATCAATGACAAGCACATTGAGATCATCGTTCGGCAAATGCTGCAAAAAGTCCGCGTGACTTCGCCCGGCGATTCGATTTTCCTGGAAGGGGATTTCGTGGATCGGCAGCGGTTTCTGGAAGAGAACGAGAAACTGCGCGATATGTACGTTGTTGAAGAC
>JALWUI010000181.1 GCA_027082775.1 Candidatus Kapaibacterium sp.
CACTTTGTCATTGGGATTGCCATCGACAAAAAAAGTCGCTCGAACTTTTGAGGTGCCTTCTGTACCGTTGGGGCGGAGATACGTCACAAATTTTGTGTTGATTTCTCCCGGTGCAATGGTTTCAGCATCGGGAGATTCCAGAACTCCCGGAGCATAGCAATTGGTCCAGCAGAAGTAGATCAGGTGATTTTCTTCCGCTTCTAAGATTTCAATTGCTGCGCGGACATCTAAGGTTTGCGCGCTATTGTTTCGCACGGAAAGGTGGAACTCTAATTGCGTCGCATCTGCAGAGCCCGTAATGACCACGGGCGAAGATTCCAGAATTTCCAGACTCTGGGTCCAGAGAAGAGCGCCGCTACCGATAAGCCATCCAAGGAACACAAGAAAGCTTTTGTACCGCATTGCCATTGCTGTCCTCATTGTTGAACAACTTTGCTCAAACATACAAAAAAGTTTGCACATACCGTTCTACCGGTCCACGATAGCATCAATCAGCATCGGCGAAAAAAGTTACAAAACTGAGGATATCAGGTATATCGACGAAGAATGCGCTCGATGTCAGGGAGGTAGGAAGAACCGAACAAGTTGAGATGGACCAGCAGCGGATAGAGATTGTACAGATCCACGCGCTGTCGCCAGTCGGGCAGCAGAGGAAAGTGAGAGTGATAGCTCTGGTAGAATCGGTCGTGGAAGCCGCCAAACAGCAGGGTGAAAGCTAATTCCGCTTCCCGGTGTCCGTAGTACACGGCAGGATCTACGATGACAGCCTCCTCGTTGGTAGTCGCAAAGCAGTTGCCACTCCAGAGGTCGCCGTGCAGCAGAGCGGGAGGTTCTTCAGGGAGCAGATGGGGAAGCTGAGCAAAGAGGTGGTCGAATTGCCGCTGATGGGAAGCAGTAAGTCGCTGCTGCTGCTGTGCCCGCTGGATCTGAGGGAGCAGGCGCTCGTGAATGAAGAAATCCACAAAGGTAGCGTGCCAGCGATTCGATTGAGGCAGTGAACCGATGAAATTGTCCTCCGCAAAACCGTAGCGGTCTGCGGAGTTCCGATGTAACTCTGCAAGTCCAATCCCGAAACGCTCCCAGTACAGCGCCGTTGCTGGCTGGTGAGGGAAATATTCCAGGAGCAGAAAAGCGTAGCGATCCAGCGTAAATGTGCCGTAAGGTGTTGGTACCAACAGAGATGATCGATGGCGCAACGTCTGCAACCCTTTCTGTTCCGCCTCGAACATTGGGGAGGCATCAGCGGTGTTCCACTTCAGGAAGAACGCTCCACGATTCGTTTTAATAACGCCCCCGTGATGGATACATCCGCCACCAACGGGCTGGTGGCTGTGGAGCAAAATGTCGGTGTCGAGAAGTTCCGCTAAAGCGCGTTCCAGTTGATCCGTAGCGACAGGGAGCATTACCGATGCTGCGGACTTTCCGATCGGACGACCGAGTTGAGCAGAAAATCGATAAAGTGGCGGATGGAGCGGTCTAAGATCTGGTAGACTGCTTCAAAATCTTCTATCGTGCCGTAGTAGGGATCCGGTACTTCACCGCCATCAGGTTGCGGATCGAAATCGCGCATTAACCGAATTTCCGGTGGATCAGCGATGGCATACTGGCGCACCAGTTTCTGAAGTTTGCGAAGATTGGATCGATCCATTGCCAGGATGTAATCAAAACGCTGGAAATCCTCCGGTGTGATAAGCCGGGCACGGTGATTCAGGGTGATGCCGTGCTGATGAGCGACCAGGAGCGTTCGAGCGTCCGGCGGTTCGCCGACGTGGTAATCATCCAGGCCCGCAGAGTCCACAATCACTGGGTGTCCCGGCACTTGAAGCGCTATCTGGTGCCGAAAAATGCCTTCTGCTAAGGGCGAACGACAAATGTTGCCCAGGCACACAAACAATACCTTTGGTAAGCGCATCGAAAGCCGCAGGATCAATCTCCCTGATACATCCAGAGGATTTTCGCCACTTCGTCCCGGTGGTTCGCTTCTTCGACAATAATATCTTCCAGTTTCACCTGGACGTCCTTGGCGCCCAATTGCTCCGCTAATCTGGCGTGTTCGGTATACCGCTCCACAGTCGTCTTTTCCGCTTCGTAAATGGCTTCCAGCATTTCTTTGGGAGAAGAAACGATCGGGAAAGGTTTGGGGGTTGTGACGGGTTCGCCACCTAAAGCGACAATTTTTTCTGCAAGGTACTTTGCGTGTTCTACTTCGTCCAGAATTTCTGCCAGGAAAAATTCGTGCAGTTCCCGCCGATGGATTCCTTTGACCATTGCCGCAAAGGTGATGTACTGAATAATTGCGGCATACTCAAAGGCCAAATCTTCGTTCAACGCATCAATCAACGGTTGCATCGATCCTGTCATTGCCGTCCCCTTTTGTTTGTTTCTTCAAATGACTTGCGCCCCCAATCTATGATTTCCGCCGTTTGTCCAGCTCCCATCCGTTGCCAGGTGGGCTGGCTTATATTCTGCGAAGATTCCACAACGTTGGAACTGATGTCGTAGTGTACGGAGCGACCACTCTGCTGGATGTTAAGAGAGGAGAGAACCACCTGCTTCTCAGGACTTCCGTGATGATGGTGCTGCGTAGACTTCAGGGATCGTGCAGAGAGCAGATTTTGGTCAGGTTTTTTCCTCTGGATTCCGGGATTTCCCTTGCGCGCCCGGGAGGATTCGAACCTCCAACCTTCTGATCCGTAGTCAGATGCTCTATCCAGTTGAGCTACGGGCGCGTGCTGATTACGACGCTGCTTGCGCGGCTTTCAGCTTGTTGATGTACTTTGCTAATTTCGACTTTTTGTTTGCTGCGTAGTTTTTGTGGACGATGCCACGGTCAGCAATACGATCCAGAATTTTGGTTGCAAATCGGAATTTTTCTACCGCTTCTTCATACGTGGTCGATTGCCGTACGGCTTTGATTGCCCGACGTGCCATTACCCGGTAGTATCGGTTGTGAGCACGACGCTTCGCATTTTGTCGAATACGCTTTTTCGCTGATGCTGTGTGAGCCATTCTCTCTCGGTGCCTCTATTGTGTTTTACTCTCCACTACAA
>JALWUI010000182.1 GCA_027082775.1 Candidatus Kapaibacterium sp.
TTCCCAAAACTGTTCTGGCTGCCCAGCAATACGCTGAACGACCCATTGGACACACTGACAGTTTGTGTTTCATTCCATATGGCACTCCCGCCGCTGGCGGTTGGGTAAAGTCGGAAGGTGAGTTGATAATTCCCATCGGACACGACCACTCCACCGCTGGTCGTTAACACCCCTTGAAAAGGAATCACTGTGAAAGGCGACGTCTGGGCTATCATCGACGCCGGGTAGACACCGAACATCACCACGTTCACAAAAATCCACCACCACTTCCAGAGTGTCCACCGCATCATTCTGCTCCGATTTTTATTGAACAACCGTTTCTGCTACTGTCAAAACAATCCAGACACAGAGTTTTCAACATCATCTGCCATCTTGTCGATATCCGCCAGCATTCGCTCTTCGTGCTGCAACAGTTCTTTCCAATTTCGTCCTCGCCACTGCAAAACAGATGGTAATCCTCCATCCCGATACCGCTGCAACTGTCGATGCATCCACGAAGTCGACATTCCCAGAATGGATGCAATTTCCGTAACAGGATACCCTTGCTGATAAAGCCGCAATCCAGCTATCCGCTTGGCTAAATGGATTGTTTCCGGCTTTTCCTCAAGTAATCGCTCCAGCCACAGCAATTGTCGCTGACTTTCCTGGATCCCTACTTTCCGCTCTTCCATTGTTGCTTCCATCAACCATTGCTCTTACTTCGCAGAATCTATGATGTGCTCAATTTCCTGCAACTGTTGTTCGATGCTTTGCAATCGCTGGTAGAGCGTTTGCACACCGACGAGTGCAACCCCTGCTGGATCGATCGTCGAAAGGTAGTGGCGGCTGTTGGGATCATTCAGGACACCGGTGCCAAAGAGTTCGGCAAATTGTTCAGCAATGGGACCAATGTGCCGCTCCTGCGTTCCAGCATAGTACCAGGCAGCAATGTTCAACTGCTGAATTTTTTGCAGTATCTGATTGCCATCCAGTTTCTGAAAGCGATCTTTCTTGAACTGACTGGAAGCATTGGTCCACACACCTCCTGGGGTCAAATGAGCACCACCACCGTTGAGCGTATCCAGATGGGTTCCGACATAAATCGGGTAGTTTCCATCCAGGCGATTGAGAATCAGACTCCCCGAATAATTTGGCGAAAACAGATATACCCGGTAATGCTCTTGATTGAGTGGATCGACGTCATACCCATAGATCCACACATAATCTCCTTTGCCCGTGTGATACTCTCCGCCCAGCAGTGCTTCAAATTTCCCGCCGGTTTCCGAATATCCAGCATTGATCGTAACGCTGCCACTATCGCTGCTATTCACCTTTCCTCTAATTCCAGCAAAGGAAAAAGGGGCGTACACTTTTGCATACGATCCACCAACAACGGTGGCATACTCACCATCTGCAACGGTTGAGCTTCCCCCGCCACACGTGCTGAAATAATCGGAAGCCTCAGCATAACTTCCACCACCGACGAAGGCTCTGCTGGCGCCGAAACCGCCCGCTGTGGTTGAATATCCGCCAACGACCGCTGCATACATTCCCGGGGAATCGCTCCATGCACCACCGCCGGTAAAGGCATAATCTTTAAAACTCCCCCCTGCTGAGGTAAAAGCTCCACCAGCAACGGCACTGTACGCAGAATAATCCGATACATTTGCGGAGCGTCCCCCTAAAACGGTTGCATAATCTGCACTGTAATCTGCCGCTACCTTATAACCGCCAGCAATACTCACATAAGTGTTATTCTGCAACAGATCGTTGTCGTACCCTCCTAAAATCACTCCATAGTCCCCATCAATCCCACTATTTTCGTATCCTCCAAGAATGGTGACATACCGATCCCGACTCGCGTTGGCATATCCACCGAATACAAGGCTTTTGGAGTCCAGAGAAGCCTCATTGATTACTCCACCCATTACGACAGAGTACTGGCTGACCTCTTTATGCCGCTTGCCACCACCAATCACTCCGTAATCAGCGACTCCTTTATGCAGTTGTCCACCTCGACGAACGGCATAGCCGGACAACAAAGAATCACCACCGTTGGCAAAGACCATTTGAAAATCCACACTGCCCATATGATTACCCGCTGCCTTTTTCGAGCGCCGGATCTGCAAATTGGGATCCCAGTAGAAAACCCGATGCGCCGCAACGCCAATAACAACTGGTGTCGCGTTGAGAGCACCGATATACTCCCCACCTCCCAGGGTATTCCCGGTCACAGACCATTCGCCAACACTTCCCGGTACCCATTGGCTCCCGTCCCATCGAAGCGCCTGTCCCGGATATGGCGCTGCATTACTGATGGGTCGACCACGAAGCGCTATCACCGTCGCATTCGTGACTACCCCGCTCAAATCTCCTCCAACTGCTCCACCACTCCCGCCTCCATCCCCTGGCGCCCACTTCGTCCCATCCCACTTCAATACCTGCCCCGCCTGCGGCGCCGCTCCGCTCACCAATCGCCCACGCAACTGCCCCGCATTCCAGATCGCTTCCCCTACCAACGCCCGGATCGTTACCGCCGTACTGCTCTGATCAATCCCAATCCCTTCCCCAGCTACTATCACACCCCCTATGTTCCCACTGGTTACTTCCTCTACCCACCGAGACCGAATGCTATACGCCACTGCTCCGATCGGTATCCTCGGCTCTAACTCACTGCCTCCCCCTATGCTGATCCCTAAGTAATACCGCCGATCAAACCGCAAATTCCCAAAACTGTTCTGGCTGCCCAGCAATACGCTGAACGACCCATTGGACACACTGACAGTTTGTGTTTCATTCCATATGGCACTACCACCGCTGGCGGTTGGGTAAAGTCGGAAGGTGAGTTGATAATTCCCATCGGGCACGACCACTCCACCGCTGGTCGTTAACACCCCTTGAAAAGGAATCACTGTGAAAGGCGACGTCTGGGCTACAGCGCTTGCAACACTGAGAAAGCACAAGATCATAACACCGTTTTTCCACCACCGTCGCATCGCTTTCCCCGCTTTGTTGTTTTTAACTTATTGCAATTTTAGCGGGAAATTTGTATGTTTGCTTAAGCATTTTAGATCGATTTGTTGAATTCATCCGATGATCTGCAAAATCGGCACAAGCACAGGCTGGCAGGATGCAGCAGGAGCACAGATAAAAGGTCGAGGGAATGAAGCGTTCGCTGTACGAACTTTTCGCTGCCGCTTCCCCTGAGGATGTCGATCGCTTTCTCGCTACATTGCCATCAGGAACGAAGAAAGCCGAGATCGCTGCGTACATTGCGGAGCAGGTACGCAGGCGCAAACCATATTCTCACCGGCAGGCGGTTGCGAGCATCTACCGCACCCTGCCGCACGAACCACAATTCCGGAAGCGTTACCAATCGTACTACCACATTTACAAAGAGCTGGTTCGCGCCTTTATGCAATTTCTCCAGACAGAACACGCCGAAGGAGCCCCATCAGACCTTGCCTCAGATCTCCTGAGTCCCACGGAAATTCTCTACTACCGCGCTCGTGCTCTGGAGCAGAAGGGGCAACCGCAAGAAGCGTGGAAACTGCTCCAGCAATTTTTCCGCAAACTCCAGCGGGAAAATCCTCCTCAGACTTCAGAGCTTCTGGTTAATGAAGCGTACCAACTGTACCTGGGTATTTACCTGAGCACCATCTCTGGAGGCGGCATTGCCCACCCTCCTGAATTTTTTGACTCTACGCACAATGTCTTTGCAAAAGCGCTGCTCCACTGGCTGTGGGGTTTCATTGGACAGTGCGTTCTGGAACTGCGATTGCATCCTTCTGCCCAAACATTTCAACGGTGCCAGCAGCAACTCCAGTTTTTTGAACAACTCCCCCTGCTGCAGCCCTTCGCTCCTGTGCTCCAGCATTTCAAACTCACGCTCCAAAAATCCTATGCGCTGATCAGCTCCAATCAGGAATTTCTGGAACAGATTGATGCGCAACAGCGACAGTTGAACTATCTGGACAGCGCTTTCCAGCTTTCCTTTCTGGATTTTCTCCATCATTCTCCCGGTTACCAGTTAGAAACAGCAATGGATGCTATCGCAAACGACCAATTAGAAAAAGCCGCAACCATTCTGGAGCAGGCGCTGTCGGTTCTTTCCTCCGATTCGCCACAGTTTCCTTACTTTGCCGCCCATCTGTTGCGGGTGTACTTTGCTCTGGGTAATGATCAACGCATACCAACACTGATTCAGCAATTGGCTCGATGGGCAACAAACAACGAACACCGCTTTTACCAGAGTTTAGCCGCCGTTCTGGAAGTGCAGTTCGCACTTGGACAATCTCACCTTCCACTTTCCTATCAGGCGATGCTGGACCGGATCCATACGATTGAGCAGGAAACCGGCGATATTATCAACTTGATGAGTGCTTATCGCACCAGGGCGCAAATCTACTACCGTTTCCAGAAACTGGACCAGCTCACCTATCTGGTCGAACGCCTGCGGCAACGCCGATTCAAACAACTCCATCCACGGATCATTCGCTCCTTTATTCGCCTTCTGTATTACGCCCTGCATTGCAAGCTGTTTGCCCTGCCGGTATACAAAACCCGGCTCCGCCGGTTATGGCAAACTTTCCGCCGAATCCGCCCCGGCGAACGCATTGCCAAAGCCTACCTTATCCGCTGGGTTGAGCAATTCGTACCTGAAGTGCAGGCTTAGGTCGTCACCACCGGGCAACGAAGCGTGTTGGAACAATTCTGACCTGCTATGAGCGGAGACACCCTTTTCCAATCCAGACCGCTGATCGGGATGATCCATCTACCTGCTTTGCCGGGCGAACCAGGCAATACCCACACGATGGAAGAGTTACGACGATACGCGCTGGAGCAAGCCACCATTCTGGAAGCGGCAAACTTCAATGGCGTGTTGCTGGAAAACTTCGGCGATGCTCCATTCTACCCCGACACCGTTCCCCCACATATCACCGCTGCGATGGCAGTCATTGCCAGTGCAATCCGGTCCCAATTTCCGCATTTGCTCTTGGGCATCAATATTCTCCGCAATGCCACGGCTGAAGCACTGGCAGTTGCGCACATCGCCGGCGCAGACTTCATCCGTATCAATGTCCATACCGGCGCTGCCATCACAGACCAGGGCATTTTAGAGGGCAAGGCGCATCGCACAATCCGCTACCGCCAGCAGTTGAACAGTACGGTCGCCCTGTGGGCAGATCTCAATGTGAAGCACGCTGTCCCGCTGCGAGATCGCCCGCTCCTCACTGTAGCGGAAGAAATGGTTGAACGTGGGAAAGCCAATGCGTTGATTCTCACCGGTCCAGCAACCGGCACTGCTCCAGATGCTGCCCTCTTTCGACAGCTTAAAACGCACCTTCCACAGATTCCACTCATTATTGGGAGTGGAGCCACGCCAGAGCTGCTTCAGACCCTCGCCCCTTTCTTCGACGGCTGCATTGTCGGTACCGCAATCAAGGTCGGTGGATCTACAGCCGCACCCATCGATCCGGAAAAAGCGCACGCCTTTGCCGCCACCTACCATTCCTTGCAGCAAAATTCGTAGATTTGCAACGGCGGAAACAGAAAAACACAGGAAAAAATGGCAACGGTTTCAGCTCTGTTTCTTCAGGACGCCCGGCAACTATGGGACGCCGGCTCCCGTGATGAAGCGATTCAGCTTCTGAAGGAAGGTCTTCAGATTTATCCGGAGTATGTTACTGCGTATGTCGTGCTGGCGCAATTTTACAAAGAGCAGGATCGGTTAGAGGAAGCAGCCGCTATCGCAGATGCAGCGCGCCAGCGATTTCCCCGCGATCCGCAGGTGCTCAGCCTCTATCAGGAAATCCTCGTTGCCCGACTTGCCGACCACGCTCAGGCTGAAGAAGCAACGATCGAGTCCTTTGCTGAACCCACTCCCGCACCGGCATCCACCGGAGAAACAGCCAGCGAGCCAGAGCGCTCAACACAACAACGCTCAGAATCAGAAGAAGCGACAGAAGAAGCACTACTCCAAGAAGAAGAAACCATCCACGAAACACCCGTGGACATTTCTGAACCACTCTCCTCAACGCCGGTCGAATCCCGGGCGGTGAGAACAGCGCAGGCAGACGATACAGGGATGGATACGACGACAGCAGCAAGTCCAGGCTCACTCGAAGCAGGCGAAAAAACAGAACCAGGTGCATCGGAGCCAACCCTACCAGTGGAAAGCGAAGCATCATCAGCCGAATCTTCCTCGCTGCCAACCACATCCGCAGCTTCGTCCGAAGAAGCGGCTGTTGATGCTGCATTGACGGAAGCATCTTCTCCACAAGAAACATCATTTTCTGAAATTCCTGCGCAACCGGGCGATACTTCACCGGAACTGGAAACGTCACAGCCGTCCGAAACGCCCGCAGTTCGTGAATCCACCGTCCCACTGGAAACCAGCGACACTGACGATGCAACACCCCACACTGCAACGCCACCTGACATGCTCACCTCACCGGAAACAGGTGAATCGCAACCGGCTTCCCTGACAATGGACGACCGGAAACGCGTTGCTGAGGACCTTGCCGCATCCGAAGCAACGACAACAGAGGATCTCCCAGCAGCACAGGGCGTTGTACCGCCTTCTTCCGCAGAAGTAAACGATCTTTCGCTCATCCCAGAGCTTCTGGGTGTGGAGAAATCAACCGACACAGGCACATCTGCGCCATCGGTGGCGGCACCAGGATCAGACACAGAAACAGAACTCCTTCCTGAATCAACTGCCGAGCAGGAAATGGAACCACCATCGACAACCGAAGTAACAGACGGTGGCCAGCTCCCTCCCGGTCGCTTTCAGCTCATCACGGAACATCCTGGGGATCCAGATGAAAAGCTGCGGCGTTACAACTCCCGCTACATCCGACTGATACCGGGCTTAGAATTCAGCAGTCTGGGAATGGTGGAATCCTCTTCGCTCCCCCTCCATAGCACAGAGCACACAGTGCCGGCGCCACCTCCTTTTCCTTCGGAGCTTTCCTTCCACTCTCCTCTGACACCGCCTTCTTCACTGGAAACTATGCCGGAAATGGCGACGGATCAGGAAATTGCACCGATCCTTACGCCACTGGAAACCTTAGCGCAGAAGCTGAATCAAATCCGTCAGGAGGAATCACCGTCACCATCTATGCCTGCATCGGAAGAACCACCACCTCCTTCAGCAGAGCGCTCCAGCAGCGCGCCACCGATTGCGACCGACACAATGGCTCAGATCTTAGTACAACAGGGCAAATTTGCAGAAGCGATCCAGACCTATCAGAAACTGCAACAACAGTATCCGGACAAAGCGGCAGCGTACGAACAAAAGATCGAAGAACTCCGCCAGAAGCTCCAGCGCAGCTCTTAGGGCTCAACTTCCTGCCTGCCCATTACCCTTGCTGGTTGGGGATTGATCCAGCAGGCTCAGCAACTTGACCGGGGCATCGCAAGCGCCGATCGCACTTTCAGTGGTAGACTTTCAACCAGTACAACACATTTTTCCAGACGGCGCCGGTCTCTCACTGTTTCTGAACGGAAGAAAGCCGCTGAACCGCTTCCCACCGGTGCAGCAATGCCTGCAATGGCTTGCGTTTACGGAGCGCCCGGCGAATCTGATCTGCCCACCGATGCTGCGGCTGCCGCCAGAACTGTGCTACCAGTTGCCGCTGCTGCTGGAGCGACAGCGACGCAATCCAGCGCTGGATCGACGAGGTATCGGTCGATGCAAAGCGTACTCTGGGCAGAATCCACATCCACATTGCCAGCGCTTCTGGAGAGTTCTGTAGTTGTTGGGCAATACGGTGAAAAGTCATCCACGAAAGTGAATCGCTGTATCGGCGCAGCGTCTCGACGGTATTGGGCCCAACGACCCACCGGCTTCGCTGCAAAGGCTCAACGATCCAGTCCCAGAGCCACGGCGGCTGCAAGCGAGCAATAGCAGTGGCTAACCGCATCTGCACAAATGGATGCTGCTCTGTTTGCCAGATCAGCCGAAGTGTATCTGCATACGTGGAGTCTCCAATCAGCCCAATGACGTACGCTGCCAGTTGCCGGCGGCGCCACTGAGAATGGTGTAGCAACGGTGTTAAAAAGGGCAACGCTGCTCGAATTTTCTTTTCCCCTGCGATGATTGCAGCCATTCCCAGAACGCGAGGATTTTTTGACTGGAGCGAATCAACAACCAGTTGCGTAATAGCTGCGGTATCCCGATCGTACAGCTTGCGTAAAATATACACCAGTGCGTGCCGCTCACGTGCCGATTCCGTTCCCAGCTTCTTTGCTAAAAATGGTAGCGCTGCTCGCCCCATTGCAATGATTTTTTCGCGAGCCGGTTTCACATTGTACTGATACTTCTGTGGCGCCGCAGAAGCCTGGATAAACAAGCTGTCCAGCGAATTTGCCAGCGGCTCTTTCAAAGAATCCGGTGGAGTCAGCGGTGGCTCTGTCCGCTTCTGCTCCGGCTTTTCCACAACCTCTGCATCATAGAAAGTGCCGAACGTTGACTTCAGCGTTGCCACATTATTTTGCACAATGGTTTCGCCATACCGATCCTGTCCCTGCCCATCGATAAAGAGTCCCAGCATTCCATAGCGGCGACGATAATCCGAATAGCCCAGCATATTCCATTCCTGCCGCGCGATGTAGGTATCATCCCCAAGGTAATCCAGCAAAATGGAGATGGCATCCGCATTCCCGCCACCCAGCGACAGGCTTTCCACGGTGTAATCATCATCCCCTGCTTCATCCAGCAACACTCCCAGCGCCACATCGTGCCCACATCCCTGAGAAACACCGTGGGAGGCATAATGATCATTACCCTGCCGATCCCAGAGGATACCGTGGGCAAAGTGCACCCCCGAACCCTGAGCGTACTGGTACGAAACGTACCGATCATCTCCTTTCTGATCACAGATTGCTCCAATGCCGAACCAATACGCCGTTCCCTGTCCGTAGATGTCGCTGGTGTACACATCATTGCCGGCAAATTCCAGCACCAGACCGATTCCGCCAGAAGCTATGGGGCGATAGCCCAGTGCCGCTCCCTGCGTAAAGGAAAGAAAATGCTGATCATAGCGCAGAAAATCCTGAAACGGACTGGTGGTTGTATACAAATCGTTGCCTGCAAAGTCGACCAGCAGTCCCGCGCCGTGCGTGAATCCAAATCCCTGCCCCTGCGCCGCACACTGATAGAGATCATTGCCGGTAGAGTCCCACAGAACGCCAATTCCAAATGCACCGCTGCCCTGTGCACAGCTTCGGGCAATATACCGATCGTGCCCCGCTTTATCCACCAGCACGCCAACTCCAAAAACCCCGGATCCCTGAGTAAAATTTTCACCGACATAGACATCATTGCCCGTCACATCGATCAAAAAGCTCATTCCAAACACCGCAGACGCCCACGCATAATCTCCACCAACGTATACATCATTCCCCGCCAGGTCAATGATGCACTGCACCGGCTGCTGAAATTTTTCTTCCTTCGTCAGCGATGGGAACAGATAGCGATCATTACCGCCGAAATCGATAATAACAGCGTACGGCTTGCGATACACATCATCTCCATACCCACCAATTGCAATCGTTCCCATCGGCGTTGAAATTTCCACAGGCTGAATATCGCGGTAATGCTCCGAAACCTGATTGTTCAAAATCGGAAGCGCCAGCACGTACGCCAGGCAATCAATAGAGCGATGGATCAGCGAACGGATCATCTGAATCGATGCCAGCCGGAAAAATTTCTTGCTAATTCGATTCCAGCGATACTCTTCCGCTTTCAGCTCATACAGATTCAAATCGGCTGCTTCCTCCGAAGGCAACAACAGCGAATCCAGATAGGTCAGGACATACTGCAACGAATCGGGGTCCCATCCGGCACGCACCTGCTCCACCGATACCGTAGCGGTCATCAACAACGGGAGAATTTGCCGCAGCACCGCTGCTTCAGGAAGCGAGAATCGCTCATCGATTGAAAAACCGACAGCAGAGTCCATTTGCCGTGTAGTATAACGCAATGCCAGAGACTGTGCCCGGTAGGGATCACATTCCAGATCGCGCTGAGCACGGATCAACAAACGGTCCACGCTGTACTGCGCCGCCTGCTGGTATCGATCTAACACTTTGAAAACAGACAATGGCTGCTCAAAAACCTGTTTCACGACCGCTAAGCGATGGGAATCATCCGCTACGGCATCCCACGCCAGCCAGAGATCCTGATGGGTCAGTCCATAGAACTGGAGCGCAGAATCCAGGAGCCGAATGCCGGTTGAGTCCAGTTGCGCCCATCCGGTCGAAAGGCATATGCCCAGTACGAACCAAGCGATCCATTTCCTTAGCATTGCAGCATCCTCACCTTCGTGAATCCCACTGATAGCAAATTCGGTCTGCAATCTCCTGAGCAAGCGCTGGCGACTGAAGCTGCGACACAATGCTCAACGCAAAATCCACCGCTGTTCCCATTCCCTGACTGGTGATGATCTTCCCATCGACCACCACCGGCTGATTGAGGTACACATACCGCTCCACCAGATGCTCCTTAATCGTAGGATGCCCCGTCACCATTTGTCCCGGCTGTAAAATGTGGGTCACGTGAAGGATCAGGGGAGCAGCACAAATGGCGGCAATCCAGCGCTGCTGTTGATGATGATGTTGAAGCAACTGTCGAAGCCACGCGCTGTGCATTAACTGCTTCGTCCCCTCTGCGCCGCCGGGCAATACTACGGCATCAAAGAGCGTATCCTCAGCAATGCGATCAGCAGTGGTATCAGGCACTATCTGCACTTTTCGGGAACACACCACCGGACTGGTTAAGCCCGCAACCAGAACTTCCAGATTGGCACGCCGCAAAATGTCAATGGTTACGACCGCTTCCGCTTCTTCAGTGCCAAAGGCAATCGGTACCAGAACCGTCATCCGATCTTTCCTCAAGCTGTCGCCGGATAGCGCTCTGCCAGGCGATTAATCACCGCCTGTAGCTTCTCGCGCACCTGCGTTGCGACCTCCTCCAGTCCGGGATTTTCGACGGCTGCCATCGATGCAATCGGATCGATCGCACTCACCTCAACCTCTCCATCCTTTTGCTGCAAAATGACATTACACGGCAACATCAACCCGATCTTCTCCTCCCGTTGCAGTGCCTGATAGGCAAACGGTGGATTGCAAGCCCCCAGAATGACATAGCCCGGAAAATCAACATCCAGCTTCTTTTTGAGCGTCTCCTTCACGTCAATTTCGGTCAGAATTCCGAAGCCTTCCTCTTTCAACAGTGCCTCTACCGTTGGACGCACGCTGTCAATTGTTCCCGGAATCCGGACGCTAAAATAATACTTCATTGTGTTGCCCTTTCATCGATTTCACAAACCCCAGTTGGTAGTCGTTAAGGACGCATCATCGCCTTCTCTCGTGGAGTTCGGCGCCTCCTGCGATCCCACCTTTCCATCATTCCATTCTTTTTGCACCGGTGAACCAAAAGTTCGGCAATACTCGTCTTGCGTCGTGGTAGAACGTGCAAAAGAAGGGATTTCGATGATTGTTCAAATCCGTGGTACGCTGGTAGACAAGACACCAACCGGTGTTGTCGTTGACTGCAACGGGATTGGGTATTATCTCTTCACTCCACTCTCCACGATCGATCAACTGGGCGACACTGGTAGCGAAGTGCGACTGTACACGCACTTTGTCGTCCGGGAAGATGCGATGGAACTTTACGGATTTTTATCCGAAGAAGAGCGTCGGGTCTTCCGCTTGTTGATCGGCATCAGCGGCATCGGTCCCAAACTGGCACTTGGGATTCTCTCCGCGATCACTCCGGGCGAACTCAAAAGTGCCGTGGATAACGCAAACGTCGCACTCCTGCAGAAG
>JALWUI010000183.1 GCA_027082775.1 Candidatus Kapaibacterium sp.
ATCTGCCACAGTGTTTGCATCAGCGCCGGCGCTGATGCAAACACTGTGGCAGATCGGAAGCTCCCTTGCACCGCAACACTTTGTGTTTGATCCCGGACCACCAGTGTTTGATGACCACGTGCGCCTTATTGCTGCGGGTATTCCGGCTGTCAACATCATCGATCAGTTGCTCATCGGTCATCAGGACTCCGACCCCCGGCGACATTACTGGCACACGCTCCACGATACCATCGAAAACATCAGTCCGGCAACCCTGAAAGTGGTTGGACAAACGGTGCTCCAATGGGTGTATCACATTCAATGAAGGCTCCAGCGTGCTATCAGGTAACGTTCGAATGTTCGGAAAGTCAACGAGAGCAACTCTATGCAATTCTTGCGTTAATGCCGGTGCTGGGGACCGAAGAATCGGATGACACCATTGTCGCCTACTTTCAGTGGGAAGGAACTGCCGAACAGCTTTTGTCGGCACTATCCGAACACCTGACCGCAATGCCCGGCATCGTACTGCGCCATCCTGTGCCATATCAAGAGCAGGACTGGTACCGCCGATGGATCGGGACATTGCAGCCAATCATCGTCTCTGACCGGATTGCGGTGGTACCGCCAGAAGTAGAGACGGCGGTGGATCGCCCTATCACCCTGATCATTCCGCATCGAGCAACATTTGGCACCGGACAGCACGCAACGACACAGCTCTGTCTTCAATTGCTGGAAAACATTGTTGCGCCTGGCCAGCAGTGGCTGGATGCCGGTACCGGAACGGGTATTCTGGCTATTGCCATTGCCCGGCTCGGTGCCCGTGGAGTCATCGCGGTCGATAGTGATCCGGCTGCTATTGCGGAAGCACAGGAAAACGCACAAAACAATGGCATACAGAACATCGAGTTCTCTTGTGCTGATCTTCTCTCTTTCCCGTTTCCATCGGTAGACGGCGTTGTTGCAAACCTGTACCTACACCTCCACCAGCAGCTTCTATCGCAGTACGCACGCGCCCTTGCGACCGGCGGCCATCTCATCTGCTCCGGTGTTTTACAGCAAGATCAAGCAGAACTGGTAGCGCTGCTCCGTCAGCATCGCTTTGAGCCAGTGGAAATTCGAGAACGTCAGAATTGGATCGCCGTATGGAGCCAAAAACAGTAGACAGCTATCGACGCTGGCACGTTCCGGTTGCTACCGGACAACCGAAAACCTTAGCAGCCGTGGACATTGGCACTAACACGGTGCTGTTTGCCTGCGTTCGATGGTCAGCAAATGTTTTCGAACTGGTGTGCGACTACCACCGAATCGCCCGATTGGGCGAAGGCATCCAGGAATCGGGAGCAATTAGTGAGGCAGCGCTCCAGCGAACAATTCGTATTCTTCGGGAATACCGGCAGCTATGTGAAACTCATCATTGCACCGCAATTGCTGCTGTGGCAACCAGTGCGTTGCGGCGAGCGACGAATCGCTCTGTAGTTCAACGTCAACTGGAAGCAGCGCTCCAATCACCCATTACGATCATCAGCGGCGAAGAGGAAGCGATGCTCACTTACCGGGGATCTGTTGATCCCGAAACACCCTCGCAACGCTGTGCTGTCCTGGACATTGGCGGTGGCAGCACCGAGGTTGCTACCGGCCGCGGATGGACTCCTGATGCTTTGTGGAGTCTGGAGATCGGCGTTGTGCGGCTCACCGAAAAATTCTTTCCTGATTTTCCACCAACGGATGCTCAGAGAACAGCAGCACAGCAAGAGATTCGGCGCAAACTCCAATCGCTCCCTCCTCAGGATCCCGGTCGCGTTTTTGCCGTCGGTGGAACTCCAACCACCCTGGCAGCCTTAGCACTTCGGCTTCCTCGTTTCGATCCTGCTGCGGTGCACCACTACCACCTTTCGGTCGAGCAGATTGAGCGTCTTGCAGTGTGGATATTTCGCCAGCCGCTTGCGACACTCCAATCCCATCCGGTTATCCATCCTGATCGCGCCGATGTACTGCCAGCCGGCACCCTGATTTTGCTGGAGTTTCTTCGCCACACCCGGACTCCCCATTGCATCGTCAGTGCGCGTGGTCTCCGGTTCGGTGTGCTTTTGCAATTAGCTCATTCGCTGAGCAATGCTTCAGCCTCTTTTCCACCGGAAGGATCATAACAATGGGGTAAGGTGGGTCCTCATCACTTCATCGCTTGCCTGCCTGCCACTGCTCCTGTACGGACAGGACACAACGCTACAGATGCAGACCACTTTCGAGCGTTTTTTCTCCACCCTCTCTCTGCAATCACAACTACACCTGCAATGGCATTCTCCGCTGGTTGCTGTAGATTTCAGCAATCGGTATCAGGGTTCAACGATTCTGGATATTGCGCGCAATACCAGAGATCAGAACACAGCCACCCTTCGCCTGCGCTGGCAATTTTCTCCCTCACTCGCCTTGGTCACTCGCAGCGATTTCTGGCTGATTTCCGACTCTCAGGCGCAGCCGCTGAATCGGCGTCTGCAATTCGCTGCGCTTCCCGGCATCCGATGGCGTCCCGCTCCGTCTTCGCTTTCCCTCTGGGGTGGGGCAGGTATGGTTTTTTCTACTCAGTTCGGTCAAAATGAATACGCTCCAGCCATCGGTGTCGAGGGGCAGGTGCAGCTTCCCTGGGATTCGTACATTTTCCATCTGAAAACGCAGGGGCAATGGAGCTGGTTTTCGGAACGGCAGAATGGCTTTTGGTCAACAAACGTTTCTATCGAAACAGGCACCCGGCGCAACCAACTGCACCTTGGTGGCGCCACGGAAATTGCCCGGCGTGACTATTATCTTCCGTTTGGCTCCGAACCGGTTTTGCTGATCGAGCAGCGGCAGGAGCAATGTCATAGTGCCACTTTGCAGCTCCACTATGTTTTCAGTCCCGCATTCCGCTCAACTTTTCGGACCAACTGGAGCATTTTTACCAT